>NZ_JBSSBG010000002.1:0-468006 GCF_054968445.1 Polaribacter sp. M10
CACATTGACTGATGGTTTTGTGTAGTATTTCTTTTTCATAGCAACTTCTTTTGCTCAAATTTGAGAAAGATTTATCAGTAATAAAAATAATTCTATGGCTGTTTTGGCATCCCTATAAATGGGGAGAGAGCTGTCTCCCTATAAATAGGGATGCCAAAATGGAAAGTAAAAAAGTGATTTTTTTAGCTTATTTTTATACTTTAAAAATTGAAATGAGAGAAAAAGAAATAGAAAAAGAGAAGGAGAGAGCAAAGGAAAAAGAGAGGCTAGAAGAGAAGTCTAAAATTATTTTAAAGCGAATTGTTAAAAGACGTAAAGAACTTGGTTTAACCCAATGGGATTTAGGAGTGCTATTAAATTTAACTTCTAGTGGTTTTTACAAAGTAGAAACTGGCAAAACAAAATTAGATACAACTCGATTGTTAGAAATTTTAGAAAAATTAGAAATTTCTCCTGAAGACTTTTTTAAAGGTTTTAAGTAAGCTTAAAACACATTAAAAAGAGGTGTTTATACACAGAAATCAACAAGAATAAAAAAACTACAAATTATCTGAAATTGATATTAGCACAATTCTTAACAAAATGAAAATTTGGTGTTATTTACTTCTCTATTTATTTGCAAACTTAAACTGATTTTCTAAAGGCACACCATAAATAGATTCTAATTGCTTTACACATTTTTTATAAAAAGAAGTTGCTGGTGGTAAACTTAAAGAATTCCATAAATCAGCATTATAAGTAAATTTTATATCACCCATATCTTTTTTAAAAACTTTATAATCAGATTTATTTACAATTTTAGAGTTGGTTTCTATACCCAAAACATACACTTCGTGCTTATAAGATTCGCTCATTTCAGGCTGGTCTGTCTTAAGTAATTTTTTTTGCAAATCAGTTAATTTCATTTTACCTCTTCTAGTTCTATTATGGTAACTTAAAACTAACTTACCATCCTTATTTTTTTTATAAATATAAACCGATTGTAAATCGGATGTTTCTACTTTATATATACCTGAAGTGTCTAAACCTACATATAGTCTTATAAACTCCCATTTACTACCTTTCTTTTTCCCTTCTAAAATTAAAATATCTTCTCCGTCATAAAAAGTATCTCCTGTTCTTTCCCAATTATAGTCTTTTACTCTAAACCCATTTCTAATAGGGTTTCTATTACCTATAATAGCCATGGGATGAAACAATAACTTCTTTTTTAAAAAACGATAATCTACAGATTTACGACCTGCTATAATTTCAAACCCACCAAATTCTCCCGTGTTTGGGCCAAAATCTAAAACATTCAAATAATGCTCAACAAGAAATCGTGTTTGTGAGTTTTCTGATGAAAAACGTCTGTACAAAACTTTTAATTGATGTTTTTTATTTACTGTATTTTTATGCAGGTTTTGAATGGCTTTTTTTACAAATTCATGTGGTTTTTTATTAGAAATAACAATTTCATCTAGTGCCATTACTGCTTCTTTAATTACAATCTTCTTTTCAGGTAGGTTTAAATAGTCTTGAACTTTTATTTTAAAGGTTTCAAAACCAATACTAGAAACCTCTAAAATATCGTTAAAATTAGCACTAGATACTAAAAGATAAAAAGTACCTTCTTCTGTTGTTGCTGTACCAATAGATTTTGATGTAATACCCACTGCAGCATAAGGAATAGGTTCATTATTTTCATCTACTACTATACCATCCAGCTTAATATTATTTTCTTGTGATAATGTTAAAAATGAAGTTGCAAAAATTAAAATAATTGTAAATAACCTATTAAAAATATTCATTAGTATTGACGTTTATTAGTTTTAGCCAATTTACAAAAAATAATATTTCATCACATAAGCAAAGAAATTCTGATATCCTTTTTAGAACATTTGAGCTAGAAAAAGGGCATAAAAAAACCCCATCTATTAAAAATAAATGGGATTCTAATTACAAAATATATACTTTAAATAGAAGCTTTCATCAATTCTCTGTTCATTCTTGCAATGTTGTCTAAAGAAATTCCTTTTGGGCATTCTACTTCGCAAGCACCAGTGTTTGTACAGTTTCCAAAACCTTCTAAATCCATCTGTGCAACCATGTTTTTAACACGATCTGCAGCTTCTACTTGTCCTTGAGGTAATAATGCATATTGAGATACTTTTGCACCTACAAATAGCATTGCAGAACTGTTTTTACAAGTAGCTACACAAGCACCACAACCAATACAAGTTGCTGCATCCATAGCCTCATCTGCTGCATGTTTAGAAATAGGAATTGAGTTGGCATCTTGTGTGTTACCAGAAGTGTTTACAGAAATGTAACCACCTGCATGCTGAATTCTATCGAAAGCAGTTCTGTCTACTACTAAATCTTTAATTACAGGAAATGCTGCTGCTCTAAATGGTTCTATAGTAATCGTATCTCCATCGTTAAACATACGCATGTGTAACTGACAAGTTGTAATACCTCTATCTGGCCCATGTGCTTCTCCATTAATATACATAGAACACATACCGCAAATACCTTCTCTACAATCATGATCGAAAGCAACAGGTTCTTCTCCTTTAGCTACTAAACCTTCGTTTAAAACATCTATCATTTCTAAAAAAGACATATGCTCTGAAATATCAGTCACTTTATAATCTACCATTTGACCCTTTGAACTTGAGTCTTTTTGTCTCCAAATTTTAAGTGTTAAATTCATCTTGTCTTTTATTTATATGAACGTTGTTTCAATTCAATATCGTTAAACTCTAATTCTTCTTTATGTAAAACAGCATCTTTAGGCTCTCCTTTGTATTCCCAAGCAGAAACAAAAGCAAAGTTTTCATCATCACGTTTTGCTTCTCCTTTTTGTGGGCCAGACTCTTCTGCAGATTCTTCTCTAAAGTGCCCTCCACAAGATTCTTCTCTTACCAAAGCATCTTTTGCAAATAATTCTCCTAATTCTAAGAAATCTGCTACTCTACCTGCTTTTGCTAATTCTTCATTATACTCTTCACTTCCACCAGGTACAGAAACATTTTGCCAGAAATCTTTTCTTAAAGCAGAAATTTCTTCGATTGCTTCTTTTAAACCTTTTTCGTTTCTAGACATTCCACATTTATCCCACATGATTTTTCCTAATTTCTTGTGGTAATAATCTACAGAATTGGTTCCTTTATTGTTTACAAAGAAATCTATTCTATCTTTTACTTCTTTTTCTGCGGCTTCAAATTCTGGAGTTTCTGTTGATATTTTTCCGGTTCTAATATCATCAGCTAAATAATCTCCAATAGTATATGGTAACACAAAATATCCATCAGCCAAACCTTGCATTAATGCAGATGCTCCTAATCTGTTAGCACCATGATCTGAGAAGTTAGCCTCACCAATACAATAACAACCAGGAATGGTTGTCATTAAGTTATAATCAACCCAAACACCACCCATAGTATAGTGTACTGCAGGATAAATCATCATAGGAGTTTCGTATGGATTTTGATCTACGATTTTCTCGTACATCTGAAATAAGTTACCATATTTAGCTTCTACTATTTTTTGACCTAATTCGTAAATTTTAGCATCAGAAGGATTGCTTATGTTCTGAATTTTAGCTTGCTCTTTTCCATAACGAGTAATGGCAGCAGCAAAATCTAAATACACAGCTTCTCCTGTAGCATTTACTCCATAACCAGCATCACAACGTTCTTTTGCAGCTCTAGAAGCAACATCTCTTGGTACTAAGTTACCAAAAGCAGGATAACGTCTTTCTAAATAATAATCTCTTTCGTCTTCAGATAAATCTGTAGGTTTTTTCTTACCTTCTCTAATGGCAATTACATCGTCCATATTCTTTGGCACCCAAATTCTACCATCATTTCTTAACGATTCTGACATCAACGTTAATTTTGATTGATAATCTCCAGAACGTGGAATACATGTTGGGTGAATTTGTGTATAACAAGGATTTGCAAAATAAGCTCCTTTTTTATGGATTTTCCAAGAAGCAGTTACGTTAGAACCCATTGCATTGGTTGATAAGAAATATACATTTCCATATCCACCAGAAGCAATAACAACTGCATGTGCAGAATGACGCTCAATTTCTCCTGTAATTAAATTACGTGTTATAATTCCTCTTGCTTTACCATCAACCAAAACAACGTCTAACATTTCGTGTCTGTTAAACATTTCTATTTTACCACGAGCAATTTGTCTGTTCATTGCAGAATAGGCTCCTAATAATAATTGCTGACCTGTTTGCCCCTTTGCATAAAAAGTTCTAGAAACTAAAACTCCACCAAAAGAACGGTTGTCTAATAAACCACCATAATCACGTGCAAAAGGTACACCTTGAGCCACACATTGATCTATAATATTTGCAGAAACTTCTGCCAAACGATAAACGTTTGCTTCACGAGATCTGTAATCTCCACCTTTTACAGTATCGTAAAATAATCTGTAAGTAGAATCTCCATCTCCTTGATAGTTTTTTGCTGCATTAATACCTCCTTGTGCTGCAATAGAATGCGCTCTTCTTGGAGAATCTTGATATGCAAATGCTTTAACATTGTAGCCTAATTCTGCTAATGTTGCAGCTGCAGAACCACCTGCTAAACCTGTACCTACAACAATTACATCTATATGACGTTTGTTTGCAGGGTTTACTAAGTTAATTTTGTTTTTATAATCTGTCCATTTATCTTTAATTGGACCTTGAGGTACTTTTGAATCTAAAGCCATTGTTATTTAAGATTAATGGTTATTAAATAAATGATGAAATAATGCGATAATGATAAATCCTAAAGGAATAACTATCGAGTATATTTTACCAAAGTTTTGTAATGCTTTTTTTCTTCCTGCAGTTGATCCCATTGATTGGAAAGCTGATGTAAATCCGTGAGCTAAGTGTAATCCTAAGAAAACAAAAGCAAGAACATAAGCACCCACTCTTAATGGACTGTGGAATTTTTCTACCAATTCATGGTAGTATCTATAACCACCATTGTGCATTCCAGACATGTCTCCAAGAACATATTTTGTGTTTAATTCTGGAATCCAAAAATCGATAAAATGTAAAATGATAAAAGCAAGAATTGCAATTCCGCTGTAAATCATATTTCTACTCATCCAAGTAGAATTTGCTGCTCCGTTGTTTTTAGCATAAGCAACACCTTGTGCTTTTCTATTTTTAAGTTCTAAAATAAAACCCATTACAAAATGAAAAACAACACCCAATATTAAAACTGGCTGTAAAGCAAATTGCACTATTGGATTTGTTCCCATAAAATGAGAAGCAGTATTAAATGCATCTTCACTAAAAAGTGATATTAAATTTACTGATAAATGCATTATTAAGAAAAACATCAGGAAGAAAGCAGAAAGCGCCATTGCTACTTTTCTTCCAATTGAAGATTTGAAAAATCCGCTCATTGTGTAGTTAGTTAAAATTGTGTCTACAAAAATAAGGCTTAAACAAATGGATAGCAAAGAAATTAAAGCGTTTTCATCTGTATTTAGAACAATTTTAAATAACCAGGTTAAACGTTTAACAAAAAAACTGAAGTGATGTTATTGTTTTTTAGTTTTAAGCGTCTATATCTAAAGTAAAATTTAAAGCTTAGTTACCATTTTTGAGCTAGTATCTTCTCTCTTATACAATACAAATTCGGTTAAGTTCTGTTCTCTTTTCTTAGGATAAAAAAACTTTAATTGGATATTTTCTTCATTATAATGTTTAAATCTTTTTTCTACTTTATAGTGTTTTAAAATTTCTTGTGTACTTACACTATCTATTAAAAAAGACAACACAAATTCTGATTTTAGGGTTTCGTTTTTAGGTAACGTTTTGTATTTAACAACTGGCGAATTTGAATAAAAATCGAACAAATTTGGAATTTTACCAATAGCAGCCACAGAGCTAAGCTTGTAGTTTTTGTTAAGGTATTCTGCTGCATAAATACCTGCTCTATAATCGCTAACTTTAGCATATACTTTTACACTGGCATATAAATTTAAAACAAGCGAGGTAAAACCAGAAAGCAAGACTAATTTAAAGGTATTGTTTAGTTTAGTATGATAAATTTTTATTGCAATAAAAACAAACATCAACATACAAAAAAAGGTAAAATAAAGATTTGTTTTAGCAATTATTGTTAAAAATATCAATAAAAAAACACCTAAAACAATTGCTAATAGTTGTGCTCCTTTTACCAATTTAACTTGAACTTTAGAAAGCGAATTATTTAAGGTATGTGCCACCAAAATAGCATAAAAAGGAAAAACTATAGAAATATAATGGGGCAATTGAAATTTTGATATCGAGAATAAAATCAGCATTAGAAGTCCGCCAAAAAAAGTATAATTTTCTGCAATATGGGTTTTTGTAAAAATGCTTTTTATTCTCTTATAAAAAGCGATGTATAGCAAAATACCCCAAGGAAAAAACGCCCACATTAGGGTATGTAAAAAGAAAAAAACATCTCCTCCTGCTCTTGTAATTGGTCCAGAATTTACAAGCCTACTAAATTGACTATCCCAAAGAAACCATTTGATGCCAGAAACTCCTTTTTTGCCAAAAACTTCTTTTTCTAGTTGACTATCAAACTGAATATAAAGCGCATAAATTTCGGGTAAAATAAAGATGAATGTTACCCCAAAAATAAATAACCATCTCCAAGAAAAAAATACGTTTAAGTTTCTTTGTTGATATATTAAGTGGCCTAAAATTCCGCCAAAAATAGGCACAATAATAAAGATTCCTTTGGTCATGATTGCCATGGCTACATAAACAGATACCAAAGTTAAATGCATTTTCTTTTTTTGATGAAAACCGGCATCAAAATGATAAATACTAGCAATAATTGCCAACATTAAATATGGTTCTATTCTACCTTCTGTACTCGCCATAAAAGTATATTGTGCAGTTGCCAACACAAAAACACTTAACCAAGCTGTTATTTTATGATAATATTTAATTGAGAATTTAAAAGTGTAAATAAACGAGCCAAAAATAGAAAGTGTAATGGGCAAAAAATACGTAAACGAACTTACGCCAAAACTTTTAAAAAAAAGCGCAGTTACCCAAAAAGGAAAATGCGGTTTATCTAACCAATCTTTATGATTGTGTATTAGCGATAAAAAATCGCCAGTGGCAATCATATGCTTACTTAATGAGCCATATAGAGCAGCATCATCGATATAAAAATCTAAAAATAAGTTATGTAAATAAACGCCAAAACAGGCAGCAAGAAAGGCAAATAAATACGGCAGTACTTTTTTGTTATTCATTTTATTTCTGATAAGAAATTATGATTTATAAAAGTAGCACCAAGCTTGTTATGTAATGTTTACCTAAAGTTTAAAATGCTTTTAATTTTGCGCATTAGATGTTATTAAACATTTATTATTTTTCCATTTACCTTGTAATTCTTCTGGTGTAATAGTTTTGTTGTTACGGGTTAAAAAATTGCCATTTTTATCTTTTTTAATAATTTTCATTTTACCTGTTAAAATGGCATTTATTACTCTAAAAATTAATCCTTTTTTAGAAACTTTACTTCCTTTAGTAATTAGCTTTATACCCTGTTCGTTATTCCATAAATCCATTTTAGACGAAATTTCATCTGGCACATAACCCTCTTCTAATTGATTCTTTTTAAAAGTAATATAATTTTCTTTTTCGTGGGCTTTGCCTAAAGTTCTTGCTGCAGATTTACCCAATTCTTGGTGCAATCTTGCCATCCAAAAGGCGTGTCTAAAAGCATCTACTTGTCCTCCAGAAACATCGCCATCTAAGACATTTGTTTTTGCAATAGAGTCTGAAATTCTTATAGCTTCTTCAGAAATTAACAATGCTTTTTTTGCCTTAAAAGGATGCAAAGCTACCCAGCTTTTTAAAGGTTTAGAGAGCTTTAGAAATTTTTTAAAATTCGATTGAGCATGTAACGAAATGCAAAAAAATAAACAGAAATAAATACTAAAAATTTTCATACTCAAAGATATAAAACCTCACAGACATTTAAGTTTGTGAGGTTTATAAAAAATAATATTAAATAAAAATTTTACTTTATTTTAAACTCGCTTTTGGCATCGCCAATTTTTACAACATATTTTCCTTTAGGTAAGTAAAATACATCATTTTGCGCTGCTTTTATATCTTCTTTTTCATTGGCTTTTTTGTATGATTTTAATCCGTTTTTAGAAAAAGTTACATCAAAAGAAAATGCATTAAACCCTTTATCTGCGTCTACAGAAATTGAGTTTACTTTTATATCATCTTTATAAATATCGACAACCGTTTTTGTTTTGATTTTTGAGTAAAAAGGAATGACTAGTTCTGGCTCATTTGCTGCTCTCCACTGACTCCAAGAACGCCCCCAATTTCTACTTTTTCTAATATCATCAATAGAAAAAATATGGGTAGATTTTGATAAAACTTCTTTGGACATTTTTTGAACAGGTGCTATATCTGCTCTATATAAACTACGTCCATGTGTCCCTACAATTAAGTGTTTTGCTGTTGGTTGAATTACCAAATCGTGCACTGCAACATTAGGTAAATTCTTGCTAAATGCATTCCACGAAGTCCCTTTATCAAAAGAAACATACAACCCATTGTCTGTACCTAAATACAACACATTTTCGTTGGCTGGATCTTCTTTAATTACGTTTACAGCAGCTGTAGGAATAGACTCTCCAATATTTTTCCAAGTTTGTCCATAATCATCAGACATATAAACATAAGGTTTAAAATCGTCGAATCTATATCCATTTAATGTTGCGTAAACTCTTTCTTTTTTGTGAGCTGATGCAATAACTCTAGAGACCCATAAATTTTGTGGCAAATTGTTCGAAATTCTAGACCAAGAACCTCCACCGTTTTTTGTAAGGTTGATGTAACCATCATCAGAACCTACGTATATCAGTCCAAATTGAAAAGGACTTTCTGAAATTGTGGTTAATGTTCCGTAAGCAACATTTCCTTTTTTACCACCAGTTGTTAAATCGCCAGAAATGGTTTCCCAATCATCACCTTGATTTAAAGATCTGTGTAATTTATTACCTCCCAAATATAAAATATCTTGATTGTGTTTTGATAATAAAATAGGAGTTTGCCAATTGAAACGATAAGGGGTTTCGCCTAAAGTATGTTTTGGTTGTATGTATTTGCTTTTACCTGTTTCTCTATTAATTCTGTAATAGTTTCCAAACTGATATCCTGTGTAAACAATATTTGGATTTCTGTCATCAACTTGCACTTGCATTCCATCTCCTCCCATAATTGACTCATATGGATTTTGACCAGATGCTTGCCATTCTTTATTTATTCTTGCATTGTTATTTGCAACCCAAACCCCATTATCTTGCAAACCACCATACACTTTATAGTTTTTTTGATTGTCTGCATACACAGCATAAAATTGACCAACTGCAGGATCGTTTAATTTAATCCAGTTTTCTCCATCATCATAAGAAAGGTTTAAACCACCATCATTACCATTTAAAATATGACCCGATTTTTTAGGATTTACCCACAAAGCTTGGTGATCTGAATGTACATTTTCTCTACTGATAGATGTAAACGTTTTTCCACCATCTTTCGATTTTATAATAGGGACACCTAAAACGTAAATTCCGTTTTCGTCTTGTAAATCCACTCTAATTTCACCAAAATAATAACCATAAGAGCTATAAACACCATTTAAAAAATCGGTGTGTGTTTTTTTCCAAGTTTTACCTCCATTTGTAGTTTTAAAAACTTCTGCTCCAATAACTGGAGTATCGAATAACATAGAATTAGCATCTTCTAAATAACTTGCTAAATCTACAGGTTTTACAGAACCAACTCTAACCATTTGTTTTACATTCTGAGCTCTGTATTTTTCTTGAAATCCGTTATTTTTTAAATACGCATTTAATTTTTTATCGTCTAATTTTAATAAATCGTCTTTAGACATGGTTTTAAAATCGTCTTTAGACAACTCACTAGAAGCTTTTTTATCTGCATCTTTTGGTCTTCTAAACTGACTGTCGTGCAAAGCATACACTGTATTTTCATTAAAAACAGCCAAACCAATTCTACCTACACCATCTCCCACAGGAAAACCACTTTTTTCGCTAATTTTTGACCAAGTATTTCCTGCATCTGTACTTTTGTAAATTGCAGAATTTTTTCCATCACCATCAAAATTCCAAGCTTTACGCTCTCTTTCCCAAGAAGCAGCATACATAATATTGAAGTTTTCTGGCGCAAAAGCAACGTCTATAATTCCTGTATTGTTATTAATAAATAAAGGATTAGACCAAGTTTTACCACCATCTGTGGTTTTAAAAATCCCTCTTTCTTTGTTTGATGAATATAAATGCCCAATAACACCTACAATAACCTCATCTGGATTATTTGGGTTGATAAGAATTCTACTAATATGATGAGAATCTAACAAACCAACATTTGTCCAAGTTTTACCTTTATCCGTAGATTTTAACATCCCAATACCAGCATAACTAGATCTTGATGAATTTTTTTCTCCTGTACCCACCCAAATTGTACCTGAGTTCCAATCTACAGCAATGTCACCAATATTTTGAGTAGGAGAATTGTCTAATACTGGTGTAAAAGTGGTTCCGTTATTATTTGTATACCACAAACCACCAGAGGCATAACCCACATAAAATTCTGTTGTGTTATTTGGGTTTACAGCAACATCTACAACTCTACCACTCATAATAGTAGGTCCGATATTTGTAAAATTGATGTTTTTAACCAACGAAGAAGTCATCATTTTAGATTTCTTGGTTAAAGATTGATGAACATCAGAAGCGCTTGTTGTTTTTTGTTGACCAAAAACAAATGTTGTTAGTAAAACGAAACTAAAGAGTAGTGCTTTTTTCATAAAAAAATGAAGTATTAGTTATTGATTGGTTATAATTTACCTGTATAAGGCTATTTTTTCGACTAAAATATTAGTTTTTAAGGACTTCTTTTAGAATTAACTGTTAATTTTTATTAATTTGCGTTTAATTAATCAATTAAATTTTATTTAAAATGGGATTATTATACACAATAATTATTGGTGCTATATGTGGTTATATAGCAGATGTATTAATGAGAGATAACGGTTTTGGACTATTAGTAAATATTATAATAGGTATTGCTGGTAGTTTTGTTGGCGATTGGCTTTATGGACAATTAGGCATAAAAATAAATGTAAACCCTTACTGGTTAGAAGACATTATAGTTGGCGCAACTGGTGCCATTGTAATTTTATTTTTAGTGGGTGTTTTAAGAGGGTCGCGTTCTAGAAGAAGATAAAATTCTAAAAAAATTACAGATAAAAAAGATGCTCTAAATGGCATCTTTTTTTATTTACGGCAAATAACAACACGAAAGCAAAAGAATCCACCTACATTTGCACTTTATTAGAAATGATGAAAAAATTGTTTCTTAAATACCATTTATGACATTTAAATCTCTAGGCTTATCAGATGCCTTTACTAAAGCAGTAGAAGAAAAAGGATACACAAAACCTTCTCCTATTCAGCAAAAAGCAATACCACATATTTTACAAGGAAAAGATGTTTTGGCATCTGCCCAAACAGGAACAGGAAAAACAGCAGGATTTACTTTGCCTGTTTTACAATATTTATCAGAAACCAAACACCCAAAATACAGACCTTTACGTGCTTTGGTTTTAACACCTACAAGAGAATTAGCCGCACAAGTTTACGATAATGTAAGAGAATACAGTAAATACGTAAACATAAAATCTGCAGTTGTTTTTGGCGGAGTTAAACCAGCATCGCAAATTGTTACACTAAAAAGAGGTGTAGATATTTTAGTAGCAACACCTGGAAGGTTACTCGATTTACACGATCAAAAAGCAGTATCTTTTAAAAGAATTGATGTTTTAGTTTTAGATGAAGCTGATAGAATGTTGGATATGGGTTTTGTAAGAGACATCAACAAGATTATAAGTTTTATGCCAGAAAAACGTCAGAATTTACTCTTTTCTGCTACTTTTTCTCAGGATATAAAAAAGCTTGCCAATGGTATTTTAAAAAATCCTGTTGAGGTAGAAACTGCACCACAAAATTCTACTGCAAAAAAAGTAACACACAGTGTTTTTAAGGTTGATAAAAAACGAAAAACAGAGTTTACTGTTAAATTGATAAAAGAGAATAATTGGAACCAAGTTTTAATTTTTACCAGAACAAAACATGGTGCCAATAAATTGACTCAAAATTTGATAAAATCTAAAATTTCGGCGGCGGCCATACATGGAAATAAAAGTCAAGGTGCAAGAACAAAAGCCTTGAGAGATTTTAAAGATAATTCCATCAAAGTTTTAGTAGCTACAGATATTGCTGCTCGTGGTTTAGACATCCCATTATTACCACACGTAATTAATTATGAACTGCCAAATGTACCAGAAGATTATGTACACAGAATTGGTAGAACAGGTAGAGCTGGTGCAAAAGGAGAAGCCATTTCTTTGGTTTGTAGCGAAGAAACTGAATATCAAAAAGAAATAGAAAAACTGCTCAAGGAAGAATTAAAATCTACAATTGTTGCTGGTTTTGAACCTACAGAAACTACTGCACCTAAAAGAGCGGCTACACAAAAAAAAGGTTCTTTTAAAAAGAAAAATAATACTACAAACACAAATACTTCATCAACTAAAAAACCGAAAAGAAAACCTCGTTTTAGAGGTGCTAATTCGAAAAATAATCCTGAAAAAGGCAGAAGAAATAGTAGAAATCAAAGAAATGAAAAAAGCTAAATTTATTCATTTTTTTGAAATAGTTTTAAGGAATTTAGTGTCTTAAAATGTTTTGTAATTAAAACAAAAAGTATCAATAATTGATAATAGCTCAACTTTATCTATAGGTTTATATTAGTATATTTGTGTCTCTTTTCAATATTGTATACTTATGAAATATCATCCTATAGATTCCGCTTTATTTATTAAAAACCGTAAAAACTTTATGGCGCAAATGCTACCTAAAAGTATTGCTGTTTTTAACTCTAATGACATTTATCCTATAAGTGCAGATAGCACAATGCCTTTTGAGCAACATAGAGATATTTTTTATTTAAGTGGTGTAGACCAAGAAGAAAGCATCTTGTTACTTTTTCCTGATTGCCCAAATGAAGAGTTAAGAGAAGTGCTTTTTGTTAGAGAAACCAATGAGCATATTGCCATTTGGGAAGGTGAAAAATTAACTAAAGAAGCTGCATTTACAACTTCTGGCATTAAAACTGTGTATTGGTTGCAAGATTTAGAAAAAATACTTTTCGAAATGAGTGCCTATGCAGATCGTTTTTACATTAATACTAACGAACATTATAGAGCCTCTGTAGAAACAGAAACTCGAGAAGATCGATTTACAAAATGGTTATTGGCAAAATATCCTGCACATTCTGTGGCAAAAAGCAATCCTATTTTACAACGATTACGCTCTGTTAAAGATCAAATTGAATTGGATTTAATGCAACAAGCTTGTAATATTACCGAAAAAGGTTTTAGAAGAATTTTAAACTTTGTAAAACCAGGAGTTTGGGAATATGAAATTGAAGCAGAATTATTGCACGAATTTGTAAAAAACAGATCTAAAGGTTTTGCATACACACCAATTATAGCATCAGGAAATAATGCCAATGTTTTGCACTATATAGAAAACAATCAACAGTGTAAAAGTGGGGATTTAATTTTGTTTGATATTGCTGCAGAATACGCCAATTATAAAAGTGATTTATCTAGAACTATACCTGTTTCTGGAAAATTTTCTGACAGGCAAAAAGCCGTTTATAATGCCGTAAATAAAGTGAAAAAAGAAGCTACAAATATGTTAGCTCCTGGAGTTTTATGGAAAGAATATCATATAGAAGTTGGTAAAGTAATGACGTCAGAATTGTTAAATCTAGGTTTATTAGACAAGGCTGATGTGCAAAATGAAGACCCCAATTGGCCAGCTTATAAAAAATATTTTATGCATGGTACAAGTCATCACATTGGTTTAGATACCCATGATTATGGTTTACTACACGAACCTATGCAAGCCAACATGGTATTTACTGTAGAACCGGCTATATATATTCCTGATGAAGGTTTTGGAATTCGTTTAGAAGATGATGTTGTAATTCAAGAAAATGGATCTCCATTTAATCTAATGCAAAACATACCTATTGAAGCAGATGAAATTGAGGATTTAATGAATCCATCTTAAAAAAAGATAAAAACAAAGGCAAGAAAATGAATTTTCTTGCCTTTTTTAATATATAACGTAAACCTATCGTTTTAAACGACCAGTAGTATTTCCTTCTAAAATACTGATCACATCACTTTCTGTGGCGTAATTTACATCACCCATATACGTATGTTTAATAGCACAAGCTGCGCTACCAAACTCCATAGCTTTATAATCGTCAAATTTTTGTAAACCATGAATTATACCAGCTGCATAAGCATCGCCTGTACCAATTCTATCTATAATATGTGTAATATCTAAATCTTGAGTTTCTTTAAACTCTTTACCATTCCACATTCTGGCTCTAATTTTATGCCAAGAAGAATTAATTGAAGTTCTAATTTTATCAAACACTTTTTCTATGGATGGAAATTTCTCTATTAATTGTTTACTTGCTTCAATAAAATCTTCATTTGAGAAAGAATAATCAGTACCTAAAAGCTCATTAATTTCATTAACACCACCTATAAAAATGGTAGAATAATTTACCAATTCTGATAAAACTTCTTTTGGATCTTCGCCATAATTCCAAAGACCACTTCTGTAAGTTGGGTCTGCAGAAACTTGCATTCCTTTTGCTCTTGCTAATTTTAAACCTTCTAATAGAGTGTCTTTACTTCCTTTATTTAAAGCAGGTGTAATCCCTGTCCAATGAAACCATTTTCCTTTTTTTAAGGCATTTTCCCAATCAACCATTTCTGGCTGAATTTCAGAAAAAGAAGAATGAGATCTGTTATAAGAAATAGAACTAGGTCTCATAACTGCACCTACTTCTAAAAAGTAAACACCTAAAGGTCTTTTAGAACGCACAATAGCAGAAGTACTTACATCGAATTTTCTTAAATAAGAAATAGCAGTGTCTCCAATAAAATCATCAGAAATACAAGAAATATGTTTAACGTCTCCGCCAAAATTAGCAATTGAAATACCCACGTTAACTTCTGTACCTCCAAAATAAAACTCAACATTATTAGATTGAATAAATTTCTTATTTCCACGAGGAGAAATACGCATTAATACCTCGCCAAACGTAATTATCTGATTCATATTAAATTCTTTTGAATTACAAAGATACTTCATAAAAATCTATAAAAAGATTATTTTAATTTTAAATAATTAAAAAATTATTGCACATTAAATAATCTGAAAGCCCCATAAACAAAGGGTTTTATAGAATTACGATTCTATCCGAAGAAAAAAATAATCAAGAAAAAATAGACAAAAAGTGAAAAATAAAGGAAATTGGTTAACCAATTCTGCAAGCAATTTAACTATGCATTTAAAGAAGTAATAAAACGAATTGTTTGGCTATTAAACGCATCTGGTTGTTCTACATTTACCACATGTCCACAATTTTCAATTACAAAAAGCGATGCTTTTTTATGCAACTTTACAATATTTTCTATGGATGGTAAAAACAGATGATCTTCTGCACCCATAATATAAAAGGTAGGTATATTAATATCTTTGGTTCTAAAAAAACGCAATAGCGGATTAATTTCTGATGTTAATTTAAACCAACGTAAAAATTCTTTTTGATATAATTTTTTAGCCTCATTTACAAAAAGTAATCTCGATTTTTTATGATTTTTCTTAGGCATAATGATAAAAGCAAACAGCTTATACAATAACATATAAGGCACTACAGATTTAAAAATATTACCCACTTTCATTAATACTTGAGAGCGGAAATTCATTTTTATAATTGCGCCACCCATAATCATACTTTGTACTAATGTTGGCTTTTTTTCTGCTAAATTTCTTATTAAAATAGTACCCAAAGAAATACCTACAAAATGAGATTTTTCAATTTTTAAATGATCGATAACCTCAACAATATCAGCAGTAATAGAATCGAAAGTATATTTAGGATTAAATGTATCTTTTAACTTTGGTTTGCTATTTCCATGACCTCTTAAATCTAAAATTAATACATTAAAGTGCTTCTTAAAATCGCGCACTTGCTTGTACCAAATAGAACTACTGCCTCCTGCACCATGTACAAAAGTTACCCATTCTTTAGAAGTGGTATGTGGATATGAATAATAGTTTAACAAGAGTTTCTATTAAAGTTCTAAAATAATAATCGCAAAAATAGGCTTTTTAATTTTATTGAAATTAAAAGTAAAATTTATAACAGTTATTCACACTATAAAAATAAATAGAAAAAATTATTTACTGACTTTCTTCAAATTCAACAATCCAAAAACCAATAAAGCTGGTAAAACCCAACCCAAACTATGTTTGGCTAAAGGAATTACATTTACAATACCTGTTAAATTTTCTCTTGGGATGATAAACCCTAAAAAATCTGGAATACTAAAAATAAAGGTTACTAAAATTACACCTCTAAACACCAATTTAGAAGCGTATTTGTCTGGTACAATATTTAAAATAATGAGCATAATAGTTATTGGATACAAAAACATTAAAGCTGGCACTGCTATTGTAATGATAAAATCTACTTGATAACTACCCACAAAAACCCCAATAATTGAAGCAACAGCAGCTGTAATTATGTAAGCCTTTTTAGAATCGTTGCAAATTCCTTTAATATAATCTGCTGTACCTGTTACAATACCAACTGCTGTTGTAAAACAAGCCAAAGCCACTAAAACACTTAAAAAAGTTGCACCTAAATTCCCTAAAGTTTGTGTACTTAAACTGGTTAAAATTTCGGTTCTAGAAGCGTTTTCTGCAAATGTTGATGATAACAACGAACCACTTAAAATTAAACCTCCATAAATTAATAATAAACCTGTGCCTGCTATAAAACCTGCTTGTCGAATTAATTTTCTTTTGGCATCAAAAGTGGTGTGTGAACTATAGTTTAATGAGATAATAATTACGGCTCCTACAACTACACCAGCAATGGCATCAAACGTTTGATAACCTTCTAAAATACCATCTACAAAAGGTTTTTTTAAAGTTGATGGACCTACAGTTCCTTGAGCTGTAAAAGTAACAATTGCAATAATTAACAATAAAATAATTACAATAATTGGAGTTAAAAACTTACCTATTAAACTAATGATTTTGGAACGATTTACCGCAAAAATAAAAACCAATAAAAAATAGATAATACTGGTTAAAATTGGTAAGGAATCGAAAAATGGCTGAATTGCAATTTCGTGTGTAACTGCTGCAGTTCTTGGAGATGGAATGGCAACTGCTATAATGTAGATTAAAAAGCAAAAAATGGTACTAAAAACCGGAGAAACCTTTTTTCCAAAATCGTAAAGAGTTCCTTGTAATTTT
Organism: Polaribacter sp. M10; assembly: GCF_054968445.1. Taxonomy (NCBI): domain Bacteria; kingdom Pseudomonadati; phylum Bacteroidota; class Flavobacteriia; order Flavobacteriales; family Flavobacteriaceae; genus Polaribacter; species Polaribacter sp. M10. The sequence goes on from NZ_JBSSBG010000002.1 coordinate 17,482, forward strand.
GCGTGTGCAAAAATTGCCAAAATAGGAATAGTAACTCCTGTCAATACAAAACCTAAAACAACAATCCACCAATCTAAACCTGCTTTTGCTCCCAAACTTGGAGGTAATATTAAATTTCCTGCTCCAAAAAAGAGCGAAAAAAGTGCAAAACCTGCAATCCAAATTTCTTTTGTTTTGTTCATTTTAGATGAATTTATATTCTTGAAATATACATATTTTTGTATGATGCAAAAATCAATCACATTTAAAAATGCCAACATTTCTTTTTCTGATTCTGGAAAAGGAACTGCAGTTGTTCTAATTCACGGGTTTTTAGAGAATTCTACAATGTGGAACAACATTACACCTCAACTTTCTACGGATAACAGAATAATTACTGTGGATTTATTAGGTCATGGTAGTTCAGAATCTATTGGTTATATCCATTCTATGGAATTATTTGCAGAAAGTATTGAAGCTGTTTTACATCACCTAAAAATTAAAGAATATTTTTTAATTGGGCATTCTTTAGGTGGCTATGTTGCTTTGGCTTTGGCTGAAAAAAATCCGAAGAAAATAAAAGGTTTGTGTTTAATGAATTCTACTTCTAACGAAGATTCTACAGAACGTAAAAACCTAAGAACAAGAGCCAATAAAATGGTTCAGAATAGCTTTGAATCTTTGGTAAAAATGTCTGTTTCTAATTTGTTTCATCCAGAGAATTTATCAAAATACAAAACAGCAATAGAACAAATAAAAAAAGAAGCGCTACAAACTTCTTTACAAGGTTATATGGCTGCTAATGAAGGGATGAAATTAAGACCCAACAGAAACCATGTTTTACAAGAAAACTCTTTTAAAAAATTGATGATTATTGGTCAAAAAGATCCTGTTTTAGAGTATAATTCTTTATTAGAAGAAGCTAAAAATACCAATTCAGATTTTGTTGTTTTTCCTGACGGACATATGAGTCATATTGAAAACCGAAACGAATTAATATCAACTTTAACATCTTTTATTAGAGAAGTTTAAATTAAGGTTTCTTTTTTAGTTTAAAAACGGTTAACAAAGAGGCTAGAAGCATAATTGCAGCTAAAAAAATGTAACTCATAACTAGATTACTCCAATTAGAAATGGCACCAAGAATAACTGGGCCAACTAAAAATCCTATAAATCCAATTCCTGAAACTATAGAAATAGCAAAAGAGGTTTCTAATTCTTTGGTTTTACCTGCAACTCTATAAATTTCCGGAATTATTACAGATAAGCCCAATCCTAAAAACCCAAAACCAATTACGGTTACATATAAACTGGCTGTAATAATTAATAAATAGGCAAAAAATGCTAAGAGCGTACCAAAAAGAATGGTTTTTAAAGAACCAAACTTTGTACTAAAACCATCGCCTAAAAAACGTCCAATAGTCATTGTTAACGAAAAAACAATAAAACCTAAACCTGCTTTACTTTCAGATACTTTTATTACATCAAAAAGAAATAAATTGCTCCAATGTTCTACAGCACCTTCATTAAATAATACAATAAAAGCAATAATAGATAGTATAATAAGTGGTTTAATATTTTTATAAAAAGATTGTTTTTTAGGCTGTGTTTTTATTGCATCAACCTGAACATTTTTATAGCTTTTAGATAAAAACAAATTAGACAAAATTACAATTACAGAAATGCCAAGCATGTGCAATTGTGGATTAGAAAATTGACTCATATACAAGCTACCCAAAGAAGCACCAATAAAACCACCCAAGCTAAAAAAGCCATGTGCAGCAGACATAAAATTTTGATTTTCTCGTTTTTCTATAGTGGCTGTTAATGCATTTAAAGAAATGTCTGTAAAAGCAGAACTTAAACCAACTAGCAACAACGCAGCACAAAGAAATATATAATTGCTCGCTAATAAAGGCAAATTAAAAACCAATGCTAATATTATAATTCCTGTTTTTGTTGATGTGCCTAAACCTATTTTTTTATTGATTTTCGGAATAAAAGGAATGGCCAACAACAAACCTAAAGCCGTAAAAAATAACGCAAAACCAATCTCTGCATCGTTTAATTGAAACTTTGTTTTTATTGATGGAATGTATAAAATCCAAGTTCCTATTAAAATGTTAATCGAAGAAAACACCCAAGAAGGTGCCAAAAAAATTAGGTTAGAGAGTATTAATTGTAAAGATTTCATTTAAAATTAATCTTCTTGCAAAGCATTCCAACCCTGAGCTTTTAATGCTATTTCTTGATTTGCTCTTGTAATTAATTGCAACCCTTGGTTTTCTGCGGTAACATGCCCAATAATCGAAAAATTAGGATTTGCTTTTATTTTATCAAAATCTGCAATTGGCACTGTAAACAACAATTCATAATCTTCGCCACCACTTAAAGCCACCATTGTAGAATCTAACTCAAATTCTTCGCAAGTAGAAATAACTTGTGGATCTAAAGGCAATTTATCTTCATAAATTTTACAACCTACTTTACTTTGTGTACAAATATGAAATAGTTCTGAAGATAATCCATCAGAAATATCGATCATAGCAGTTGGTTTTACCTCTAATTCTTTAAACAAACCAACAATATCTTTACGCGCTTCTGGCTTTAATTGACGCTCAATTAAATACGTATAATTGTCTAAATCTGGTTGATTATTTGGGTCTACTTTAAAAACTTGTTTTTCTCTTTCTAACACTTGCAAACCTAAATACGCTGCACCCAAATCACCAGAAACCACAATTAAATCTGTTTCTTTTGCGCCATTTCTATAGACAACATCTTCTTTGTTGGCTTTACCAATAGCAGTTATAGAAATTAAAATTCCTTTGGTAGATGATGTTGTATCTCCACCAACCAAATCAACTTTATACGTATTACAAGCCAGCTGAATACCAGCATACAATTCTTCGATTGCTTCTAAAGGAAAACGATTAGAAACTGCTATAGAAACTGTAATTTGCTCTGCAGTTCCATTCATGGCATACACATCAGATAAATTAACCATTACAGCTTTATAGCCTAAATGCTTTAAAGGCATATAGCTTAAATCGAAATGTACGCCTTCAATTAATAAATCTGTGGTTACTAAAGTTTGTTGTTCTGAAGCAGATAATACTGCAGCATCATCTCCAATAGCTTTTACTGTTGATGCATTTTCAACGTTAAAATATTTTGTAATATGCTTAATTAAGCCAAACTCACCAAGTTCGGCTAACGATGTTTTTTGTTGATTTTTGTCTTCTAACATGCTGCAAAGATAAGTACATTCTAAAAATTGAGAGGATTAGTTTAACAGAGAAAAGAGATTATATTTCAATTTATAATGTATTTTTGGATTAAAACAGGTTTTAGTATGAAAAAAACTACATTTTTCCTCCTTTTTTTATCTCAAATTATAGTTGCTCAAACACCATGTGTAAACGGATTTGCAGGTAATTATCCTTGTAATGATTACGATTTACTTTCTCATTTTTCAATTTCAGAAATTGCTGGTTCTGGAGCAGAAGGTAATGATAGTTGGGGTTGGACAGACCCAAACACACAAAACGAATATGCATTAATGGGCACAACAAAAGGCATCACTTTTATAAATATTACAGATCCATTATCGCCAATAATTTTAGGAACTTTAGCAACAAGCACTGTAAATAGTTCTTGGAGAGATGTTAAAGTATACAACAATCACGCTTTTATTGTGAGTGAAGCTAGTAATCACGGAATGCAAGTTTTCGATTTAACAAAGCTTAGAAATGTAACAAATCCGCCTGAAGTATTTTTGGCTGATACTCATTTTACAGAATTTGGAACAGCGCATAATATTGTAATAAACGAAGACAGTGGTTATGCGTATATAGTTGGTGCTAGTAAAAATTCTACCTACAAAGGTGGCCCTATTTTTATCAATATTCAAAATCCAACCAACCCAATTTTAGAAGGTGGTTTTGGAGAAGGTGGTTATGCACACGATGCACAAGTTATAACTTATAATGGCCCTGATTTAGATTATACAGGCAAAGAAATTTTAATTGGTAGTAACGAAAATGAAGTTGTAATTGCAGATGTTACAGACAAAACTGCGCCTAAAATTATTTCTACAATTACTTATACAGATGTAGAATATACGCACCAAGGTTGGTTTACAGAAGATTTAAAATATTTTATTTTAGGTGATGAACTTGATGAAATTAGAGTAGGAAACAACACCAAAACTGTAATTTTCGATTTTACAGATTTAGACAATCCTTTACATCATTTCGATTATTATAGTGATGCAGCTGCAATAGATCATAATGGTTATGTTAAAAACAACATTTATTACCAAGCGAGTTATACTGCAGGAGTTAGAATGTTAGATATTTCTGATATCGAAAATAAAACAATTACAGAAGTTGGTTTTTTTGATACCTATCCTAATAACAACAGCACTGCTTTTAATGGCGCTTGGAATGTTTATCCTTATTTTCCGAGCGGAAATATTATTGTAAGTGATATTGATAATGGCTTTTTTGTCATCAGAAAAAGTGGAACATTAAGCCTAGAAAATCAGAAATTAGAATCGAGATTTTCTATGTTTCCCAATCCAACATCAAACAAAACAACTATTAAATCTTTAAATGGTGAATCTATTAAAAACATTAAAGTTTACTCTTTAGTTGGGCAAAAAATAGCTGAAAAAAACAACATAAATAGCACTCAATACGAACTTAATATTAGCAATATTAATAAGGGAATATACCTAGTTAAAGTAAATGATAATCAAACCACTAAACTTATAATTCATTAAAAAAAGAACATAACCATTTTTAAAAAAAAATGAAAAAAATTTGTTACGCAACAATCCTTTTCCTTTTTGTTTGCTGTACTAAAAAACAATTAGAAGATTTACCAACTTTGGCTACAGGAGAACCCAGTTTTGTAAAAACTTTTGGAGGTACTAAAAACGATGTTTTTCAATCAGTTGTAGCTACTTCAGATGGTGGTTATGCCATTTTAGGTTATACACAAAGTAACGATTTAGATATTGAAACAAAAACTGATGAAAGCTTCGATTTTTGGTTGATGAAATTTTCTTCGGATGACAATTTGCTTTGGCAAAAAACCTTTGGAGGTTCTGATGATGATAGAGGCACAGATCTAATTGCTACAAACGATGGCGGTTTTGCCATTTTTGGCTATAGCAAAAGTGCCGATTCTGATGTTTCTAATAACGCAGGTGCACAAGATTTTTGGCTATTAAAAATTACTGCTGATGGTACTATTACTTGGGAAAAAAGCTTCGGATTTATTGGTGCAGATACAGGCACAACTTTATTACAAACCTCAGACAATGGCTTTTTAATAACAGGCGTTTTAGATGTTACAGCTTCTAATGGAGAAGGCAATGCAAAAACTGCTCAAAAACACGCAGGTGGAGATGTTTGGGCCATAAAAACAGACAATTCTGGCAATTTAGAATGGAGCAGATATTTTGGTGGCTCTTTTACAGACACTCCTTTTGGGGTTGTAGAAACTGCAGATAATAGCTATATAATTGCAGCATCTTCAGACAGTAACGATTTTAATATTTCTAACAATTTAGGAACTTACGATTTCTGGATTTTAAAAATTTCTTCGGATGGAAATCTAATCTGGGAAAAGAATTTTGGCGGTTCAGAAATTGATGAACCAAGAGGAATAACCACCACAAACGATGGTAATTTTATAATTGTTGGTGATACTAGAAGTTCTGATAAAGATGTAAGTTTTAACAATGGTGCAGCAGATTTATGGATGCTAAAAATATCTACAGATGGAAATCTAATTTGGGAAAAAACATTTGGTGGTACTAGTTTTGATGTGTCTCGTTCCATTTCTAAAACACAAGACAATGGCTTTTTAATTGCAGGTTATTCTAGAAGTACAGACAACGATTTTACAAATTTTGGTCAAAATGATGCTTGGCTTTTAAAAGTAGATGCATCTGGAAATAAAATTTGGCAAAAGTTTTTTAGTGGCTCAGAAAATGATTTCCTTTTTGATGCTATCGAAATAAACAATACCTCAATAATTGCAGTTGGAGAAAGTTCTAGTGCAGACCAAGATATTTCTGAAAATAAAGGCTTTTCTGATGCGTTAATTGTTAAAACAGAAAAATGAAAACATTTATAAACTTCGTTTTTTTATCAATCATTTTATTTACTTCTTGTAAAAATGAAATTGATTGTTGTGTTTTTCCTGAAAGCACAAATGTTACTTTAAAATTTACTCATAATTGGGCAGGTACAGATTTAACATCCGAAGATTTTAATGAATTTAAATTTACCACTGAAAATGGAGAATCTATCAGTATAGAAAGACTAAGATATTTGGTTTCTAACATCACTCTTGGTGAAGATTCCAAAGATTATCAACTTATAAATATTGGTGAAAATACTGGTTTTGAAATCGAATTTAATGAGATTACCACAGGTATAAAATCACTAAAATTCACATTTGGTTTTACAGATGAAGATAATATTGATGGTATTTATCAAGATTTAAATTCAGTTTCTTTTAATGTACCAGGAATGTTAGGTGGTGGATATCATTTTATGCAATTTGATGGCAAATACAAAGACAAAAACAACACAGATGCTGGTTTTAATTACCACGTAATTAGAGCTGTAGATAATTCTGATGCTAATAATTTAATATTCGAAGACACTTCTTTTGAAGTTGATTTGGGCAATATAGAAATAACCAATACTGCTACTATAGAAATTAAAATGGATATTTCTGAGTGGTTTAAAAACCCTAATACTTGGAATTTAAACGAACTAAACACAGTTTTAATGCCCAATTTTGATGCTCAAAAATTAATGAATGCTAATGGAAAAACAGTGTTTTCTTTGGGTAGTATAAATCAGTAATTAAAAACGAAACTTTTGTAAATAAACAGAGGGCTGATAAAATCAACCCTCTTTCTAAATAACTCAGGCATGAACTAACCCCTTTTTGCGCTGGTTATTAATATTCTATAATAGCTGCCCAATTGGCATCTGCTTTCTTTTTTAAATCTTCTGCTCCTTCCTCTTTCCATAACTCTAACGTATTTATTCCCCAAGAATTGTAGAACAAGTATAATTTTTTATCTCTAATTTGAAAAGTTTCTGGATCTATACCAACCTTTTTAGCTTTAACCCCCACAGCATAAGCACAATATCCACCATAAGCAGGAACATATTTTTTTGGATTTTTTTTAAAAATTTCTAAATTTTCTTTTGTTGAGAACTTAAATTTTACGCCATCAAACTCAGTTGTAAACTTTTTATCGCCTTCTACAGCTTTATTACTAAAGTAAGCAACCACATCATAACCTTCTGCTACATATCCTTTTTTAAGGTTATAATTCTGACTAAAAGTAGTTATAGAAATCGTTATAAATAAAATAGTAATTATAGGTTTCATCGGGTTTTGTTTTGCTTTTGGTCGATGAAAAATTGTAATCATTACAGCACGAATTATTTATCTAAAAGCTTCATTAAGTAAGCATTCTGCTTTTCTAGAAGTTCGTTGGTTTTGGTCATTAATTCAATATTTTTTGGGGTAGCCACTGTTTTATTTTTTGGGTCGTCTGCTTTTTGTTTCATTTGATTCATAACTTTAACAACCAAAAAAACAGTAAGCGCAATAATTAAAAAATCTACACCAGCTTCTATTAATTTGCCATAACCAATAGCTATTTCTTCTATTTTAGGTTTGCCATCAGCTAAAATAGCTTCTCTTAAAATAATTTTTTTATTCTCCCAATTTGCACCATCTGTTAGTAAAGTTAGTGGTGGCATTAATACTTCTTTTACTAAAATGTTAACCACTTTATTAAATGCTGTACCTATTATCACACCAATTGCAATATCGATCATGTTTCCTTTTACAGCAAAATCTTTAAACTCTTGTAATAACTTAAATTTCATAATTTTTAATCTTTTTCTTTGTTTTTATTTTTTTTGATTGGTTTACAAAACCATTAAATTACAGCCTCTTATATCAGAATTATCAAAGCGTCCAATAATTTCGAACGTATCGTTTTCATAGACTTTTCCTAAATCTTGAGTGGCTATAAAAGAACAAGAATTGTAATTTGCCAAATCAATTACGTTAATTCCGCCAGTTTTTCCCATTGTTTGAATGGTTAAGGCGTCTTCTGTGTCTCTGGTTAAAATCTTCATCCAAGGTGGCGTTTTAAAAATACCATTTCCTTTAGAATACCCTTGACTTAATAATTCTGTCATTCCATATTCTGAGTGGATTTCATCAACCCCAAAACCATCAGAAAGTAATTGATGCAACTCATTTCTAATCAATTCTTTTCTTCTGCCTTTCATTCCTCCAGTTTCCATAACAATAGTGTTTTGTAAGTTAAATTGATATTTTTCTATCAAATCTAACAACGCAAAAGAAACCCCAATTAGCAATACTTTTTGGCCTTTTTTATCTAAATTGATGAGTTTTGTGGCCAATTCATCTAAATTGTTTAGGTAAAATCCGCTTTCTATATTATTGGTTTTTCGAATTAAATCATCAACCATAAAAACCAAAGAAGACCCTTTTCTTTCTAAATAATTGGGCAATAATGCCAAAACTACATAATCTTCTATATTTCCATAAAAATGAGCAAACCCTTTTAAATAACTTTCTTTATAAAGGCTAATATCGGTTACAAAATGCTTACTTGTAATACTACCTGTTGTTCCAGAACTTGTAAAAATCTCTTCAATTTTTTCTTGGGATGAAAGTATTTCTCTAGATTTAAAAAACTGAATGGGCAAAAAAGGAATCTCTTCTATTTTAGTAACATCAGAAGGATGTTTGTACAGCAAATCGCAAAAAGAACGATACACTTTATTGTGTTTAAACTGATGTTTAAAAACGGCCAAAGCTGCTTTTGTAAAATCTTCTTCGTTTTTTATGTTAAATATGGTTTCTTGCATAAACTCTTAAAATTACCAACAACTCGTTTGCTATTCTGGTTTTGTCTTTTAAAAAAAATCCTCTTGTAAAAGAGAAACTGTATAAAGAATAATACAATAAAAATTCTTTTTTTACAAAAATACTATTATTCAACGCAACCCTTTTGGTCTTTTTACATCTTCTAAGAAACAACTAAAAATGATAAAAAAAATAGTGCTTGTATTTGCCTTTGTTTTTTTGTGTATTTCTTGTCAAGAAAACAACAATAACATCGATATTAACAACGAATCTGTTATAGTAAATAATGCACTTTTTTATGAAACATCAACCGATAATTATACCATAACTAACGTAACTTTAGAAGGAGATTTATTAACTATAAAAATTAGCAGTAGTGGTTGTGATAGCAATTCTTGGAAAGCTGTTTTAATAGATGCCAATGAAATTTTAGAATCTTATCCTGTGCAAAGAAATTTAAAACTTTATTTAGAAAATACTGAAGCTTGTTTGGCAGTTTTTGAAAAAGAATTTACGTTTCATATATCCGCTTTAAAAGAAGGTTTTTCTGAAGTAACTTTAAATTTAGAAGGATGGAATACTCAAATAAATTACTAATTACTATGAAAAAATTCACTTATCTCATTTGCATAACAATTGGTCTTTTGTCTTGTAATGATAACAACTTAATTACACCAGAAAAAACACTAATTGTAGCTTCTAAACTTGGAGATTGTGTGGGTTTAGATTATCAAAAATGTTTATTAGTTAAAGAAAATGAAACAGAAAATTGGCAATATTTTTATGGTTCTATTGTTGGTTTCGAATACCAAGAAGGCTTTGAATATGTAATAAAAGTATCTGAAAGACAAATTGAAAATCCGCCCGAAGATGGGCCTTCTATAGAAACCACATTACTAGAAATTATTTCAAAAACAGAAAAAACATCAGAAAACTTACCCCTTTAAAAACTAAAAATTATGCAACTAAAAAACTACTTAATTTTAGCATTTGCTACTTTAATATTTGCTTGCGAAAGCAATACGAATATTGATGAAGATATAGACCCAAACAATTTATTACTTGGTAATTGGGTAGAACCTTTTTACGAAAACGAAACCACAACTTATAAAAGAAGCAGTGCTTTGCCAGACGAAGGTTATGGAATTACTTTTCAGAAAAACGGAGAGTTCATAGAGAGAACTTCGGGTTGGTGTGGTACACCTCCACTAAGCTATTTTAATGTAAATGGTTCTTATACAAAACAAGACAATTTAATTAACATTTCTACACAAAGTTACCCAACTTCTTTTGGATGGAGAATTATAGAAGTTACCGAAACTAAATTGGTGGTAAAAAGAGAATTAACAGAACAAGAAAAAGACCATAGAGCATTAATGGATTTGTTTAATGAAATCTCAAATATTGCTTATGGCGAAACTTGTTCTAACCCAAACAACTGGACATTTGCTGCTTATGGTTCAAAAGCTTGTGGAGGTTCGCAAGGTTATTTACCTTATTCTAAAAACATTGATGAAGCTTCTTTTTTACAAAAAATAGAAACTTATACAGAAGCCGAAAAGGCTTATAATATAAAGTGGAGCATTGTTTCAGATTGCTCTATAATTAGCACTCCTAAAAGTGTTGCATGTAATAACGGATACCCAACTTTAATTTATTAAACCTAAATATTATGAAAAAAATTATATTACTAATTGCTGCCGTATTTCTTTTTTACGCTTGTTTAAATGATGAAAACTCAGACTATGTAAACTATGGTTACGAACTTTTACCCATAGATGAATATACAACACCAGCTTCTTTTACTTATGGCGAAAAAGACACCATAAAAATAAAATATACCCTTAAAAATGATTGCTATATTTTTGATCATATTTATTACGAATACGATGACTCAACTAGAATTGTTGCTGTACAAACAGTAGTAGATTTAGATAAAACCTGCAATGACGAAGCTACACAATACGAATACGATATGATAATTACAGCAATACAACAAGAAGACTACATTTTTAAATTTTGGAAAGGAGAAGATAATAATGGCGAAAATATTTTTGAAGAAGTCGTAGTTCCTGTAAATTAGAAACATCGAACTAAAAGAACTAATACAGAAATGTTGTGAGCAAGATTTGGATGCTCAGTCTAAAGTTTATCACTTATTTGCTGATAAACTTTTTGCTGTTTGTTTAAAATATTCTAGAAATTATCAAGATGCAGAAGACAACCTACAAGACAGTTTCTTAACCATTTTCGATAAAATAAAACAGTACAAATACAAAGGCTCTTTTGAGGGTTGGATAAAAAGAATAACAATTCATACAGTTTTACAAAAATACAGGCAAAAAGCACCTTTAGAAGTTGTTAATGAGGTTATAGGTGATGTAGAAAACGAAGAATTAGAACTAGAAAATTCTGTTTTTAATGTTGATGTTTTATTGGCTTGTATACAGCAATTACCAGACAGATATCGTTTGGTTTTTAACTTATATGTTTTAGACGATTATACGCATAAAGAAATTGCAGAGTTGCTAAAAATATCTGAAGGAACTTCGAAATCGAATTTGTCTAGAGCTAGAAAAATTTTAAAAGAAAAATTAGAAATCCATCAAAAAAAGTTGAATTAATGGATCATAAAAACATCGATAAATTGTTTCAAGAACAGCTTAAAAATTTGGAGGTTTCTCCAAACAAAAGCGCTTGGAATAATATAGAAACCAAACTAAAAAAGAAAAAGCGTAAAGTTTTTCCTATTTGGTGGTTTTCTGGTGCAGCTGTTGCCGTATTAATTTTAGGGTTCTTTATTTTTCCTTTTGCTGAGAATGATATTCAAAATACTCCAAATTCTTTTGATGAAATTATCACTACAATTCCTAAAGAAAAGAAAACCATAGAAAAGAAAATAGACAGTATTATTACTGACAAAATTTTAAAAAATGATGTTTTAATTTCTAAAAACACATCAAACAATACTTCCAAAAATAACACCCAAAAATTTTCTGAAAAACATCAAAATAAAGTTTTATCAAAACCAATAAAAACGAAACAATCATTACAAATTTCTTCTTTTTCTTTTGATTTAAATTCAACTGAATTCCAAGATCATATCACTTTATTTTCATCAAAAGAAATACTTAAAAAAGAAGATATACATCAATTAAACATCAAAGATTTATCAGAAGAAATAAAAGATAAAATCATTGCTATTTCTGAGTTAAAAAATTGGTCTGTAACTCCTGTTTTTGCTGTTTTACAATCCAATTCTTTTACAAACTCTTCTCCTATTAATAAAAATTTAGCCAGCTCTACAAAAGGTGAAAACACCTATTCTTATGGGGTACAAATTGCTTATAAAATCAATAAAAAATGGACAATTCAATCTGGTATTCATCTGCAAGAAATGAGCTATTCTAACAATCAAATAAACATTTCATTTTCTGAACAAAGCAATACTACAACCACACAATTTACAAACGGAGATACTTTTTCTTTTGTAGAAAACAACAACAATTTTTTGAGCTTAAGTAGCGATTTTACGAGTACATTGAGTACAAATGGCAACCTAACTCAAAATTATGGTTATGTAGAAATACCTGTAGAACTAAAGTACAACCTCTCTAACAACAGAAAATTAGAAACACAAATTGTAACCGGATTTAGCTCTCTTTTTCTAAATAAAAATAATGTAAACTTAAACACAGAAAACCTTTCTACCACACTAGAAGCTAAGAATTTAAACAGCATAAATTTTAGTGGAAATTTAGGTTTCGATTTTAATTACTTATTTGATAAAAATTGGTCTTTGCAACTAAACCCGATGTTTAAAGTTCAATTGAACACTTTTAATGAAGATTCAAATGGTTTTGCACCCTTTAATTTAGGTATTTATACAGGAATTAAATACAACTTCTAAAACCAATTTAGCAAAAAATACGTATGTAATTTACTGATTATCTATTAGATCATACATTTTAACGAAACATATTGCTAAAAAACTAAAAAAACTACTAATTTTGTTTGCTTTTTTGAATTAGCATTTAGAGTTTCTTAAAAATGATTGCGTGATATTTTTTTAATTTAAAAGATGTAGAAATGAAACTTATTGAAGTTACTTATAAAACACTATTGGGCACCAAAAAGATTATTAAAATCCCCAATAGAAAACCCTCACAATGGATCATTTATAAAGATAATGAACCAAAATATTACGTAGATCTCTACGATTTATCTAACGAATCTAACTCTATGATGAATAGCTTAGTTTTATGTGCTAAAAGAACCATGCAAGAGGTTTTAAAAATGATTAATAAAAAGCATAATATTAACCTTTCTACTCAAAATATTTCGCTCTCTAGGTTTTCTAAAAAAATAGATTCTAAAGTTATTGAGCTAAATTTAGAGCCTTTGCCAGAAAAATGGTTAGATTATTCTTTGTAAATTTTTACAATTAATGTTCCTTTATCGTTCATAGAAGCTCTGTACATACCAGCAGTATTAAACTCGAAAGACATATTACCGTTTTTATCAAGAGCTACAACACCACCTGTTCCTCCTAATTGGGTTAACTTATTTTGAATAACATCTGTTGTAGCTTCTTTTAATGTTTTTTGTTGATATTCCATTTGCGCAGAAATATCATACGCAACTTGACTTCTTATAAAATACTCGCCCCAACCTGTTGAAGAAACTCCACAAGTTAAATTGTTGGCGTAAGTACCAGAACCAATAATTGGAGCATCTCCAATTCTTCCCCATCGTTTGTTGGTCATTCCTCCAGTAGAAGTTCCTGCAGCAATATTTCCGTATTTATCTAAAGCTACACAACCCACAGTTCCAAACTTGCTGTTTTTAATATCTGAATCGTAAAAAGCAGCAGTTTTATCATCATGATCTAATTCTGTTTTTTCTCTGTCTTTTATTCTTTGTAAAGATTTAAAGCGTCTTTCTGTATAAAAGTAACTCGGGTCTACAATTTCTAATCCTTTTTCTTTAGCAAATGTACTTGCTCCATCACCAGAAAGCATAACATGCTCTGAATCTGTCATTACTTTTACAGCAAGTTCAATAGGACTTTTAACGTCTTTTACACCAGCAACTGCACCAGCATTTAAAGTTTTTCCATCCATAAAAGAAGCATCCAATTCGTTTGTGCCAGAATTGGTAAAAACAGCTCCTTTACCTGCATTAAATAATGGAGATTCTTCCATTACTTGTATGGTTTTTACTACTGCTTCTTGACTTGTACCTCCATTTTTTAAAATAGTATGGCCAACTTTTATAGCTTCTGCTAATTTGGCTCTGTAAGCAGCTTCTTTTTCATCAGACATATTTTTTTTTAAAATTGTGCCTGCTCCACCATGAATAATAATCGCAAATTCATTTTGTTTGGTGGTTGTACTTTTTTCTTCGGATGGTGAATCTGACTCAGTTTTACATCCTAATAAAATCATTAAAAAAGCAAGAAAAAGAAATTGTGGTTTCATATTTAAATGTTTAATATTAAACAAAAACTATTGTTATTGTTTAATTATTTATAAGTGAATTTATTCGTAAATTCGAAGTTCTAAAATAAAGATTTTTTAGTCAAATAACTTAAAACAAAATACAAAATGACAGATTTTGGAATAAAACAAGCATTATTAACCTTAGGTTTACAAGATATAAATGAAGGAACTTCTACAGGAAACACAAATTTTTCTAGCGGAGAAATTATAACAAGTTACTCTCCTGTTGATGGTAAAATCATCGGAAAAGTAAAAGCAACATCAAAAGAAGATTATACAAAAGTGATGTTAGAAGCTGAAAAAGCTTTTAAAACTTGGCGAACAAAACCTGCACCTTTAAGAGGTGAAATTGTACGTCAGTTTGGAGAAAAATTGCGCAATAAAAAAGAAGCTTTAGGGAAATTGGTATCTTATGAAATGGGGAAAAGCTATCAAGAAGGTTTAGGAGAAGTGCAAGAAATGATTGATATCTGCGATTTTGCAGTGGGTTTATCACGCCAATTACATGGTTTAACCATGCACTCAGAAAGACCAGGACATAGAATGTACGAACAATATCATCCTTTAGGAATTGTTGGTATTATTTCTGCTTTTAATTTTCCTGTAGCTGTTTGGGCTTGGAACACAGCTTTAGCTTGGATTTGTGGTGATGTTTGTGTTTGGAAACCCAGTGAAAAAACACCTTTATGTGGTGTAGCTTGCCAAAATATAATTGCAGAAGTTTTAGCCGAAAATAATTTGCCTGAAGGTATTTCTTGTTTAATTAATGGCGATTATAAAGTGGGAGAATTCATGACAAAAGATAGCAGAATTCCTTTAGTTTCTGCAACAGGATCTACAAGAATGGGTAAAATTGTGGCTAAAGAAGTTGCTGGACGATTAGGGAAATCTTTATTAGAATTGGGTGGAAATAACGCCATTATTGTAACTCCAGATGCAGATATAAAAATGACCGTAATTGGTGCTGTTTTTGGTGCTGTAGGTACTGCTGGCCAAAGATGTACATCTACAAGAAGATTAATTATACATGAATCTGTTTATAATAAAGTAAAAGAGGCTGTTGTAAAGGCTTACAACCAATTACGCATAGGAAATCCGTTAGACGAAAACAATCATGTAGGTCCTTTAATTGACACAGATGCTGTTAAAATGTATGAAAACGCATTAACAAAAGTAGTTGAAGAAGGTGGAAATATTATTGTTGATGGTGGTGTTTTAAAAGGAGATGGTTACGAATCTGGTTGTTATGTAAAACCTGCCATTGCAGAAGCTAAAAACGAATTTGAAATTGTACAACAAGAAACTTTTGCACCTGTTTTATACTTACTAAAATATTCTGGTGATGTTTCAAATGCTATAGAAATTCAGAATGGAGTTGCACAAGGTTTATCTTCTGCAATAATGACTAATAATTTACGAGAAGCTGAAGCTTTTCTATCAGTAGCTGGTTCTGATTGTGGAATTGCAAATGTTAATATTGGAACTTCGGGTGCAGAAATTGGTGGCGCTTTTGGTGGCGAAAAAGAAACTGGAGGCGGACGTGAATCTGGTTCTGATGCATGGAAAGTGTATATGCGTAGACAAACCAACACGATTAATTACACCACAGATTTACCTTTGGCTCAAGGCATTAAGTTCGATTTGTAAACCGGAATTGAAAATTGTTTGTTTTTAGAATTAAAATTTAACATAAAATACATCTCACTTTTTTGTAATCAGGTAATATAAAACCAATCTTTACAGCAATAGAAAGGAAAAGGCATGCGTTTAAAAAATCAATTTATAGCTACTAGAAAATTTACAGAACAAATCTGTAAACCTTTATCTATTGAAGATTATGTTGTGCAAGTTGCCGTTTTTGCTAGTCCTGCAAAATGGCATTTGGCACATACTACTTGGTTTTTCGAAACTTTTATTTTAAAATCATTTTTAAAAAATTATAAAGAATTTCATCCAGATTTTAACTTCTTGTTCAATAGCTATTACAATAATATTGGTAATCGCGTTTTTAGAGCAAATAGAGGTAATTTAACACGCCCAAGTGTAGATGAAGTTTACAAATACAGAGCGTATGTAAATCAATTTATGCTGATGTTGTTAGACAATAACAAGGATGATAAAGTAAGTGAATTGATTACATTAGGCATTCATCACGAACAACAACATCAAGAATTATTACTTACAGATATTAAATACATGTTGGGTAATAATCCCATTTTTCCTGTTTATGATGCCAATTTTAATCCATCAGAAAATACTGTAAATTCAGATGCTGAATTTGTAACTATTTCAGAAGGCGTTTATAAAATTGGATATCAAGAAAATGGATTTTGTTACGATAATGAATTGGGCGTGCACAAAGTGTATTTACATCAATTTGAAATCAGTAAAAATTTAGTAACCAACCAAGAATACATTCAATTTATTGAAGCTGGTGGTTACAACGATTTTAATTTGTGGTTAGATGAAGGTTGGTCTTGGGTACAAAAAAACAAGGTTAAAGCTCCTTTATATTGGCATAAAATTGATGGAAAATGGCATTTTTATTCTTTAAAAGGATTACAAGAAATACCCAAAAACGATATATTACAACACATCAGTTTTTATGAAGCTGCTGCTTTTGCAGAGTGGAAAAAAATGCGATTGCCAACTGAATTTGAATGGGAAATTGCAGCAGATCAATTAAATTGGGGAAAACGTTGGGAGTGGACAAATAGTGCGTATTTACCTTATCCGAATTTTAATAAAGCAGAAGGCGCTATTGGCGAATACAATGGTAAATTTATGATTAACCAAATGGTGCTTAGAGGCGCATCTGTAGCCACAGCTCCAAATCACAGTAGAAAAACCTATAGAAATTTCTTTCATCCTGATGCTCAATGGCAATTTACAGGAATTCGTTTAGCAAAATAATATGACAGAGCAATTTAAAAAAGATGTAGACCAAGGTTTATCTCAATCATCAAAATACATTTCTTCTAAATATTTTTATGATGAAATTGGTGATGCTTTATTTGCAAAAATTATGCACTTACAAGAATATTATTTAACAAGATCTGAACTAGAAATTTTTAAAAATCAGTCTAACAAAATAATAGATCATTTAGAGATTAATAAAGACCAATATTTTGAGTTGATAGAATTAGGTGCAGGCGATGGTTTAAAAACCAAAGAATTATTAAAATGCTTGCAAGAAAGAGGTTTTCATTTCGATTATTTTCCTGTTGATATTTCTCAAAATGCTTTAGATATTCTAGAAAAATCGATTAAAAAAGATCTACCAAAAGTAAATTTTGTAAAAAAACAAGGCGATTATTTTGAGATGCTTGCTTCTTTTAAAGAAAGAACAAAACCCAAAGTAATTCTGTTTTTGGGCTCTAATATTGGTAACATGTCTGATGAAATTGCAACTGAATTTATATACAATTTAGGCAGTAATTTGCATAAAAACGACAAGCTTTTATTAGGTGTAGATTTAATAAAAGAAAAATCTGTTGTGTTGGCTGCTTACAATGATAACAGTGGAGTTACCAAAGATTTTAACTTGAATTTATTGCATAGAATGAACACTGAATTGGGTGCTAATTTTGTAATAAATCAATTTGATCATTTGCCTGAATATTCAGAAAAAGATGGTATTGCAAAAAGTTTTTTATCGAGCAAAACAAATCAAAAAGTATATTTTAAATCTTTAGATAAAACCTATTCTTTTGCAAAAGGAGAAAAAATTGCTACAGAAATTTCTAGAAAATACAATGATGATATTTTACAAAAAATTCTAAAGCCAACAGACTTTTTTATTTTAGACAAACTAACAGATTCTAAAGCCTATTTTGCAAATTATATTTTATGCAAAGCATAGACAAAAATCAACATAAAAAATTCGGGATTTTAGAATTAGGATTAGATTCTACAGCGTATTATATTCAATTATTGAATACAAGAATTGGTCATAAAAATATAAATTCAAGCGATTATTTTACAGTTGTTAGCACTAATTTTGATAAAATAAACAATCTTTTACCTTACGCTTCTGCTGATTTAGATGCCATCATTAAAAAACATTTACAAGAATTAGCATCACTTAAAATTAAAGGAATAATTATACCCAATATTACACTTCACGAAACAATAGACAAATTGTGGAGCTCTGTAAATTCTGATATTCTTATTGCTCATCCACTTTTTGGTACAATAAAAAGAATGCAAAAAGCAAATAAAAAAAGGGCAATTTTATTGGGCTCTAAATACACCATGAATGCCAATTATATTGCAGAAACTTTTAAGAATTCTGGAATAAAAATTCTAAAACCAACAAAAGAACAACAAGATTTTATAGACTTTGTAAGGGTTGAAGTTTATCAAAAAAAAGACACAAAAAAACTATTAAAAAAGTTTAATGATTTAGTTGGCTCTTTTTTAAAAGAAAGTCCTGTAATTTTAGCTTGTACAGAACTTTCGATTGCAAATACTATTCTTGATGTAAACCTTTTCGATTTTGTAGCTATTCAGGTTGATGATTTAATCAATTTGAATAAATAGTACTATTTTAAATTTACAATTTATCACAATAAATACCTTTTTAACTATTTAGTTATATTTTACTTTTCGAATTACTCTCATAGCCTCTTTATACTTTACGTAAGTAGTTTTGTCTTCTAAATTTTTAATGTAGTTTTTTGCTTTTCTAAGTAGTTCTGGCGCGTCTAAAAATCCGTTTAAATAACAGAGTAAATAGTTATGAGGCAATCTAAAAACATCTTCGTGCTCTAACACAGAAAGTTTTTTATTTTCATTTATTTTTTGAACAATATCATTACAATTATCATAAATATGTTTTACAATAATAGCGTCGTATTTAGGTGGGTTGAACAAAAATTCTCTAACAATGGCATGTTTTCCATTATTTTTAAAATTGATGATGGTTTTTTCTAAAGGATAATACGTTTCTTTAGCATCTATACCCAAAGAAATATATTCTGTAATTAAAAAAGATTGCTGATTGTAGGTAATTTTTACATCGTCTAAAGAAGAGTAAAACAATCGAACTTGTTCGTTAATCAATTCGATATCTACTCTTGTAAAAAACTCTTTATTATTTATAATTTTCTTTTTGCCTGCCCAACACAATACAAATTGCTCGTTAAAAACTTTGTATTGAGGGTTGTATTCTTTTTTATGATTATTTATAAAATCGAAAACTCCATTTAGGGTAAGTTCTATGTTATTTCTAGCATTTTTTTCTATGCTAGTCACAATTTCTTTATTGGTATTTCTTAGCTCGAAATTGCTACCTAAAAAAGGCATAGAATTGCTGCCTCTTCTGTAAAAAATAGTACCTCCTTTATATTTCCAAGCATTTTTTAACAAAGAAGTAATTAGATTATTAGGATGAATGGTAACCAAACCCACCACTTTATAACGAGGCAAACTCGGAAAAGACACGTTTAAATATTCTATTTTTGGTGGATTATTTAAATACGCATTTACCAAATTCTGAATTTTGCTATCATCAAAAAAATCGACGCCAACAATTAAGTTTTCTTCGTCTTCTACACCAATAACTATGTAAGAATTGTTTTCTGGGTTCGAGTTAGACAAAGAACAAATATGTTTTAAAAATTTGGCTTTGCCCTCTTTAGAACCTAATGATAATTTTTGCTTTTTATCGTAAAAACTATTCTCATCATTATGAGAAAGTAGGTTTTTGATAAGTAAGCGTTTGTTTATCATTTTAATCTACTTCTTGTCCTTTACTTGCTTCTAATAACAAAAACCAATCTTCTAATTCTAAATCTATTTCTAACGCTTTGTTTGCATTTAAAATTCGTTGTTTATTGGTAGTACCAATAACTGGCGAAACCTTTGCTGGATGTTTAAAAAGCCAAGCCAAAAGCAAAGTATCTGCTGTAGTATTGTATTTTTTTGATAGCGTTTCTAAAAGTGCTTTAATAGTTTTTGTTTGATGATTTTCTGCTCTAAAAACACTTCCTAAAGGACGCCAACTCATGGGTTGCATTTTCTTTAATAGCATTTGGTCTAAAGCACCATTTGTCATTGCTGAATTTTGCGTTAACGAAAACTCGATTTGATTTACAGCTATTGGAATTTTATCAGCAATTAAATCCACCTGAAAAGGTGTAAAATTTGATACTCCAAAATGTAAGATTTTACCAGATTCTTGCAATTTTAAAACGGCTTCAGCTATTTCATCAGGAATCATTAAAGGACTTGGCCTGTGCAATAAAAAAGTGTCTAAATAATCTGTTTTTAAATTTTTTAGCGATTGTTCTGCACTCCAAATAATATATTCTTTTGTATAATTATAGTGCTTTACTTTATTATTTCTTGTTTCGCCAACAAGTTGGATACCACACTTAGAAACTAGTTGTATTTCTTCTCTTGCAATTCTACTTTGTACAAATGCTTTTCCAAATTCGGCTTCTGTGGTGTAATCTCCATAAATATCTGCATGATCGAAAGTGGTGTTTCCATTTTCTATACAAAACTGAATTAGATCTGTTGCTTCTTGAGTAGAAAATTGTTTTCCCCATTTTCCCCAAGACATACAACCGATTATTATTTTTGATGTTGGTGTCATATTAATTCTTATTTAGCATTGTTGCACTGGCTTGTGCTGTTGGATAAACAACCAAATCTTCTATATTTACATGATAAGGTCTTGTAACCACAAAGTGGATAATGTCTGCAATATCTTCTGCTTGTAAGGCTTTAAAACCTTGATAAACAGTTTTTGCTCTTTTAGTATCTCCTTTAAAACGAACCTCAGAAAATTCTGTTTCTACCAAACCAGGATGTATTGCAGAAACTCTAATATTATGTTCATTTAAATCTAGTCTCATAGATTTATTTAAAGCATTTACGGCAAACTTAGATGCACAATATACGTTGCCGTTTTTATAAACTTCTTTGCCTGCAATAGAACCAATATTTACAATAAAACCATTGTTATTTTTAATCATGGTTGGTATAATTGCTTTAGATACGTAGAGCAAACCTTTTACATTAATGTCTAACATTGCATCCCAATCATCTATTTCTCCATCTTGAATTGTTGCTAAACCATGTGCATTACCAGCGTTATTGATAAGAATATCTATTTTTTTAAAATTTTCTGGTAAAGAGTTTATTGCTGTTTGTACTTCGTCTTTTTTAGAAACATCAAATTGTAATGTAGTAACCTCTGTTAACTTTGCAAGTTCTTTTTCTAAATCTTGCAGACGCTCTTTTCTTCTACCACAAAGAATTAATCTAATTTTATGTTCTGCAAACAATATTGCTGTTGCTTTTCCTATTCCAGAAGTTGCCCCTGTAATAAATGCTGTTTTATTCATACTTTTTGTACTTTCTGTTGCCTATTTGCTTGTTAGCTAAAAAACAAAAATCTTATTTTTTTTTATTTTTTATTATTGATATTCAGGAATTTAAGAGAATATCTGTTTTCCCTTAAAAGTATGAAAAGTAGCCATTGTTCACCTAGATTATTTTGTAAAATTTTCATCAATTATTAACAATAAAAAAGCCACCCTCCTCAGGGTGGCTCCTCTTTCAATTGGTTATTGAGAAATAACCAATCAAAAATCAACTAACCAAACTTTATTTTAAATTTCTTCTATTCTTTGTCTTTCTCTCTATTTTAGTACGTTTTCTATCATTATTCCTTACAATATCTTTAGCGGATTTAACAGATTTTTCACTTTTTAGATATTGTATAAAACCTAATCCATAGAATTCGTAAGTGGTTTCTGAATTGTAATGGTACAAACGTATTTTATTATCTGTAACAACGCTTAATTCAAATTCTTCTATATCTCCTCCATCATAATTCAATGTTAAAATTTTAAGGTCTTCGTAACCATCAACATCAAATATTTCGTATCCACCAACATAATCCCAATTTATATTTGCAACTTGTGTGCCAAACTCATCTTGAGAGCTATAAAATGTAGTTATATTATCTGGTGTAAATGCCAGGTAATTTTCATCATCAAAAGCATTTTCTGTACCTCCAATTGCATTTGTTTTTTCCCAAGCTTCGTATTCTTGTAATAAATATTCTATGTTTTCATAAAACAATTTATCATAATCAAAATTATTAGTATTGTAGCCTATTAAATAATAGCTTACATTTTGTCTGTAGTTGTAAATTCTAATTTCATTGGTAGATAAAATTGTTACATCAAAATCATTAATACCATCTATATCATGATTGGTTTCTAATTCGCCATTATAGGTATTGTAAGTTCCCACATCAATTCCTAAACCATTACCTGTTCTTCCAATATCTGCAATATTATTATTTGCGTATAAAATACCGTTTATAAATGATAACGTAAATGCTCTAGATACATAAGGTACATCTCCAGAACCAGTAGTTCTATGATAATCTACATACCATAAATCGTAACCAGAAACAACTTCTTCTAGAGTAGGTGTATAATTATCATAATCGTCGTAATAAACTGTAGAGCAAGAACTCAACAAGGTTCCTGTAATTATAATAGCAAAAAGTAGTTTTAGCGTTTTCATAAGCTTTCTGTTTAGTGGTTATGCTTATGAATATTCAAATTGCGTGCCAAAAAATATTTTACCTTCTAAAATAAATTATAAGTAATTGATTTACTGGTGTTTAAATGCATTTATAAATGTGATTTATTTCTCTCTTTGTAGCGATTTTATTTTGTAATATTTTATTTTTCCGTTGATTTTATAACTGATAACAGCTTCATTTTCGTTGAGTTTAAAAGGGAATTTTTTAATTGCTGGCACAGTATTTTTCAACTCTTTTGTTGGGTTTGCATCTAAAATAAGATCTCTTCTTGTTGATGTGTTAAAATAGCCCATTAATAAATTATCATTGGAATTCTTGGTTTGTAATTTGGCAACTTTATTATCAAAACAAATACTATCAAATTGAATCGTTTTTGTTGATGAAAATTTGATTGTTACATTTGTTCCTTTAACACCTGGCTGACCACCCACCCAATTTTTATACGTTGCAGAAATAATTTTAAATGGAGGATTTTCTTCTAATTTTAAACTTTTACACATTGCAAAACCAATGATGATTGTAATTATGGATATAAATTTAAGTCGTTTCATTTTTTATAGTTTATAGAATTACTCCAAATTATATACCAAGATAAAAATTTGTTGGTAAATCTTTCTAATAGAACAATCGATCATTTTTTTATAAGAAATGGCTTAAAAACGCACTTGTCTTACTAATGTCCATATTCATTTTTTTAAAAGTTCTTTATTTGAGACTACCTTTCAATCAATTAATCATAAACATATTTACAATGAAATATCAAAAAATAATCTTACTGTTTGCAGTGGTATTTTTATCACCTTTGGTGATGAAAGCACAAATTTGGAAAGATCCAAATGCAAAAGTAGAAGACAGAGTAGAAGATTTACTGTCTAAAATGACTTTAGAAGAAAAAATAAGTTATTGTGGTTCTAGAATTCCAGAAATTGAAAGATTAGGTGTTCCTTATTTTGAATGGTATGGAGAAGCTTTGCACGGAATTATTGGCTGGAACTGCACCCAATTTCCACAAAATATTGCAATGGGTGCCACTTGGAATCCAGATTTAATGTTTGATGTGGCAACAGCAATTTCTAACGAAGCTAGAGCCCTAAAAAATATGGGGAAAAAAGAAGTGATGATGTTCTCGCCAACTGTAAATATGGCTAGAGATCCAAGATGGGGTAGAAATGGAGAATGTTATAGCGAAGATCCTTTTTTAATGTCAGAAATTGCAAGAATGTACGTTAGAGGAATGCAAGGTAATGATCCTAAATATGTAAAAACCGTAACTACTGTTAAGCATTATGTTGCCAATAATATAGAAAAAGGTAGAGAAAAATCGCAATCGTACGTAAGTAAAAAAGATTTATACGAATATTATTTTCCTGCTTACAAAACTTGTATTGTAGATGAAGAAGCAACAGGAATTATGACAGGGTTAAATGGTTTAAATGGCATTCCTTGTTCTGCTCATGATTGGTTGGTAAATGGAGTTTTACGAAACGAATGGGGTTTTAAAGGCTATGTAATTGCAGATTGGGCTGCTGTACAAGGCTTAGAAAACCGTATGAAATATGCAGGTAGTCAAGCAGAAGCTGCAGCTATGGCTATAAAAGCAGGTATAGATCAAGAATGTTTTAGAAATAAAGTTAAAAAAGCACCCATGGTAAATGCCTTGCCAGATGCCTTACAACAAGGTTTACTTTCAGAAGAAGAACTCAATGTTTCTGTTCGTAGATTATTAAGATTACGTTTTATGACTGGAGATTTTGATGACCCAAAACTAAATCCATATTCAGAAATACCTGCAAGTGTTTTAGAAAGCAATGCTCATAAAAAATTAGCCTTAAAAGCAGCTGAACAATCTATGATTTTATTAAAAAATGATAACAATGCACTTCCTTTAAAAAAGGATATTAAAAGCATTGCCATGATTGGTCCTTTTGCAGATCGTTGTTGGATGGGAATTTACTCTGGTCATCCAAAGAGCAAAGTGAGTCCTTTACAAGGAATTCAAAATTATACCAATGCAAACGTAAATTTTGCTCAAGGTTGTGAAGTTACTGCAAAAGATGATGATGATCAAAAAATTGCAGAAGCTGTAGCTTTGGCAAAAAAATCGGATCAAGTGATTTTAGTAGTTGGTAATGACGAAACTACATCCACAGAAAACACAGACAGAAAATCGATTAAATTACCTGGCAATCAACATAAATTAATTAAAGCAGTTAAAGCAGTAAACAACAATATAATTTTAGTTTTAGTGCCTAGTGGACCTACTGCAATTACTTGGGAACAAGAAAATATTGACGGAATTGTTTGTATGTGGCCAAATGGACAAGAACAAGGAAATGCTTTAGCAAATTTATTATTTGGTGATGTAAATCCTGGTGGAAAATTAAACGCAACTTGGTTTAAGTCTGATAAAGATTTGCCAGATTTTAAAGATTATAGCATTCAAGAAGGAGGCAGAACTTATATGTATTTTAAAGGAAAACCTTTGTATCCTTTTGGATATGGTTTAAGTTATACTGATTTTAAAATCAACAATGTAAAACTAGATCGCAAAAAATTAAATGCTGATGAAAAACTAACCATTTCTGCAACTGTAGAAAATATTGGAAATGTATTTGGTGATGAAGTTGTGCAGGTTTATATTCGTGATGTAAAATCATCAGAAAAAACACCTTTAAAAGCCTTAAAAGGATTTCAGCGTGTTTCTGTAGCATCAGGAAAAACAAATACTGTTGCAATTGAAATTCCTTATGAAGCCTTTTCTTATTACAACACCAAAAAAGAAAAATACATGGTAGAAAAAGGTGCTTTTGAAATATTGGTGGGGAATTCTAGTGAAAACATTTCATCAGTACAAACCATAGAAGTTGCAGGCGGAATTTTACCAGTAGTAAAAGTGGGACATAAAAGTGCTTTTTATAAATTTGATAAAGAAAAACATGGCAGAAAATGGGATTATTTATATAAAAACAAATCTGACATTACTTCTACAAACAAAGAAAAAGAAGACAATTCTGAATGGATAGAATATGAAATTACTTTTGTAGATCCTGGTTTTTATGTAAATACTTGGGATGCTGAATTGAGTTTTAAAAATGCAAGCAAAGAAGCAATTATAGAAACTTTTATGGCCGGAAATGCTATAAAAACCTATACCATTTTAAACAAGCAACGTAAGCTAAAGATTAAGATTCCTATTCCTCCAGAATATGGAAAACCTGTTCGTTTAAGAATTAAAACAAGAAATGGAGAAGTGGAACACGAATCGATTAAAATAATTCCACCAGGTGACGTAAAACCTTTTGTGGTTACTAAAATCATTAAAAAGTAGCACTTAAAATTGTAAATTAAAAAGGCAAGTAATTTAATTTTACTTGCCTTTTTTATCGTCTAAATGCTATTCATATAAGTTGTTAAATTAACATCTCTTTGTAAGTCTAACTTTTTACGCAATCTATAGCGCGCTTTATTAACACCATCATTAGAAATCCCTAGCAATTGCGACATTTCTTTTGTAGAGAAATTTAACTTTACCAATGCACATAACTTTAGTTCGTTTCTGCTTAAATCAGGATGTTTTTTACCTAAAGAATTATAAAATGAAGTATTTACTTGTACAAATCTGGCTTCAAAATCTTCCCACATTTTAGTAGAGTTTACCTTAATTGTACTTTTTAGATGTGCTATTTGTATATCATCATCCTGTTTTTTAACAGCCTCCAAACCTTGTTTTATTTCATTGAGTAGCTTGTCTTTTTCCATCAATTGTAGTGCTGTTACTGCCAATTCTTTTTTCTGAATTTCTATTTCAGCATTTGCTCTTTCTGTTGCGAGTTTTTTTTCTATTTGATGTTTTTTTCGCTGTAATCGAATTCCAAAAAAAGCACCAACAGTTGTTAGCAAAAAAAGAATGATTGCAAAAATAAACTGTAATCTAAATTTATCTTTTTCGTTTTTTGCCAATTGTAATTGCTGTTCTTTCTGAATTCGATTGTTTTCTAGGATAGATTTTCGATAGGAATCTTTAATTTGAAACAAACGATTATTTCGATCACTTTGGCTACCAAACAAACTATCGCCCAAAGTTTTGGATACATTCATTTGCTGAAATGCCAATTTGTAATTCCCTAATTCACTGTTGAGTTTAGATATTTTTTTCAACAAATCTACCTTTAAACCAATTCTAGATTTCTGTTGATTGATAACAGCCAAACACTTATTATAATAAATAAGCGCTTTTTGAGGTTGCTTTTTTGCCACATATAAATCTCCTAACATAGAATAAACAATGGATGCAAATTGATGTTTAGATGTTATATCATTTTCTATAGAGGTTAAAATTTCTTCTGCCTCTTTATACCTATTTGTTAAAGTATATAAATGAGCTTTTTCAGTAAAAAAATAAACGTTATTCCCTTTTTTAACGTCTAACAATTGTTCTGCTGTGGCCAAATACTCTTGAGCTTTTAGATAATCTCCATTCATTCTAAACGTAAGTGCTGCAGTATAATAAAGATTAAATTTTACGTTGATATTTTTAAAATCTCCAGATTTTTTAGCATAAAAAAACACAGAATCTATAGCAGAAATGGCTTGCTCTTTCTTAAAAAAGATAGAATATAAACTGCTTAAATGTAGGTAAGCTTTGTATTTTATTTTTGGGTTTTTAATGGAATCTGCAGTAATTAAAACCTCCCATATTTTGTCATAAGCTTCAGGGTAAAGTGCTTTTGATGTTAGTGCCCTAGAATATTCTATTTTTTGTTCTAAAGCTTTGTAAACATCTTTATATGATGATTCTTTTGTATTTTCTTGACTTGTTAAAGTTTGAAAAGAAATCAATATCAAAAAAAGAAGAAGTTTTGGCATAAAACAAATATCAAAAAAAAATCGCAATTGAATCCTAAAAGAATCAATTGCGATTGTATATTTTAAAAAAGTTAATTAGAACTCGACTAAAACGTTTCGTCTAATTGTTCAATGCTTCGCCTATTGTAAATTTGACTCTACTTACGTTTCGTCTAATTGTTCAAAGCTTCGCTTGATGTAAATTTGACTCTACTTGCGTTTCGTCTAATTGTTCAAAGCTTCAGCTCCACCAACAATTTCTAAGATTTCGTTAGTAATTGCAGCTTGACGTGCTTTGTTATACGTTAATAATAATTCATCTCTTAATTCAGATGCATTATCAGTTGCTTTGTGCATAGCTGTCATACGTGCACCATGTTCAGAAGCAAAACTATCTCTAATACCTTTGTATAATTGCGTTTTTAAAGACTTAGGAATTAAAGCCTCTACAATCTCTTCTTTTGATGGTTCAAAAATATAATCAGAATTGGCAATAGCATCACCACCTTCAATTGGTTTTATAGGTAAAAACTGCTCTACTTGTGGTATTTGTGTAGCTGCATTTTTAAATTGATTGTATACCAATTCAATTTTATCGTAAGTTCCATCCACAAATAATTCCATTAACTTTTCTGCTACTAATGCAACATTATCAAAAGTTAAATCATCATAAATATCATTTCTAGTAGCTACAACATTGTATTCTTTAATTAATACATCTGCTCCTTTTTTACCAATAGAAAAAATATCTACTTGTTTATCAGCATACTTTTCTGCAACTGTTTTAACAACTGTTTTAGTTATTGATGAGTTAAAACCACCACACAAACCTCTATTAGATGTTACCACAACCAATAACACTTTAGAAACCTCTCTTTCTGTAGAATATGCTCCACCAGTATCGCTATCTAAAGTTGCGCTTAAATTTTGCAACAATTCTGTTAATTTAGATGAATAAGGGCGCATTGCTGTAATTGCATCTTGAGCCTTTTTCAACTTTGCAGCAGAAACCATTTTCATTGCAGAAGTAATCTGCATTGTAGATTTAATGGAGGTAATTCTGTTACGTATTTCTTTTAAGTTTGCCATTTTCTAGTTTTTAGTTTTTAGTTCTTCGTTGTTAGTTAGTAAATAAACTAACATCTAAAACTAAAGTCTAATTATGCAAAATGCTTAGTAATTTCTGCAGCTGCTGCTTCTAATGTTGCAGTAGCTTCTGGAGTTAATTTACCAGATTTTAATACATCTAAAGTATCTCTATGTTTTGCATTTAAATAATCGATATAATCTTTCTCGAATTTCTTTACTTGGTTAACAGGAACGTCTTTTAATAAGTTCTTAGAACCAGCATAGATAATTGCAATTTGATCTTCTACAGTAAAAGGATCATTTTGCGCTTGTTTTAAAATCTCAACGTTTCTTTGTCCTTTAGAAATTACGTTCATTGTAGCTGCATCTAAATCAGATCCAAACTTTGCAAATGCTTCTAATTCTCTAAACTGAGCTTGATCTAATTTTAATGTACCAGATACCTTTTTCATAGATTTAATCTGTGCATTACCTCCAACACGAGATACAGAAATACCTACGTTAATTGCTGGTCTTACACCTGAGTTAAATAAATCTCCATCTAAGAAAATTTGTCCATCAGTAATAGAAATTACGTTTGTTGGAATATATGCTGATACATCACCTGCTTGTGTTTCGATAATTGGTAATGCAGTTAAAGAACCCCCACCTTTTACAATACCTTTTAAGGTATCAGGTAAATCGTTCATTTCACTTGCAATTTTATCATCATTGATTACTTTTGCAGCTCTTTCTAATAATCTTGAGTGTAAGTAAAATACATCACCAGGATACGCCTCACGTCCTGGAGGTCTTCTTAATAATAAAGAAATTTCACGGTATGCAACTGCTTGTTTTGATAAATCATCAAAAACAATTAAAGCTGGTCTACCTGTATCTCTAAAATACTCTCCAATTGCAGCTCCTGCAAATGGTGCATAAACTTGCATTGCTGCAGGATCTGATGCATTTGCAGCAACAATAGTAGTATAAGCTAATGCTCCTCTTTCTTCTAACATATTTGCAATAGCAGCAACTGTTGATGCTTTTTGACCTACTGCAACATATATACAATATACTGGGTTACCAGCATCGTAAAATTCTTTTTGATTTAAGATGGTATCTATAGCAACAGTAGATTTACCTGTTTGACGGTCTCCAATAATCAACTCACGCTGACCTCTACCTACAGGAATCATTGCATCAATAGATTTAATACCAGTTTGTAATGGCTCAGTTACTGGCTCTCTATAAATAACCCCAGGTGCTCTACGCTCTAAAGGCATTTCGTAAGTAGTACCAGAAATTGGCCCCTTACCATCTATAGGACTACCTAAAGTATCTACAACTCTACCTACAATTCCTTCACCTGCTCTTAAAGATGCAATTCTTTCAGTTCTTTTAACTGTAGAACCTTCTCTTACAGAAGTTGAAGCTCCTAATAATACAACACCTGCATTATCTTCTTCTAAGTTTAAAACAATACCTTCTAATCCGTTATCGAATTCTACTAACTCACCATATTGTACGTTAGACAATCCGTAAACACGAGCAATACCATCACCTACTTGTAATACTGTACCTACTTCGCTTAATGAAGCCTGAGCTTCAAAATTAGTTAATTGTTCTTTTAAAATTGCTGATACTTCAGCTGGTTTAATACTTGCCATCTTATTTTAGTTTTTAGCTTTTGGCTGCTAGCTGTTAGCTATTTACTTTTAATTTTAATTTGCTTTTACAAATGGCTGATTGCCATAAGCGAAAAGCTGACTATATTTTTGGAATGTAATGACTGTTGTCGAATTCCTTTTTTAATTCACTTAAATAATTAGAAACACTCGCATCATATTGTACATCACCAACGCGTAAAATAAATCCACCTAAAATATTTGGATTTACATGATTTTCTAAATTTGCTTCTTCACCAGTTAAAGCTACTATTTTTGCTAAAATTTGCTTTTCAACTTCTGGAGTAATTGGAACAGCAGTAGTAACTTTAGCTACTTGTATGTGCTTATAGTAATCGTAAATGATAGTGTATTGTTTAGCTATAGAACTTAACATTACTATCCTTTTATTTTCTTGTAATAAGTTAAAAACACCTAGAGAAATATTGTTTACTTTACCTGTAAACATAGCGTTTAATACCTTCATTTTATCTGAAGATTTAATAACCGGGCTTTCTAAAACTACTCTAAATTCACTATTTTCTGCAATAGTTGATGCTATTAAATGCATATCTGCATTAACCGCAGTTTCTTCTTTAGAATCTTTAGCAAGATTTAAGATTGCTTTGGCGTAACGTAATGCTGCTCTTGCGTCTTTCATAGTTAAACTTAGTTTAAAGTAACATCTTTTAAGATTCCTTCAACTAAAGCAAGTTGATCTTCTTTATTAGATAATTCTTTTTTAATTACAGATTCTGCAATACCTATAGATAATTCTGCTACATTCTTTTTTAACTCAGCTAAAGCGGCTTGCTTTTCTTGTTGAATAGAAGCTTGTGCATTTTCGATTAACTTACTAGTAACTTCTTTAGCATCTTCTTTAGCTTCCGCAATCATTTTATCCCTAATATCTCTAGCATCTTTCATCATTGCATCTCTTTCTGCTCTAGCTTCTTTTGCTAATCTTTCATTATCTGCAGTTAAGTTTTGCATTTCTTTACGAGCATTTTCTGCAGCCTGTAAAGCATCTTCTATACCAGACTCTCTTTCTTCTAAAGAATTTAAAATTGGTTTCCATGCAAATTTCTTTAACAAAACCAATAACACAATTAGAATTACTAATTGTAAAGAAAATAGACCTACTGAAAAATCATTGAAAATATCCATAATATAATTTTTTCTTTTGTTGTTTAATTTTAAGAATATATCTGTAACCAACCGTTACAGATATATTTCTTTTTTTTTGTACTGGATTATTTTCCTAAAAGTAAAGCACCAAATGCTAAACCTTCTAATAATGCTCCAATAATGATCATCGCTGTTTGGATTTTTCCTGCTGCTTCTGGTTGACGAGCAATACCTTCCATTGCTTTACCACCAATTTGACCAAGTCCGATTCCACCTCCGATTACGATTAATCCTGCTCCAATTAAATTGTACATACTAATTGATTTTTAAAATATATTAATTAAACAAAAATTCTCTTTTGTACTTGATGATAAACACCAAGGGTTTTTAATGATGCTCGTGTTCTTCTACAGCCATACCTATAAACAATGCAGATAACATTGTAAAGATAAATGCTTGTAAAAAGGCAACTAATAATTCTATAACCGTTAAAAACAAGGTTAATAAGAATGATATTCCTGTAGCCCCTACTGTACCAAACTGAGCTTTTAATAAAATCATTAAAGCTGCAATACCCATAACAACAGAGTGCCCTGCAGTTATGTTTGCAAATAAACGCACTAGTAAAGAGAAAGGTTTAATTAACAAGTAACCTGCCAACTCTAAAACTGCTAATATTGGTCTTAATATTTTTGGTACACCTGGCATCCATAATGTGTGCATCCAAAAATCTTTGCTACCATTTGTGATATAAATTACTAATGTAAATATTGCTAAACAAACAGTGATTGCAATTTGTCCTGTAACATTAAATCCTAAAGGAGTTAAACCTAATAGGTTTAAAATCCAAATAAAGAAAAATACCGTTAATAAAAATGGCATAAATTTTCTGTATTTCTTTTCTCCAATATTTGGTCTTGCAATTTCGTTTCTTACATATAAAACTAATGGTTCTAAAACACGTCCAAAACCAGAAGGTAT
Organism: Polaribacter sp. M10; assembly: GCF_054968445.1. NCBI lineage: Bacteria > Pseudomonadati > Bacteroidota > Flavobacteriia > Flavobacteriales > Flavobacteriaceae > Polaribacter > Polaribacter sp. M10. The sequence continues at coordinate 50,172 of NZ_JBSSBG010000002.1, forward strand.
GCTTTTAACTTTGTACTGTTTTGCCAATCTAGAAAACCAGAAAAACATTAATAAAGAAACCAAAAGAATTCCAAAAACACTTTTAGTAATAGAAAAGTCTAAAACTTTGTGTGCATTTGTTGCATGATGATGCTCATCAAAAGATACTGTAGCAGCACCTTTATCTAACTCGTAAATTTTAGAATGAATTTTAGCGAATTTTAATCCCTTTTTTTCAACAACAACATGTCCATCATCATTATGATGAAATTCTGAAGACATAAAAGTTACCAAACCTTCGCTAGTCCATAAAATTACAGGCAAAGGAAAACCAATGTGTTTTCTTTCATTTTCTTTGTTTGTGTAAGAAAACAAAGAAAAATCATGTGAGTCTGCAAGGTGATGCTTGATGTAATCGTCAATTTCTGTTTTTGAATTTACACGACCTCCATCTTCTAGATTATCGTGTTTATTGTCAGTACCAGATGCAAAAATTGTAGCCGTAAAAAGAGCTATTAATGCTATTGTAAGAAATTTGATTGATTTTTTTGCAATCTTCATAGTAAAAATACGCTTTGTAAATTCCGCGCAAAGATATAGAATAATTCAAAAAGACAAATCATTTTGGCGCTATTTTTTTGAATCTTTTATTTTTAGAATTTTTATGACAAAAAAAGCCTCTGTTAATAAAAAAATAAAGGTGGGTATAATAAGAGAAATTCTTGCTGAAATAGACAAATCTAAATCCGAAATTATTGGTTTATAGAAGGTAAGCGCAAAAAGTACAAGTTTTAAAATAATTACACCTAGATAAATAAAACCTAGTTGTTCAAAAATTTTATCAACAATAGAGAGTATTATAAAATTAATGCAAATTAATGCAGAAAATACAGCGTGAAATCGATATACTTTTTCTAAAGAAAAAGGGAGAATTTGCTCTTGCTTATTTAGAATAAGTTGGTGAGTATTAACCCCAATAAGATATAGAATAAGAAAAAAAGAAGTGTAGAAAATTGCTTTCTTAATCATTAATTTTATTGGCTTGTTTTATTAAAGAATACATTGCTAAAAAAACAGCAAGCAGAGTAATTGTTTCTTTTAAAAAGTTTGTTTCGAAAGTTTTATCTAACCATTTGCCAAACAAAAATCCAAAATAAATGGTTAACCCCATTTGTAAACCTGCACCAGAAAGTTGAAGCGCTTTATTTAATGGCTTTTTGGTTGGTTTGTTGCTCTTGTTTTTTTCCATCTTCAATTTTTAAAACTTTAGAAGCTACTTTCATTGCACAAGAAGCGTTAAATGTTGCACCTGGCTCTACAGATAGTTTACCAACAACTACGTTACCAGAAATATCTGCAATAGATTTTACGGTTAAAGTTTTATCTACGTTTAATTCGCCAGAAATTTTACCTTCTATATCTGCATTTAATGCGTGTATTTTACCTTTTACAAAACCTCCAGAACCAATAATTACTCTACCTTTAGTTGTTAAGCTTCCTTCTAAAACTCCATCAATTCTAAAATCTCCTTCAGAAATTATTTCACCATTAATTGTTGTGTTTTTTGCAATAACGTTTCTTTCCATTTTCTTCGGGTTGTTTTACGAGAAGCCCTATTTTAAACTAAAATTCTACTTCTCTAATTGTGCTATAATTGCTTTTGCTCTTTTGCCTTCTTCTGTATTTCCAAAACTTACAGCTACAAATTCTAAGGCTGTTTTGTAAGCTTCTTTATCTTTGTATTTACCTATAGCAAAAGCTTTTAAGAGTTCAAATTTAGGAATTAATTCTGAATTTGAAATGGTTGGTAAAAATTCTTCTATTTTGGTAATCGTTTCTTCAAATTTATCTTCTTTGTACAAATAATACATTTCTTTGTATGCATTTTCTATTTCATTTACTGCAACTTCTTCTTCAAATTTGGCATTCGGATTCTGAATAACTTGTGCAAATTTTGTGTTTGAATATTGCGTAAGAATTACATTTTTGTGTTTTTCTGCACTAGTAACATCACCTAAATTAGTATAAATTTGATACAAATGCCAGTTTATAGGTAAAATCAATTCTTTTGCAGGCTGTAAAGATGCCACTCTTTCTAAACGTTCTTTTGCTAAACTTTGATTTTTAAACTGCTCTTTGTAAATTAAACCTAACTCGTATAACGCTTGATTTCTATCGGTTTTTAAGCTGTCTATTTCTGTTTTTTCTGTAGGAATTGTAGCTAAATAGGTTTCTAAATTATATTTTAGATTTACTTTTTTTGCTTGTATAGAATCTTTAGTTCCACCACCAATAGTCGATTTTTCTAACCATCTCCAATTGTCTTCTAATTTTCTGTTTCCCCATATTTTTTGGAATTCAGATTTACCAAAACTTAAAGATTGATTGTTGTAAAAATACCAATTTCCTTTATTTGCAGATTGTAAACCCCCATTTGTATTACCAAAAGCCAATTGATTTAATCTTATTTGTGCAGCTTCTTCATCAGCAATTTTAAGCTTTTCTATATAATTTTCGAAAAATAGTTTTTGTTCGTCTTCGGATAAAGTTGCAATTCTTACAATACTATCGTTTTTAGCAACAACATTTTCGAAATTAATTAATGATGCTAAGTTTTTATGTTTTCTTTTTATTCGTCTAATTCTTAGATTTAAAGTGTCTTTAGAAACTTGCAAAACACTATCGTAATAAGCACTTGCTTGCTGATAAGCATCTTGTTTAAAAGCAATATTTCCTAATTTTTCGTAAGTGAATGTTTTTTGTTTATCACCTCCATTTTTAGCTCTTAAGGATTGATTGTAAAAATCTACAGCCAATTGAATGCTATCATTATTTTGATGTAAAACTCCTGTTTGATAATACAATTCATCCAAATAAGGTCTGTTGTCTCTGTTTTTTATCAGCTTTTGTAATTTTTCTAAAACCACACTTGCTGTAGAATCGTTAGATGAGTTTTTAGCCAACTCTATATTTGCGTGAATTTTGTATTTGTATGGTGCTTTTTTAAAATCGATTAACTTTTGAAACACTAAACTTGCAGAATCTTTTTTATTCTCTAGACTATACATTTGCCCTAAAATAAACAAGTTTCTTGCAGCTTGTGTCTTATTGTTTAAAGTTCTTGTTGCTAATTGTAAATGTTGTTTTGCTTTTTGTAAGCTATCGCTTTTTACATAAGCCATGGCTAAAGCTGTATGGCCTAATTCTTTAATTTCGTCTGGCAAATTGGCTTCTAAAGTATCTCTTACCACCATTAAAAGCTTCATAGATTCTATGGCCATTTCTTCGTTATCTAAACGAATATTGGTTTTAGCTCGCCAAATTTTAGTTTCTGCAATTAAATTTGCTTGCGGATAATTTGCAATTACATAGTTAAAAGCCTCTACAGCAGGCACAAAACGTTGCTGATAATAACGAGATTTACCTAACAACAAATACGCATCATCTATTTGTCTGTTACGCTCAAAACCATCGATATTCATTCCATGAGTTTGAATGGCTTTAATGGCTTTTTCTTCTGCTTTTTCGAAAGTGGTTAACTCTTTTTGCTGCGTGTTATTTCTTTTAGAATTTCCAAAACCAGCACCTGGACCATTGTTGTATTTAGGAATCACAAATTTATCTTCTTCAAAAACAATAGGTTCTATTGGTAATTGGTTAAACCAATCGTCTTTATAGTCTTCATTAATAGCATCTACACCTTCTTGAAGGTATTGTTTACCATTAAAAAGAACGTTGTATTTTGTAGTAAGTGCTTGGTAATTTCTGCTTATAAAAGTATCTTTTTTTGTTCCACAAGCATATATGGTTGCAAAAATGATAACTATAATAAGTGTTTTCTGCGTGTTTTTCACACTAGTAAATCTAAATGAATTATTTTTTTATAAGAGCCAAAAACTCTTATTTACAACTGATTTATGACAAAAATAGTATAAATACAGTCTATAAAAATAATAATAAATAAAGAATTCGATATTTATTCAGCAAAATAGCTTTCCAATTCTTTTAAAGTTTCTGCAGATGTAACTATATCTTTTACCACAGCTCCTTTTTCTAAAACTACAATTCTTTCGCAAACTTCTGTTACGTGTGTTAAATCGTGACTAGAAACTAAAACTGTAACTTCTTTATTCTCTGTTAATTCTTTAATAATTTTCTTTAATCGAATCTGAGTTGTAGGATCTAAATTAGCAAAAGGTTCGTCTAAAATTACTACTTGCGGATTTCCCATCATTGCTGCAACAATTCCAGCTTTTTTCTGATTTCCTTTACTTAAATCTCTTAAGTATTTTTTCTTTCCAATTATTTCATCATTAAAAAACTCATCGAACTTTGCTATAAATGTTTTAACATCGGCTTTGTTCATCCCTCTTAAATCTCCAATAAAATCGAAATATTCTTCTGGTGTTAAATAGCTAATCAAAAAAGATTCATCAATAAAAGAACCTGTAAAATTTTTCCAATCTTCGCTTTGGTTTACAACAATATCGTTATTGATAATTGCGCCTGTAGTTGGCCTAATTAAATCTAACAAAATATTAAACAATGTTGTTTTACCTGCTCCATTATTACCTACCAAACCAAAACTTTGGCCTGTAGGAATTTCTATTGATACAACATTTAAAACTTCTGCTTTTCCGTATTTTTTTGAAACTGTATCTATTGTAATCATTGTAGTCTTGAATTAATTTTGGTTATTCTGATTGTTTAAATCCGTGAAGTGTACTATATTTTTTTTGTTGATATTTTTTTTCAATAAAATTCATAATAGAATTTTTTAGTAAAATTGAAATTACACCAACTGCCGCAATTGCACTGATTGCTGTATTAAAACCAAAAAAATAATTAACTATTGCATAAATTATTATTGGAAATACTAAAACTGGCAGCATTACAATAAATTGAGCTGCACTTGTACCTTGTGTATTACCAAAACCACTTGCACTTAAATCTATTCTTTTTTTATTAAAAGCACCCATATATAACATTACTAAAGGTGTAAAACCAATATTAAAGAAAAAACCAGCAACTATTAATAAGTACTTATCTAAGCCAAAATAGATATATGGTGTAGACAAAATAAAAAGTACAACAGTCATTACTACCATTAAAAACCATTTAGATTCTAAAAATTTACGATAAGAGAAATTTTGTGTCATTAACATTCTATAATGCTCACTATCCCAAGCAGGTACAAATTGCCCATAATTCATTGCAAAACCACCTGTTAAGAAAATACAAGCATATAATTGCCAAATTTGAGAATCTTTATATGCCTCTAAAGTAAAAAATATAAGTCCAAATAGTAAGAAGAAAAAAGACATAAAAAAGACCATTTTTGTTCTTTTATTTCGCCAAATTAAACGAATGTCGTTTTTTATAAAAGGTGCAACATCACCAAATTTATCTATAAATGATAAATCTGCAGAATTAACTTCTTCTTCTTTTAACTTAATTGCACCATCTAAATACAAAGCATTAGATAATTGTTTAAAATTTAAATAATAAAATATTGTTGCCAATAATAACCCTATAATTGATAATAGTGGATAATTATAAACAGCATAAAAGGCTTTACCAAAATATACTGTAATATCGAAAAACTGATATTTATAAGACAACCAAACAACAGCTAAGAATACTACTAAAGCACCAAGTGCAATGTTGTTTTTATTAATTAAAAAGTTAATAAAGTTGATGCATAAAGTTAGCATTAGCATAAAAAACAACCAACCTAAAACACCAACTAAATTATATCCTTTAGAAATTAATATAATAGAAAAAGGAATGTATAGAATTAGTGCACCAAAATTAAAAAAGGAAAAAATAGACTTCGTTAATATATAATTCACCAATTTTTTCTTTTTAATAGAAAGTATCAGCATTGGTTTTATATCCATTACTGGGATTTTCTGTAAAATATATCGCATTATTAAATCTGAAATCAATAAAAAGATTAGAAAATTATTGACAACAATAAAAGGGTCTTTGTCTGGAAATTGTTCTTTAAGAATAAAATAGCCTCCAACACTAATAGACAAAAAGCCTAAAAGCATCCAAAGCGCAAAAAATCCCATTACTATTTTTAAAGCAACACTTTTTCCGAATGAAGCCGAACGAAAAAACTTTTTCCACTCTAGTTTTAAAAAATGTGAAATCATAAAGTTTGGTTAAGTAGTTATTCTATAAGTAGTGTTTGCAAAGGTTTTGTTACAAATTTTTAACCAATTTATATTCTGGATACGTTTCTTGCAACAATTCTTCTGCTTTTTGTGGAATTACATAATTGGAAACGTAAAACAAAATGCACAATAAAGTTAACACAATAGCTATAATAAAAACCCAATGAGGTTCTAACTCGGAAAAATCAAATCTTGTAAGATTTATAAAATTGAACATCTGTACAAAAACCAAGCCTGTATAACCATTTTTGGTTGTTCCTATCATGGCTTCTAACAAAAATATTTTTTCACCCTCCTTTTCTTTTACTTTATGTTCTTTTCTTATTTTGTATGCAGCAATCATTTCAAAAGTTACTAAAATTAAAAGTGTACCTAAGAAAAGATATTCTGAATATTCTATTTGAAGTAACATAAAAATAGACAAGAAAGCAGCAAAAGTTACTATAACTTTTGGTAGAGTAAACCACTCTTTGGTAAAACGCCAAAGAATTTTCCAATAACGTTTGTTCATTTGTTTTTGTTTGGCTTCAATAACATCCATAAAACCAAAAATTCCGAATTTTTTAAAGGATTTATCTCGTCCTTCTTCAAAAGATAATTTTGGATACTCTTCTAAAATTTGCTCAATATCATTAGCCAAATGATCTACCAATTCAGTTTGCACATCATAATATTCTACATAATGCTGACGTGTAAATTTGTAAAGTTCATCTATGTGAGATTGGGTTAGTTTCATATACTTTTTAACTTCAATTCTATATTTTTTATCTTTTTTAAGGTTTTATGATGAACTAAAATACCTGCTGAAGAAAAAAGCGTATTTAAACAAGTTACTGCAAACCAAACAAGCAGCTGAGTTTCTTTGGCAACAGGAATAATTCCATCTGGTTTTACAAATTGAATAACTCCATTTAGCATTAAAAATGAAAAGAAAATATAAAAGGTACTATAAGTTAAATAACCAGATTTCCTTTTTTTAGAAAATTCTGAAAAATATAAAAAGCCGCCATAAATCATTGGTGCAAACAAGATAAACATTGTAATTACTTTAAACGATTTTAAATTAAAAGTTACTAAAACAAAATAGTACAAACTTGTTATTAGAAAGATTAAAAAAATTGATTTAAAATTTGTAAAAAACAATCCTATTTGATTAAAATACTGTTTTCTAACAATTTTATTAATACAAAACAAACGTTGTTTTGTTAAGTCATCAAAACTTCCATTCCAACCTAAAAAAATAAACGAATTCTGAACCATTTTTTTAAAATCAGCTTCAGAACTATTTTCTTTTAAATTTTTCTCAAGATCAGAAACTACATGATCTAACAGTTCTATTCTAATGTCCCAATATTTTACACCTTCGTTTTCTAAACGATGTTCTATGTATTGTATTTGTTCTTTTGCTAATTCCATAGTTACACAATTACATTTGGATATTGTTCTTTTATCTTTTTTTTGTTTTGATGAAAAACATATTCTCCAGACCAATAAAACAAAATGATTACAACAAAAACAGCTAAATGTATCTGATTATGTATAGGATTTAAAAAACTTTCTTCTGAACGAAAACTATTACTCTGATAACATAAATTAAAAATACTAGAGATAAATATGTTAAAATCAGAATTTCTTTCAAGAGTTAGAAACTTGTTTTTTTTGCCTTTATTTCTAATAAAAGAAATTATCGTAAACACTAAAAAACCAATCAATCCAAAGAAAGACAAACTAGCAAAAAAGTCTATTTTATCCTCAAACAAATTCATCAACAAAAACAAAGTATAAAATAAACCTGCAGAAATTAAAATTCTAGGAAGTTTAAAAAACCTAATTAAGTGTATAAAAGACTGTTTGTAAAACTTTTTATTGACTGATTTTGTTTTCTCTTTTAACAATTTACTAAAACCGCTATCAGAAAAGTTTCTGTGAATGTTTCTAATTTCTTTTTTAAAATCTAAATCTGGATTTTTAGCTAACCTTTCTTCTAAAATATTGGCAAAATGATCTACAATTTCTGTTCTCACATCATAATATTTTATGCCGCAAGAAAAAATGTAATTGTCTATTTGTAAAAGTTGTTCTTTTGATAATTCCATAGCTACGAAATTTTATACTTTTTGATGGCTTCTTCGTGCTTTTTGTAGAAATAATGACAGATATAAGTAACTGCAAAACCTGCACTTTGAAAACTGATTAAAAAGGGAATAAAACTTTTATCATCGTTAAAATGATTGCCCATAAATAGAGGAAGTACTAAAAAGGTGATTCCTAAATACTGTGTTCTTAAAATAAAACTGTAAGTTGTTTTTACTTTAGATTTATACACTTTTGTAATTAAAAAGATCAAGTAAAGCAAAAAACCGATGTTTAATCCGTTTAAAAATCCATTCGTAAAATCTGAGAAACCCTCTGAAAAAACAATATGAAAATTTGTGAAAATTAGCATAGGTGAAAAATAACAAGCCAGATACAAAAAGTAAAAAGGCTTAAAAATTTTTACCGCATTTTTAACCACAATTTTAGACTCATGATATTGAAAACCAAAAAAGAAACTAGAAGATTCTCTAAAATGTTTATCCCATTTTAAAACGGTTATTTTAAAAGCGTTTTCAAAAGAATAATTTTTATTCAAAAAGCTTTCTAAATCTGAAATCATATGATCTAAAACTTCTACTCTTAAATCAATAAAATTGAATCTTTTTTTATCTAAATATTCTTCTACTTTTTGTGTTTGTTCTTTTGTTAATTCCATAGCTAAAAATTTTTACTCCAAACTAAATTTAGGATTCACCAAGTGCTGCATTGTTTTTAAAAACTCTTGCATTTCTTCTAACTTATTCGCAGTTTCTTTGGTGCCACTTTCTGTTAATTTGTAATATTTGCGAAGTCTATTGCCCACTTTTGCAACCTCAACATCTAGCAAACCATCAGCTTCTAATTTGTGCAATGCAGGATACAAAGCACCTTCTGTAATTTTTAGTTCGCCTTTGGTGAGTTCTTTTACTTTCTGAGTAATTTCATACCCATACATTTTATCATTAGTTTCTAATAATTTTAAAATGATGGTTTGTAAAGAACCTTTGTATAATTTCTGATTTCCCATTTTTGGTGTTTAATCGTTTAATTGTTGAAATGTGTAATTGTTTTCCTGTCACTTCGAGTGATTTCGATTTTTTCAATCGAAATTGTATCGAGAAGTCTTGTATGTTCTCGATACAAATTTGTTAAGCTACGCTTGCTATCTTCAATAAAAATATATTTTTATTTCTATAATTTCTCAAATTCACTCGAGATGACATTTTAAGTTTGTCAACGCGACTCGCATCAAATATACATAATTTTTTGATGCATAGAATTCTTATGTATAAAATTTTAACATAAAAAAAACCAGAAAATTAACTTTTCAGGTTTTTTTTGATTCCTGTTCTTACAGGAATTACATTTTTTTCACAAGAGTGAAAATTCCTTACCTTTGGAAAGGTTAGGATGGGCTTTTTTTATTTTTCTACCTTTAAAACTTCTGCAATAACACGTTCTAAATCTGCTTTTGGTAACGCACCATTTGCCATTTGTGGTTCGCCTTCTACAGGACAAAATAACATAGAAGGAATGCTTCTAATGCCAAATGCTGCAGACAGTTCTTGCTCTGCTTCTGTGTCTATTTTATAAATATTTATTTTGCCTTCATATTCTTCTGAAAGTTGCTCTAAAATGGGCGCTAACATTTTACAAGGTCCACACCAATCTGCATAAAAATCTATTAATGCTGGTTTGTCTCCTTCAAATTTCCACTCTTTATTTTCTTCAAAATTGAAAACTTTTTCTAAAAATGTTGCTCTTGTTAAATTTTCTGTCATCTTTTACTATTTTATCTTTAAAATTAATTAAAGAATTCATTCTATTCTTGTACAAAAGTAGTCGTTTTTTTATGTTGATAATTACAAATCCTGATCTTATCAATTATCAAATTGTTAAAAATTAGTAAATACTTGATAATGTTGTAAATAACTTTTACATTTAAACCAAAAAAATCACGAATATGAAAATCAAATTTATTCCACACCTTATTTTAGCAAGTATTACTTTAGCTTGTTGTACCCAAGAAATAAAACACAAAAATATAGAAGTGAATTATCCAGAAACTGAAAAAAAACCAGTTGTAGACACCTTATTTGGCACAGCTGTAACCGACAATTATAGATGGTTAGAAGATGATAGAAGTACTGAAACAGAAGCTTGGGTAAAAGCAGAAAACGCTGTTACCTTCGATTATTTAAGCAAAATACCTTACAGAGAACAATTAAAATCTCGTTTATCAGAAATGATAAACTACGAAAGAATTGGAACTCCCTATACAGAAGGCGATTATACTTATTTTTCTAAAAATGATGGTTTGCAAAATCAGTCTGTTATCTATAGAAAAAAAGGGAATGCTGAACCAGAAATTTTCTTAGACCCAAATACTTTTTCTGAAGATGGTACCACTTCTTTAGGCACATTAAGTTTTTCTAAAAATGGAAAAACTGCTGCTTATTCTATCTCAGAAGGTGGTTCTGATTGGAGAAAAATTATAGTTTTAGATGTGGAATCTAAAACCATAAAAGAAGATACTTTGGTTGATGTAAAATTCTCCGAAATTTCTTGGTACAAAAACGAAGGTTTTTATTACTCAAGTTACGACAAACCTAAAGGAAGCGAATTGTCTGCAAAAACAGATCAACATAAATTGTATTATCACAAATTAGGAACATCACAAAAAACAGATAAGGTTATTTTTGGAGGAACTCCAGAAGAAAAACATACATCTGTAAGTGGTACTTTAACTGAAGATAATAAATATTTAGTGATTACTGCGTCTGTATCTACCTCTGGAAACAAATTGTTTATCAAAGATTTATCGAAAACAAATAGTAAATTAATCACTGTTTTAGATCACACAAAAAGTGATACCTACGTCATCCATAACAGAGATAGCAAATTGTATTTAGTAACCAATTTAAACGCAGCAAATAAAAAAGTGGTTACTGTTGATGCTGCTCATCCTACTCCAGAAAACTGGGAAGATTTTATTCCTGAAACAGAAAACGTATTGTCTCCTTCTACAGGTGCTGGATATTTTTTTGCAAGTTATATGGTAGATGCTGTATCTAAAGTATTACAATATGATTTTGATGGAAACTTAATTCGCGAAGTAAAACTACCTGGTTTAGGAACCGCTTTTGGCTTTGAAGGAAAAACCAAAGACAAAACATTGTATTTTAGTTTTTCCAATTACAAAACACCAAGTTCTTCGTTTCAATTAAATCCTGAAAACGGAACGTATACAACCTACTGGAAACCTGCTCATGATTTTAATACTGATGATTATATAAGTAATCAGATTTTTTATACTTCTAAAGACGGTACAAAAGTACCTATGATTATTACCTATAAAAAAGGATTAGAATTGAATGGGAAAAATCCAACAATTTTATATGGTTATGGGGGATTTGATGTTAGCCTTACACCAAGTTTTAGCTCTATAATGGCTGTTTGGATGGAACAAGGAGGAATTTATGCTGTACCCAATTTACGTGGTGGAGGCGAATATGGTAAAAAATGGCATATTGCTGGTACTAAAATGCAAAAGCAAAATGTTTTTGACGATTTTATAGCAGCTGCAGAATATTTAATTGAAAATAACTACACCTCTTCAGATTTCTTAGCCATTAATGGAGGCTCAAATGGAGGCTTATTAGTTGGGGCTACAATGACACAAAGACCAGAGTTGATGAAAGTAGCTTTGCCTGCTGTTGGTGTTTTAGACATGTTGCGTTATCACACCTTTACTATTGGTGCTGCTTGGGCTTACGATTTTGGAACTGCTAATGATAGCAAAGAAATGTTCAATTATTTAAAAGGATATTCACCAGTACATAATGTAAAAAAAGGCACAAAATATCCAGCAACTTTAGTAACTACAGGAGATCATGATGATAGAGTTGTGCCAGCACACAGTTTTAAATTTACAGCAGAATTGCAAGAAAAACAAGCTGGAGAAAACCCTGTTTTAATTAGAATAGAAACCAATGCTGGTCATGGAGCAGGTACACCAATTGCAAAAATCATAGAACTATATGCAGATATTTTTGGTTTTACCTTATTTAATATGGGTTTTGATCAATTGCCAAATCCACCAAAATCGAAAATTAAGAGTTAGTTTTTTTTAAAAATGAAACAACTAAAAGCTAATTTAGCTAAATAGAAAAACACAAAAAATACTTAAAAAAGTATTACAAAACCTTTAATTATTTCTTAAATAATTAAAGGTTTTATCATTTTATTAGTCTTCTTACCCTTAATTTTAGAAGAATAATTATTTTTAATTAAATTAAATCCTAAACATGCTGATCTATTAAAATAGCATTTCCATCAGGATCTAAAACCACGAAACTTGCAGGACCAGAAGTGGTTTCATCTGCTTCTGTTTCTAAGGTTACACCTTCTTGTTTTAAGTGTTTTTGAATGGTTCTTACATCATCAAATTCAGCTAATTTGTTGGCATTTTCATCCCAACCAGGATTAAAAGTGAGTATATTGTTTTCGAACATTCCTTGAAAAAGACCAATTAAAGCATTGCCGTTTTTCATAATTAAATAGTTCTTTTCAATATCGCCTGCAAAAACAGAAAATCCTAATTTTTCGTAAAAAGCTTTTGATTTATGAATGTCTTTTACGGCTAAACTGCTAGAAAATGCACCTAATTTCATAATTATAGTTTTTGGTTGATGTTTTAAAGTTAAGAAAATCTTTTGTAATTACTTGTGTTTTAGGCCGTACAAATAGTTGGCAAAAAAGTTTAGCCCTGATTGTAATGGCATCCTTTTTTTGTTTTTCACAAAAAAAGATATAATGGAAAGCAGGAAATAGCTACTAAAAATTTTAATTTTCTAAAGACAATAACACCATTCTTAACTCCATAAAAGTAAAGGATTTGTCTACTTTTTCTTTGAGTTCTGTAAGGTTTTTAAAGTCAACTTCTTCAATTTGTTTTACCAATTTTTTATACTTTTTAAGCGGAATTAATTCTAAAATATCTACATCTCCAGTAGGAATAAAACTTGCCAAATGACTTTCTATTGTGCCAGTTGTTAGGCTTCTTTCTTTTGCGATTTCTTTTACAGAAAGTCCAGATTTAAAGAGCTCTAAACTAATTTGTTTGGTAGGTTTTTTAGCTTCTTTTTTCTGCTCGTTAAATTTATTAATTCCGTTTTCTTTGCAATATTGCTCAATAACTTCTAAAATTTCTTCTCCATATTTTTGCACACGAATTTTACCCATTCCTTTTACATTAAGCAAGTCTTTTTCTGTTCTTGGCATTTCGTCGCAAATGGCATAAAGTGTTTCTTGGGTAAAAATCTGAAAAGCGGGTATGTTTTCGTTTATTCTAATTTCATCTCGCAATTCGCGTAATTTTAAAGCCAAAAGAGCATCTCTTTTAGAAGCTACTTTTTTCTTTTTTTTGGGCTCAGTATTTTGTAAAACCGCATTTGCCCTAACCTCTAAATAATCTTGCACCTTAAAACCATTTGTCATTTTTTCTAACGCAAATAGTTTTTCTTCTAACTTTTCTTGAAGTGTATCAAACTGTTTGGAAAAGTCTTTTTTTACAGCTTTATTATCCGAAGAAAATGAAATGGCATCTAATGGTTTTTGGATGTTATTTTTTGTTTGATTGATAAAATAAGCAACCCCTTTTGTAAATCGTTCTTGAATTTGAGAACTATTTTCTGGGAGGACATTATCCTCAGAAATTTTATTTAATTGATTTTTAAATCCGTTAGAAACTTTCATCAATGCTACAACTCCATCATCTTTTATGGTTTGTAAATGATCAATTACATCGCCTTTAATTGAGGTTTTATTTTTGTAAAAAATATCGATTAATCGTGTTGATGGATATAAAAATGGCTGATAATCGAATAATTCTGAAATTAAATTGAGCTGAAATTCTTTTTCAGATTCGTTTAAAATCCTTTCATCAGGATGATTTTCTTCTACACTCTCGTTAAACGTGCTAACTGTTTGGTCGTTAATAATTGCATTGCTAGTAATTGGCGTTTTTAAAACCAAACCTTCTAAAGAAGTACACCTACTTAAAGCTACATAGGTTTGTCCGTGCGCAAACGAAGCTTCTGCATCTATAATGGCTTTTTCAAAGGTTAAACCCTGACTTTTATGAATGGTAATTGCCCAAGCCAAACGCAAAGGAATTTGAGAAAAAGAACCAATTACATCTTCTTTAATCTCTTTGGTTTCTTCGTTAATAGAGTAATTTACGTTGTCCCAATTTTCTCTTTCTGTTACAATTTCATCAATTTCGTTGGCACATTGTACAGTTACACTATCTCTAGAAATATCGGTTACAATACCTATTTTACCATTAAAATATCTTTTTTCTTGTGATGAATCATTTTTGATAAACATTACTTGAGCACCAACTTTTAACTCTAATTTTTGATCGTTAGGAAAAGAGTTTTCATTAAACTTACCAGATATTTCTGCATCAAAAAAATAGCTTCTATTTTTAATTTTATTCAACTCAGAATCGTTGATTAAGTTGGCTCTTTTATTGTGCGTTGTAAGTGTTATAAATCCATCGTCTTTTGTTGGAGAAAAATTTGGATTGTAACGTTCGTTTAAAATTTTAGCAGATTTATCTGATAAACTATCGTTTCTAATTTCATTTAAAATGGTAATAAAATCTTCGTTTTTCTGACGATAAATATGCTTTAATTCAATAGAAACCACATTGGCTTCTTGAAAAGCTTTTGAGCTAAAAAAATAGACAGTTTCGTAATAATTTCTTAGTAAACTCCATTCGTTTGGTTTAACAACAGGAGCTAATTGTTGCAAATCTCCAATCATTAAAACTTGTGCGCCACCAAATACTTTATTTCGGTTTTTATAACGCCTCATTACTTGATCTATACCATCTAAAAGATCTGAACGAACCATAGAAATTTCGTCTATAATTACTAAATCTAACGATTTTATAATATCTATTTTGGTTTTAGAAAACCTTCTTTGTTGTTGACTATTTTGTGGTTGATTTGGTAAAATTGGACCAAAAGGCATTTGAAAAAACGAATGTACAGTAACCCCTTTTGCATTAATTGCTGCAACACCTGTTGGTGCAACAATTACCATTCTTTTTAAAGATTCGTTTTTAATTTTATGTAAAAATGTAGTTTTTCCTGTACCTGCTTTACCTGTAATAAACAGATTTCTATCTGTTTTATTGATAAAATTAAAGGCAAGTTCTAACTCAGGATTTTTAGGCATTTTAGCTTTTTGATGCAAGGTAATAAATCAAAAATTATTTGCTGAAAATAAAATTAACAAAAGATAGAATTTTAAATTTCGCTAACGTGTGTATACAAGGTTAGTTGCTATGGTTTAGCTATAAAGTTAATAAATAGTTGCTGACAAAGAAAATCCACGAGGATTTTCGTAAGTAAGCAAAAAGCAAGCAATTAATTTTTGTACGGTGTTGGGCAACGTTTTTATTTAAATAGTTTTATATATTCTCTGAATAAATAAATTTTCCCTCTTTTTCCTCCAGTAATTTCGGTTAATATTTCCAACTTTTCAAGTTCTTCAATTAATTTGTAGACAGAAGGTGATGATAAACTTGTCAAATCTTTAACTTTTTGAGCATTTATAATTGGTCGTTGGTAAAGATGGTTTAAAATCAATTGTGCGTTATGTGAGCGGCTTCCTAATGTTTGTAGTTTAATTTCAACTTCTTTTTGTAACTTCAAGATACTATCAAATGTGTTTATTCCGTTTTTTGCAGTTTCAATTACACCAACTAAAAAAAATTTCAGCCATTGACTTAAATCATTTTTTTCTCTAACTCTTGTCAGATTATCATAATATAACATTCTGTTTCTTTCAAAAAAATCTGAAAGATAGAGGATAGGCTTTTTTAATATTCCTTTCTCAACTAAATATAACGTAATCATTAGTCTACCAACTCTACCATTACCGTCTAAAAAAGGATGAATTGTCTCAAATTGATAATGAATTAAAGCTATTTTAAGTAAATCAGGGAAAAATGATTCAACATTGTGAGCAAAATTTTCTAAATCACTCATATATTCATTAACGCTTGTATGAATTGGAGGAACAAATGTAGCATCATTAATACTTGCTCCTCCTATCCAGTTTTGACTACTCCTAAACTCTCCTGGAAGTTTATGTTTTCCTCTTACACCTTGGAGTAGTATTTTATGTGTCTCCCTGATTAATCTTGAAGAAAAAGGTAGTTTTTCTAAGCTTTTGATGGCTGAATTTAATGCTTCAATATAGTTTTGAACTTCTTCCCAGTCATCTCGTTTTTCATCATTTACATCCTCTTTATCTAATAAAGCATCTTCTATGTTTGTTTTTGTTCCTTCAATTTTGCTTGATTGGGTTGCTTCTTTTAAAACGTGCATACTGATAAATAAATCGATATTTGGAATATATTCAGAATACATATCAAGTCTTCCAAGTTGCCTATCTGCTTGACTTAAAAGAGTTAATACTTCCATATCGTCAATTGTCCATTGTTGATTTATTTTCGTAGGTTGAAAACTTTTATGAGTTCCTTGGTTTATGTAATTACCTGATTTGAATGTTTTCATATTTATTTAAGTATAAACTTAAACAAAGGTACTTCTTAATTAAGAATATTTCAAAAATATTAAATAAGAAAGGTTTTAAGTTAAGTAAATACTTAAAGTCTTAATTATGTAAGAGCGCTATTTAATGTTGCCAACTTAACACGATTATGACATCCTTTTTAATGACTTATAATCGGCGTTAGCGAAGTTCGAGTTTTTCAATGTAAAAATCAAGAGGAAAAACTCTTGTTTTAAAAGTATAATCTAAGTTCGTAAAATTTTTTCCATATTACGACCTTTGGCTAATTCATCTATTAGTTTTTCCATTTGTCTACATTTTTTATAGACTTCAAATTCGTCTTCTATTTCTTCAATTCTTTAACCACAAACCACTCCTTTAATCATATTTGCATTGGGATGTATTTTTGCTTGTTCAAAAAATTCTCTAAAGGTTACTTTTTCATCGATTAAAGATTGTAATTTATCTTGATTAAAACCTGTTAACCATTCTATTACTTGATGAAATTCTTCTTTTGTTCTTCCGTTTTTTTCTAATCTATTCCAATAAAGAGGGTAAATCGTTGCAAAAATCATATTGGCAACTTTTTCGTTTTTTGCTGCAGTTACTTTCATTTTTTTAGAATTTAGAGTAAATTAAAGATAACGCTTTTATTCTTTTTCGTAATCGTGTATAAAAGTGATATGAGGACTGCTAGCCATTAAATTAGGATTTGTACCTTCTATTCCTTCAGGAATTGGATGATTGCGTGTTTTGTAGTAGTTTACCCAACTCTCCATTGGTTTTCCTGTACTATCATTAAACGTCATGGGATGTGTAAGAAAAGGAATAGCTTCTTTAGACAAATTTTGAGAAGAAAACATTTTATAAACTAATTCTGAACAATAATAAGAAGTGTTATCCCATAAAAAAATATCATCATAAGGTGTATTTATCCTTTCAAGTCCGTATGCAATTGCTTTAGAAATATATGGTTGATAAACGCTGTCTAATCTTGCAACTGTAGTTTGCGATTTGTTGTGTTTATTCTTATTTCTGTTTAAAAACTTATTTAAAGGTGTTTGGCTAATTCCTATTTTGGGAATTGCCTCAACCACATACCATTTATCATTCTCTTTCATTGCTATACCAACATGCGAATAGTTTTTAGCAATTGATGTTGCTGTTACGTTTTTAATGGCATTATCTATATCATCTGTTCCTGTATTTTGAAATAGTAAATCTCCTTCTTTTAGTTTAAAAGAGTTGTTTTTTGAATTGCTATCACAGCTAAATAAAATAAAAGTGAACATTAGAATTACACTTATTTGATTTAGTTTTTGAATCATAATTATTTTAGTTTGATGTTTACAAAGTTCGTGTTTTTTGTTGGATACATACTAAACTAGCAATCTGTGCTTAAAATAAGCAGTAAACCTACAAAGAGGTTTAGCCCTGATTGAGTGGTTTGTTTGAGCTCTTTTTTGAGGTACGAAAAAAAAGCGAGTAACGAAAGCAGGAAAAAGCTACTCAAAAAAAAACTCCAGCTTAAAAAAGCTGGAGTTTCCTTCGTTTAAAAATAATTCAATATAAACTAGCTTTTTAAGTCTTTAATAATAGTTAAAGCCTCTCTAGTTTTTTCTTCAATTTTTGCTAAATCAAAATTACCATCGGCATCTTTTGCCATTAATTTAGAGCCCATACCTACACAAGTAACTCCTGCAGCAAACCAAGCTGATAAGTTTTCTTTTGTTGGTGCAACTCCGCCTGTTGGCATAATAGACGTCCATTGTTGTGGGCCTTTAATACCTTTTACAAATTGTGGTCCGTAAATATCACCAGGGAAAAGTTTTACGATTTCGCATCCTAACTCTTCTGCTCTTGTAATTTCTGTTAATGTACCACAACCAGGAGACCAAAGTACTTTTCTTCTATTACAAACTATTGCAATGTCTTCTCTTAATACTGGAGTTACAATAAAGTTTGCTCCTAAAGCCATGTATAAAGATGCTTGCCCAGCGTCTGTTACAGAACCTACACCCATTACCATTCCTGGTAATTCTGCAATGGCATATTTTGTTAACTCACCAAAAACTTCGTGAGCAAAATCTCCACGTGCTGTAAATTCTAAAAGTCTTGCTCCACCATCGTAACAAGCTTTTAAAACTTTTTTACTTACTTCTATATCTTTATGAAAAAACAAAGGAACCATTCCTGTGTCTTTCATAATTTGTGCTACTTCTATTCTTGTAAACTGTGCCATAATTATCTTGCTACTCTACCAGAAGCATCACCTCCCATTAATTTTTCTACTTCTGCAACTGTTGCTAAGTTAGCATCGCCTTTAATAGTGTGTTTTAAGCAAGATGCAGCTACTGCAAAGTCTAATGCATTTTGATCGTCTTCTGGGTATTTTAATAATCCGTAGATTAAACCTCCCATAAATGAATCTCCACCACCAACTCTATCTACGATATCTGTAATTTGGTATTGACGTGTTTGGTATAAAGTTGTTCCATCATATAAAACACCAGCCCAAGTATTGTGAGATGCAGAAATTGAACCTCTTAAAGTAGTAATTACTTTTTTAGCTCTTGGGAATTTTTTCATCATTTGCTCACAAACTGATAAAAATGCTTCTGCTTTTACGTTATGCCCTTCTGTTTGTACAGAAATTCCTTCTGGTTTAATACCAAAATGCATTTCAGCATCTTCTTCATTACCTAAAACAATATCACAGTAAGACGTTAATTCTGTCATTATTTTTTCTCTATGAGCTGCGTCACAGAATTTCCAAAGTTTAGCTCTATAATTTAAGTCTGTAGAAATTGTAATTCCTTTAGCGCTTGCAACTTTAACAGCTTCTAAACAAACATCTGCTGCACCTTGTGAAATTGCAGGTGTAATACCTGTCCAATGGAACCATTCTACACCTTCAAAAACAGCATCCCAGTCTATCATACCAGATTCTATTTCTGCAATAGCAGAGTGCGCTCTGTCATAAACTACTTTAGAGCCTCTAGATACAGCACCTGTTTCTAAAAAATAGATTCCTAATCTGTCTCCACCCCAAACAATTTTATCAACATTTACACCACGTTTTCTCATTTCCATCATTGCACACTCACCAATATCATTCTTTGGTAAACGCGTTACAAAGTCTACATCTACTCCGTAATTTGCTAATGAAACTGCTACGTTAGATTCTCCTCCACCATAAATAGCGTCGAAATTATTTGCTTGCGAAAATCTTAAAAATCCTTGAGGAGCCAATCTTAACATGATTTCTCCAAATGTTACTACTTTACCCATTTCTTAGTATTAAATAAATTATAAATCTTTTTGGTTAAACGTTTAAACAATTATTAAAAATAAAATCAAAACACTTATATGACTAATAGTTTTGATTGTACCAAATAAACTGTATATTTGTTTAAACGATTAAGCAAAGATATAAAATTTTGGCAAAAAAAAACAAAACTACCATAAAAGATATTGCAAACGTATTAAATATCTCTGCTGCTGCTGTTTCTAAAGCCTTGCATAACGACCCTAGAATTAGCGAAAAAACTAAAAAAGCGGTAAAACAAGTTGCTAAAAATTTAAATTATCAGCCTAATCATTTGGCAAGTGCTTTGCGAAGTGGAAAAAGCAACTTAGTGGGTGTTATTGTACCCAAAACAAACAGTAACTTCTTTTCTGCAACCATACATAATATAGAAGAAGTGTTAAATGAAAAAGGGTATAATATCATTATTACACAATCTAACGAATCTTATGAAAAAGAATGTAAGAATATTGATGCCTTGTTATACACTCAGGTTGATGGTATAATTGCTTCTATGGCTAATGAAACTGTAAACTTAGAGTATTACGAAAAAATTAAAGCTGCAGGTATTCCATTAATAACCTTTGATCGTGGTGAAAATGATTTGAATGTAGATTATATTGGTATTGATGATTATAATAGCAGCCACATGATTGTAAATCATTTGGTAGACCAAGGTTGTAAACGTATTGCTCATATTGGCGGTTTTAAACGTACTAGAATTTATAACAACAGAATAAGGGGTTATATAGATGCCATTAAAAAGCATAACCTACCTTTAGATGAAGAACTTTTAATAGAAAGTAATTTAACTGTAGAAGATGGCAGACAAAAAATGGAACAACTTTTAGCTTTAGATAATAGACCAGATGCTGTATATGTTGCTGGTGATTATGCTGCTTTGGGTGCTTTACAAGTTATTAATGAAAATGGAATTAAAATTCCTGATGAAATTGCTTTGGTTGGTTTTGGTGATGAGCCTTTTTCTGCGATGGTTACACCAACCATAACAAGTGTAAATCAGCACAGTTACAAAATAGGAAAAATAGCTGCAGAAACGTTTTTAGAATATACCAAAAAACCAAAAATAGAACAATCTTTAAATAAGATTATTTTAGAGTCTGACTTAATAATAAGAGCATCTTCTTTAAAAAAGAAATAGATTTGTCTGTCTTTATTAAATAAAATCTAGTTTGCTAAAAGATTTATTTAAAATTGATGCATCATCTACTTGCAACCATTTGTCTAAAATTGTGGCATACACAGATCTAAAATCTATACTGTGAATTAAATCTCGGTTTTTGTCTAGCTTTAATAAATCTGGAGCATCATTATAAAAACCTTTTTTCTTTAAATTTTCGCCAATTAAAAAGATGTTATTTGCAGCTCCATGATCTGTACCTGCTGCTGCATTTTGTTGCACTCGCCTACCAAATTCAGAAAAAGTGAGAATTAAAGTATCTTTAAAATTATTATTTTTCTTTAAATCTTTTACAAAAATTTCTACTGCTTCACTGTACGTTTTTAATAATTTACTATGTTTGTTTACTTGATAGGCATGTGTATCAAACCCTCCCATAGACACATAATAAACTTTACTTTCTAAATCTGAGTTGATAAATTCTGCTGTAGTTTTTAACTGTTTGCCAAAAGGATTATTTGGGTATTGAAAATTACTTTTATAGGTTTTTGAGGTTTCGTAAATATATTTTGCAGATGATTTTGCTTCAATCATCGTTTTATACAAATACCCTAAATTGTGTTCGCTTAAATGCGCATCTGTTTGCTGTTTTAAAACCTTATTAAAAAATGGAGTTTGAGTATTGCTAAACAAAACTCTAGGATTTTTTGTGGCAATTCCATTCATATTATCACCCTTCATAATTAAAGAAAGGCTATCATCTAACTCAATACCAGCATAAGGATTTTTACCATATTTATCTATAAATCTACCTACCCAACCCGAGTTTAAATACTCGTCTGAATTGCTTGCTGTTTGCCAAATATCTGTAGATCTAAAATGAGATCTATTAGGATTTGGATAGCCAACATTATTGATAATTGAAAGGTAACCTTGATCATATAAATTTTTTAAAGGGGCTAAACTTTCATGAAAACCTAAATCGTTGGTGGCTTTTATCACCTTATTTTTAGAGATGGAAATACTAGGTCTGCTCTTAAAATAGACATCATTGGTATAAGGAATAATTGTATTTAAACCATCATTACCACCTGATAATTGAATAATTACCAGCTTTTTATGTTTAAAGATATCTTTAGAAACCTTTTCAAAAGCTTTTACAAAATTCGGCACAAAAAATAAGCTACTTGCTAAGGTACTTTGTTTTAAAAAATCTCTTCTTTCCATAGTTTTAGTTTAACAAAGTTGATATTCAGGAATTGACATTAATTGAATACAAAAATTTCTGTTTGATGTAATTTGTAAAGCATCTAAAAGTGCTACTGTATCTTGATCTATTTTTGGCTGAATTAATACATCTGTTAATTCTTTTGGGTCTAAATCTTTGTAATTTTCATCAAATTCATCCCAATTTTTAGTGGTTTTTATGTATTTGTTTCTCTTTTTAGCATTGTTATAATACTTATCGAAAGTATCTTCGAACTCACCTTTTTCTTCCAAATTAATTACTGCATTGTTTAACAAAACAGCAGATAATTTTAATCTGAACATTAAGGTGTTAGAGTCTATCCAATTTTTATCACCCAACCAACCAGAAACATTATTTGGATATAAAAGTACTTGTCCCATCATTTTTTGTAAATAATTTACTTGTTGCTGTTTCGTAAAAGTTACTGGTACTACTTTTTGAATTCCAATTAATAATTCTACAGGAGATTTTATCTTAGCACCAATATTATCATCATTATAAAACCATTTCGACTTAAAGATATGTTTCATTAATTTACTAATATTATAGTCTTTGTAAAAAATATCCGTTATTTCTTCCAGTCTTTTTTCATCAATAATAGGATTTATAAAATAGGTGTAAATTTTAGTACAAATGTATTTGGCACATTGTTTTTGCTCTAAAATGATGTCTATAATATCATCTCCATTAAAATTGCCAGTTTTACCAAAAAATGTTTTTGAATTAAAATCGTGTTGCTTTTTATTTAAAAAGTAAGTTCCATCATTTTTAAAACTCCACCCTGTAAACGCTCTTGCAGCTTCTTTAATATCTTGTTCTGAGTAGTTGCCAACACCTAAAGTAAAAAGTTCCATTAACTCTCTAGCAAAATTTTCATTTGGTTTTTGTTTTCTATTTTGCCTATTATTTAAATATTTGCTCATAGAAGGTTCTTTTGCAATTGCTTTTACAAATGCTCTAAAATCTCCTAAAGCGTGTTTTCTTAAGGTATTATTATACTGTTGTATAAAGAAAATATCGTTGTCTCTGCACACAAAAACATTTGCCCAAAATAATGTCATTTTTTCTCGTAAAATGGCATTTGGCTCTGCTAATCTTTTAAGCCAAGCATAATTTAAGTTTCTAACTTTCTGTTGTAATTGGTTTCTAAATTTTCTGATTTCTTTCTCTGTAAAGTCCTTTGTAAGCTCTTTTCTGCTTTTGTATTTTATATGATTAAACTCAGATAAGTTTAATTCTAGTTTATGGTATTTATTAGAATCTTTAAAAAGATCAGCAATAATTTTTGATTTCGATTTCGATTTTATTGATAATAATTCTTTTGCGTTAATTCCAAAACTAGCTCGCCAATACAGATGCTGAATATGTTTTTGTTTCATAATTAATACAATTATTCTACTTAGACTATCAATTTAGTAAAAAGTTTAAACCTATACTAAAGTATTGATTAAATCTACGTAATTAAAATATTAATCTTATAATTTAAAAAACTGGCTCAGCCATTTTACCTAAGTCAAGAAAAATTAGGCACAAAAAAAAGGACTGATATAAATATCAGTCCTCTATTAGTTACAATTTATAAATCCCCCAACTTATAATTGTTATAATTATACTACAAATATATGTTCGAAAACGATTTCTAAAATATAAGTCGCGATTAAACACAATAAAGTGTCGACGAATAAAACTTAAGTGTCGATGAATGGGTTATAGCAAATTTAACTTCTTCATTAACTCACTTTTATTAGATCTACTAACGGGAATTACTTCTTTTTTTATTAAAACAGTATTATCTTCAATATCAATAATTTCGGAAATGTTGATAACAAAAGATCTGTGTACTTTAAAAAAAGAATCTGAAGGTAATTTGTCTTCAATCTTTTTTAATGTAGAATGTACAATATAATTTTTTTCTTCTGTTTTTATGTTGATATAATCTCCTTTTGCTTCAATTAAATAAATGCTAGGTATATTAACTTTAACCAATCTTCTATCTACATTTACGTAAATAAAATTAGAGTTGCTTATCTCTTTTGTCGCTGGTTTTGATTCTTCTAATTTAGTAAAAGATTCTAATTTTTCTATTGATTTATTAAAACGCTCTTTAGAGATAGGTTTTACTAAATAATCAACCACACTTTTATACTCAAAAGCCTCTAAAGCTAAATTTTTATCGCTAGTAGTTAAAATTATTTTTGGTGGATTTTTTAAGGTTTGTATAAAATCAAATCCAGAAAAAGTAGGCATATGAATATCTAAATAAACCAAATCTACACTTGCTGTATTTAAAAATTTTATAGCATCTATTGCTGAAGAAAATTCGTCTACAACATTAATTTTTTCAGTTTTTAAGCAAAGTTGTTTCGTAATTAACCTTGCAGTTGCATCATCATCAATTATTATACAATCCATAATAAAATGTTGGAAACTTTTATTCGTATAAATATACGTGAATTTTGTCTAAAATTTGAATAAAATCGTTATGCAACTCTATATTTCCGTTCTTTAAGGCCAATTCATATGCTGTAGCAGTTTGCAAACCATTGTTTAAACCTAACAAACTTATTTTATGTTTTAGCTTATGAACGTTGTTAGAAGCCTCTAAATAATTTTTAGAATCAAAATTTTGTTTATATAAATCAACTTCTTGAGGAAACTCAGTTTTAAGAATTTCTATAATACTATTTTGAAACTCCATATCGTTTTCGGATATTTCTTTAATTACAGATAAATTAGGTAGTTCCATAAATATTTTTTTTAAAAGTTGAAGTACAAGAATACACCACAAACAAAAATACAAATATTTATGAATTCGATAAGCTTGCTTTATGCCAATATTGTAACAAAGAAGTTACTTTGTTTAAGTAGTCTGCGTAATTTAAGGGTTTAGAAAAATAACCAGAAATACCTATTCCATAGCCTTTTTTTAAATCTAATTTACTTTCTGAAGTAGACATAATTACCACCGGAATTGGTTTCAGTTTTACATTACTTTTTAATGCTTTTAAAAACTCAAAACCATTCATCTTTGGCATATTAATGTCTGTAATAATTAAATCGAAAGCGTTTTTATTGTCGTTTAACAAATCGAAAGCCTCTTCTCCATTAACTGCCTCTAATACAGAACAGTTTAGGTTTACTTTTTGACAAACTTTTTTAAACTTAAGTCTTTCTATTTTATCATCATCAACTAAAAGTATAGTGAGGGACTTCATTCAAAGAATTTTAATGAGAAACAAAGATGCCATAATAAATAATACTACTATTTTTTATTTGACAAGTCGTTTGCAGACTTCCTTAAATGGTAAAACTTAATAGATAAGTTGTTTTAAAATTAAATACTTATCTGTCTTTCAACTTGTTGGTCTAAAGAAATAAAAGTTTCTGTTCTAGAAACACCTTTTATGTTTTGAATGGTTTTATTTAACAGAATCATTAAATCTTCGTTATTCTTACATAATATTTTAATAAAAATAGCATAATTACCTGTTGTATAGTGGCTTTCTACTACTTCTGGTATTTCTTTTAATCTTTTTATTGCAGAAGAATATAAGCTCGCAGAATCTAAAAAAATACCTACAAAAGCGGTTGTAGTATATCCTAAAGATTTTGGATTTATAATCATTCTATAGCCATCAATTAGTTTAGATTTTTCTAACTTTCTTAAACGTTGATGAATTGCTGCCCCAGATATACCAACTTCTCTTGCAATGCTTAAAACAGGAGTTCTTGCATCTTGTACCAATCTTTTAATGATAATTTTATCAATTCCGTCAATTTTCATATTTTTCCTATTTTTAGCATAAATATAAAAAAAATAGAGAATACAAGGCTGTATTCTCTATTTTATATCAAATTTAAACGATTTTATTCATTAAGCTTTCATTTCAAAATCTTCCATAAACTTTGTAGTGTAGTTCCCAGCAACATAATCTGGGTGTTCCATTAACTGTCTATGAAAAGGTATTGTTGTTTTTACACCTTCTATCACAAACTCGTCTAAAGCTCTTTTCATTTTATTAATTGCTTCTTCTCTAGTTTGAGCGGTTACAATTAATTTAGCAATCATAGAATCGTAATTTGGTGGTATCATATAACCTGCATACACGTGTGTATCCATTCTAACTCCATGACCACCAGGTGTGTGTAAAGTTGTAATTTTACCAGGTGCTGGTCTAAAATTATTATAAGGATCTTCTGCATTTATTCTACATTCTATAGAATGCAATTGCGGATAATAATTTTTACCAGAAATTGGCACACCTGCAGCTACTAAAATTTGTTCTCTAATTAAATCGTAGTTTACTACTTCTTCTGTAATTGGGTGCTCTACCTGAATTCTGGTATTCATTTCCATAAAGTAGAAATTTCTGTGTTTATCAACCAAAAATTCTACAGTTCCTGCACCTTCGTATTTTATAAATTCTGCAGCTTTAACAGCAGCATTACCCATATTTTCTCTTAATTCGTCTGTCATAAAAGGAGAAGGCGTTTCTTCTGTTAACTTTTGATGACGTCTTTGTACAGAACAATCTCTTTCTGATAAATGACAAGCTTTACCATAAGAATCTCCAACAATTTGAATTTCGATATGTCTTGGCTCTTCAATAAGCTTTTCCATATACATATCGTCATTACCAAAAGCGGCTTTAGATTCTTGTCTTGCAGAATCCCAAGCATCTTTTAAATCTTCTGGTTTCCAAACTGCACGCATTCCTTTACCTCCACCACCTGCAGAAGCTTTTAACATTACTGGGTAACCTGTTTCTACAGCTAGTTTTTCACATTCTTCAAAATCTTTAATAACTCCATCAGAACCTGGTACACAAGGTACACCAGCAGCTTTCATAGTTGCTTTTGCGTTGGCTTTGTCTCCCATTTGGTCTATCATTCTTCCAGAAGCACCAATAAATTTAATATTATGTTCATCACATAAATTAGAGAATTTGGCATTTTCTGATAAAAAACCATAACCAGGATGAATGGCATCTGCATTAGTAATTTCTGCAGCTGCTATAATGTTGGGCATTTTTAAATAAGATTCGCTACTTGGAGCAGGACCAATACAAACTGCTTCGTCTGCAAAGCGCACATGTAAGCTTTCTTCGTCTGCTTTAGAGTAAACAGCAACTGTTTTTATACCCATTTCTTTACATGTTCTAATAACACGTAAAGCAATTTCGCCTCTATTGGCTATCAATATTTTTTTAAACATAGTATAAGAGTTTTAGGTTATGAGTTTTGAGTTTTGAGTTAGAAAATCTACTATCTAAACCCTAAAATATAAACTCTTTCTATTATGATGGATCTACCAAAAATAATGGTTGATCAAATTCTACTGGAGAAGAATCATCTACTAAAACCTTAACAATTTTTCCAGAAACTTCAGATTCAATTTCGTTGAATAATTTCATTGCTTCAATAACACAAACAGTATCGCCTGAATTGATTGATGAACCAACTTCTACAAAATTAGGTTTGTCTGGAGCAGGTTTTCTGTAAAAAGTACCAATAATTGGAGATTTTACAGTAATAAATTTAGACTCGTCGTTATTTGCAGCTGCAGGAGCAACTGGATCAATAGTTTGAGTTGTAACTGGTGCAGGAGCTGCAGGTTGAGCTACAGGAGGTACTGGGGCAGCTTGTACAATAGTAGTTTCTGTTTTTCCTGAACCTGTTCTAATGGTAATTTTAACATCTTCCATTTCTAACTTTACCTCGCTTGCGCCAGATTTTGCTACAAATTTTATAAGATTTTGAATTTCTTTAATATCCATACCTATGATCGTTTAGTTAATTTATTATTATGAATTGTAAGCCCATTTTAGATAAATAGCTCCCCATGTGAAACCACCTCCAAATGCAGCAAAAATTAAATTATCGCCTTTTTTTAATTGACTTTCGTAATCTGCTAATAAAAGAGGTAAAGTACCTGATGTTGTATTACCATACTTTTGTATGTTCATCATCACTTTTTCTGGACCAACACCAACTCTATTGGCTGTAGCCTCTATTATTCTTTTATTTGCTTGATGTGGTACTAACCACTGAATATCTTTTTCTGTTAAATTGTTTCTAGTTAGCATTTTTTCTGAAACTTCTGCCATATTAGAAACTGCATATTTAAAAACAGTTTTACCTTCTTGATAAACAAAGTGTTTATTTGCTTTAACTGTATCTATAGTTGTTGGCATTAAAGATCCACCAGCTTCTATTCTTAAGAAATCTCTTCCTACACCATCACTTCTTAAATACTCGTCTTGTAAACCTAAACCTTCTTCATTTGGCTCAAATAAGGCTGCACCTGCACCATCACCAAAAATAATACAAGTTGCTCTGTCTTTATAATCTATAATTGATGACATTTTATCTGCACCAATTAAAAGTACCTTTTTGTATCTACCAGATTCTATATAACTCGCTGCTGTAGACATACCATATAAGAAACTAGAACAAGCTGCTTGTAAATCGTAAGCAAAAGCATTTACTGCTCCTATTTCTGAGGCTACATAAGCTGCTGTTGATGCTACTGGTAAATCTGGTGTTGCAGTCCCCACAATTACCATATCTATTTCTGCTGGGTTTATGTTTCCTTTAGCTATTAAATCTTCTGCAGATTTTATTGCTAAATAAGAAGTACCTAAACCTTCGCCTTTAAGAATTCTTCTTTCTTTTATTCCTGTTCTTGTAGTTATCCACTCATCATTGGTGTCTACATAAGTTTCTAACTCTTTATTTGTTAGAATGTAATCTGGAACATATTTTCCTACTGCTGTAATTGCTGCAGAGATTTTTGTCATAATTAAAGTTTAAATTCTAAAGTTTAGAATGGTCAAAAGTAATGAAAATTATTTCACTTTTTTAAGAGAACAACCTCAAAAAGAGTTGTTTTTAACTAAAAAACGAAAAAAAACCCTCAAAATTTGAGAGTTTTCGTAATTTTTAAAAAGCTAGTTTTTAAGCTTCTGCTGCTGCAGATTCTAATACAACTTGACCTCTGTAATATAATTTACCTTCGTGCCAGTGAGCTCTGTGATATAAGTGTGCTTCACCAGTTGTTGGGTCTGTAGCAATTTGCTGAGCAGATGCTTTATAATGTGTTCTCCTTTTATCTCTTCTAGTTTTAGATATTTTTCTTTTAGGATGTGCCATTTTATGTCTTTTTTTCTGTTATTAAATTCTTTAATTTATCCCACCTTGGGTCTGTAGTTTCTACAGTTTTTTCTTCTTTAATTTCTAGTTCTTTTAATTTCTCTAAAGTTTCAGACTCCATTGTGCCATCTAATACTTTTGGATGCACTCTTTTGTTAGGAACTGCTAAAACAATCATTTCGTAAATAAATTGAGCCACGTTAAATTCGTAAGCTTCGTGAGGTAAAATTAAAATCTCCTCATTATCATCATTATATTCTGGCCCAAACTTTACAACTAAAGGTAATTCCGAATCTATTTCTTGATCATATAACTCATTTGTTACATCACAAGGAACTTTTACAGTACCTTCTGTTATAAAATTAAGCTCGAATAACGTGCTTTTTTTTACAAAATTTAAAGAAACTTTAATTGACGAACTTGTAAATTCATCGTAATTAAAAGCTTCAAAGAACTTGTTATCAATTGAATAATCAAACTGGTGTTTTCCTTCTTTTAATCCTACAAACTGTATGTTGAATTGCTTTAAGTCTTTCATTGTCAAACATCAATTGAGCGTGCAAAGATACAAAAAAATGTATTTCTGCCATATTTTTATAAAAAAAAGATTAATTTTTAACTTTATCTTACTACCAAAGGTTTTTCTGTTAGCTTTTTGTACTCTTCTCTACTTTTAAAAACCTGTATTGCAGTAAATAATGCTTCTTTAAATGAAGATGGGTTTGCTAAGTTTTTACCAGCTATGTCATAACCTGTTCCATGATCTGGAGAAGTTCTTACATGACTTAAACCTGCTGTAAAATTAACTCCTTTACCAAAAGACAGTGCTTTAAAAGGCGCTAAACCTTGATCGTGATACATAGCTAAAACTCCATCAAATTGTTTATAGGTTTCAGAACCAAAAAATCCATCTGCTGCATAAGGCCCAAAAACTAACTTACCTGTAGCTGCAATTTCAGTTACTGTAGGTTTTATTACCTCATCATCTTCTTTACCAATTACTCCATGGTCTCCACAATGTGGATTTAATCCTAAAACTGCAATTTTTGGTTTGCTAATTCCAAAATCTTGTTTTAAAGATTTATGCATGGTTTCTACCTTACTTTTTATCAATTCTGGTGTAATAGATTCAGCAACTTTAGATATTGGAATATGACCTGTTATTAAACCAATTCGTAATTCATCCGTCATTAAAATCATTAAAGATTTACCTTCTAAATTGGCTTCTAAATATTCTGTATGGCCAGGAAAGTTAAATTCTTCTGATTGTATATTTTCTTTATTAATAGGCGCTGTTAATAAAACATCAATCTTACCTTCTTTTAAATGTTTGGTTGCAGATGCTAAAGATTTAGCAGCATAACTTCCAGAAATTTTAGTAGCTGTACCTAATTCTATTTTTGCATCTTCTTTCCAAATATTTAACACATTAATTTTTGAATGGTTTACCTGGTTTATAGAATTTATTCCTTGTAAAGGAACTTCTAATTTTAAAGCTTTTTTATGAAACGAAATAGTTTTTGTAGCTCCAAATAAAACAGGCGTACAGAAATCTAACATTCGCTTATCTTGAAACGTTTTTAAAATTACTTCAATACCAATACCATTTAAATCTCCAATTGAAATTCCTACAATTATTTTATCAGTTTTATCCATAGTAAACCTTGTAATATGCTTATTTTTGTACTACAAAAGTAACCAATTTTTAACGATATGTTTACAGGAATCATAGAAACACTTGGCACAGTAACAAACGTAGTAAAAGAACAAGAAAATGTTCATTTAACTATTCAAAGTACAATTACAAATGAATTAAAAATAGACCAAAGTGTGGCTCATAATGGTGTTTGCTTAACTGTTGTTGCCATTAATAATGATGAATATACTGTAACTGCCATTAAAGAAACGTTAGACAAAACCAATATTGGCAAACTTAAAATTGATGATATTGTAAATCTAGAACGTGGTATGAAATTAGGCGACAGACTTGATGGTCATATTGTTCAGGGTCATGTTGATGAAACTGGGGTTTGTAAAAAAATAAAAGACGAGCAAGGTAGCACTGTGTATACTTTTGAATACAATTCTGATAAAAATAACGTAACTATAGAAAAAGGTTCTATTACCATAAATGGCGTAAGTTTAACTGTGGTAAACTCAACCAAAAACGGATTTTCAGTGGCTATAATTCCTTATACTTGGGAAAATACCACTTTTAAAACTTTACAAGTTGGTGATTCTGTTAATTTAGAGTTTGATGTAATTGGTAAATATGTAGCGCGTTTAACGAATTTGTAACGTCATTGCAAGTTTACGAAGCAATCTCTAACTTACTTGAAGCAGATTAATTCATTTGTTCCTGCTTCGAATGACAAAAAAACCTAAACCTTCGCCTCTTTTTTATGCAGAAAACGTGTTAATTTCATAGAAAGATCTAACAAAATAATTTTTGCATTTCCATTTCTTTCTATGTGATACATCGCTTCACTAATTTCTTTTTCTATTTCTAAAATATTTCCAGAATGCACAAAAGGAGCAAATTTAGACAATTGAAAACCCGTTTTAGATTCCATAAAAACCAAATGATCTGACTTATAATTGAGTAAAAGGGCTTGTCTAAAAAATTGTAAACAATATTCTAAAAAGCGTTTTTGGGTTTCTCTACCCGATTTTGCAATAGCTTCAGACCAACCAATTAATTGTTGTACAACAGCTGCATTTCCTTTGGCTTTAAACGCAGTTCTAATCCAAGTTACAAACCATTCTTCAAAAACCAAATCAGAAGAATCGTTATGCAAAAGGTGCAAAGCTTTATTAAAATTACCTTCTGCTTGGTGGGCAATATTTGCTGCTTTATTATCTTCTACTTGATGATTAACCACCAAAGCATTTGCAATATCTTGCTCAGACAAAGCAGGGAAATGTAAAGCCTGACATCGCGATTTTATGGTGTTTATAATCTGTTCTTCGTTTTCGGTTATCAACAAAAAAACAGTTTTTTCTGGTGGCTCTTCTATCAGTTTTAATAATTTATTGGCAGCAGCAATATTCATTTTTTCTGCCATCCAAATAATCATCACCTTAAAACCACCTTCGTAACTTTTCAGTTTTAGTTTTTTTACAACATCTTCAGCTTCATCAACACCAATTAAACCTTGCTTATTTTCTACTCCAATATGTTGCAACCAATTGAACAAACTTCCATAAGGTTGCGTATCTATAAAATTACGCCAATCTTCTAAAAACAAATTACTAACTGGGTGTTTTTTAACAGAATCGTTTGTAGTTACAGGAAAGGCAAAATGCAAATCTGGATGTTGTAATTTGTTGCATTTTAAATTACAAGCATCAACATTATCAGAAAAATTACACAATAAAAACTGTGCGTAAGCAATTGCCATTGGCAAAGTACCACAACCTTCTTTACCCACAAATAATTGTGCATGAGGCACTCTTCCGTTTATCGCAGAAGTTTGCAGGTGTTTTTTAATATGATCTTGACCTATAATTTGGTTAAAAAGCATAGGCAAATATAAAAATTAGTTCGCCACAAAATCACAAATTACAATTATTAATAGCAAGTAGTTTCTTTACGTTTTGGTTGATAAAATTGTAGACCACTTCTAAACCCTATATTTACGCAAACGTTATCTTAAATTTTAAGGTATCAATTTTAGTAAACGTAAATAAAAAAGTATTTTTGTTAAAAATACTTTCAAACAATGAAAACATTAAACGATTTTAATTTTAAGAATAAAAAAGCAATTATACGTGTAGATTTTAATGTGCCTTTAAATGATAAATTTGAAGTTACAGATGCAACAAGAATTCAAGCTGCAAAACCTACTATTATTAAAATTTTAGAAGATGGAGGAAGCTGTGTTTTAATGTCGCATTTAGGAAGACCAAAAGGCAAACAAAATGAGTTTTCTTTACAACATATTGTTGCCAAAGTAAAAGAAATTATTGGTGTAAACGTAAAATTTGTTGAAGATTGTATTGGTGATAAAGTAGAAGATGCTGTTGCCAATTTAGAAGATGGAGAAATTCTATTATTAGAAAACTTACGTTTTTACGAAGAAGAGAAAAAAGGTGATGTAGATTTTGCAGAAAAACTATCTAAATTAGGTGATATTTATGTAAATGATGCTTTTGGTACTGCACACAGAGCGCACGCATCTACAACAATTATTGCTCAATTTTTTGAAGAAAACAAATGTTTTGGTAGCTTATTAGCAAGAGAAATTGAAAGTATAGATAAGGTTTTAAACAACTCTGAAAAACCAGTTTTAGCAATTTTAGGTGGTGCAAAAGTATCTTCTAAAATTACAGTAATCGAAAATATTTTAGACAAAGTAGATCACTTAATTATTGGTGGTGGTATGACGTTTACTTTTGTAAAAGCACAAGGTGGTTCTGTAGGTGATTCTATTTGTGAAGATGATAAAATGGAATTAGCGCTAGATATTTTAAAACAAGCCAAAGAAAAAGGTGTACAAGTACATATTCCTGTTGATGTAATTGCTGCTGATGATTTTAGCAATACTGCAAATACGCAAGTTTTAGATGTAACAGAAATTCCTGATGGATGGCAAGGTTTAGATGCTGGACCAAAATCTTTAGCCATTTTTGATGAAGTAGTGAACAAATCGAAAACTATTTTATGGAATGGACCTTTAGGTGTTTTTGAAATGGAATCTTTTGCAAAAGGTACTATTGCTCTTGGACATTCTATTGATAAATCTACCCAAAATGGAGCATTTTCTTTAGTTGGTGGTGGAGATTCTGTTGCTGCTGTTAAACAATTTGGTTTTGCAGATAAAGTAAGCTATGTTTCTACTGGTGGTGGAGCAATGTTAGAAATGTTAGAAGGTAAATCTTTACCTGGTATAGAAGCGATTTTAAAGTAAACGTTTAGTACGTTTTTTGTTTATAAATTTAAGCGTGTAATTTTTTAAAAATTACACGCTTATTGTTTTATCATACATTAAGTTATAATTTAGCTACTTCGTTTATAATTTATAAAAAAGGCACGAATAAATATTTAATAATGAAATACACAACATTACCAAATACCGATATTAAAGTTTCTAAAATTTGCTTAGGAACCATGACTTGGGGTAAACAAAACACACAAGAAGAAGGTTTTGAACAGATGGATTACGCCTTAGAACAAGGTGTTAATTTTTTTGATACTGCAGAATTATATGCTGTACCTGCAAGACCAGAAACTTATGGTGCTACAGAAAAAATTATTGGAAATTGGTTTAAAAAAACAGGCAATAGAGATAAAGTAGTTTTAGCAAGTAAAATTGCTGGTGCTGGGCCTTATACTGCTCATATTAGAGAAAATGGTTTTGCAAAAGAAGCTTTAATAGACGCTATTGATGGCAGTTTAAAAAGGCTACAAACAGATTATTTAGACTTATATCAATTGCACTGGCCAACAAGAGGTGTAAATACTTTTGGAGTTAGAGATTACCCATATAAAACCTCTGCAAAAGAAGCAGAAAACCATTTAGAAATTTTAGAAACTTTACAAGGTTTTATAAAACAAGGGAAACTAAAACACATTGGCTTGTCTAATGAAACGCCTTGGGGAACAATGAAATACTTACAAACTTCTGAAAGTAATAATTTACCAAGACCTGTAACCATTCAGAATTCGTATTCTTTGGTGCATAGAGGTTATGAAGTTGGTATGAGCGAAGTTTCTTTAAGAGAAAACATTGGTTTATTAGCATACTCTCCTTTAGCACAAGGTGTTTTAACTGGTAAATATTTAAGAGGAAAAAAACCTGCTGATGCAAGAGGAATTTTATTTCCAAATTATATTTTAAGATATCAAACAGATTTGGTAGAATCTGCTGTTTTAAAATACGAAGAATTGGCTAAAAAACACGGATTAACTTTAGCAGAAATGTCTTTGGCATATATAAATCAATTGCCATTTGTAACTGCAAATATTATTGGTGCTACCAAAATTAGCCAGTTAAAAGAAAACATTAATTCTATAAATATCGATTTATCTGAAGAAATTTTAGAAGAGATAGAAGCTATTCATAAATTAATACCAAATCCTGCACCTTAAAACCACTTGACTTCTGCAGAAACTGAAAGTTTATAATTTATGAGTTTTTTGAAAAAGCTATTTAATAAAAAAGAAACAGAAAATCTAAAACCAATCTCAAATTACCAAGATTTTTGGGATTGGTTTTTATTGAATGAAAATAACTTTTATTCTGCTGTAAAAACAAATAACAGCAAAACTATTACAAATAGCTTCTTCAATAAATTGAGACCAAAACTAGATCAATTAAAAAATGATATTTGGTACTTAACAGGAATGTTAAATGAAAATACAGCAGAATTAATTTTAACTGCGGATGGAAGTGTTGAAAAATTTTATTTAATTGAAGAATTAATAAGATCGGCACCAAAACTAAATAATTGGAAATTTACAGCACATAAACCAGAAAATGATTTAGAAAATGTAGGTATAAGTATGGCTGGTTATACTTTTTCAAGCGAAAATTTATTTTTTTATTCAAATGATTTAGAAGAGTATCCTGATGAAATTGACATCACTATAATTCACGATAGTTATAATGAAGACAATCAATCAGATATTATAAATGGCAGCTATATATTTATTGATAATTTTTTAGGAGAATTAAATTCTTTAACACTGATTGATGCTATTAGTTTTAAGAAAAAAAGCGAAGCAGAAAAAGAATTAATCCCTATTTCTAAACTAAAAACCTTTATTATTTGGCGAGAGAAAGAATTCATAGAAAAATACGAAGGGAAAAGAAGAAATACAGAAAATGACTCTTATTCAAGTATAGAAGCTACTCTAAAAAATGGTAAAAAATTAATAGGAATTTTTAATACTGATTTATTAAAATGGGATTCAAAAGCATCTCATCCCTGGATTTTAAAGTTCGAAATTAAATATAATGGAGATAAAAATGGTTTTCCGAATGAAAAAACATATAATCTTTTAGATAAAATTGAAAACGAAATAAACTCTGAATTAAAAGACTTTGATGGTTATTTAAGTGTTGGTAGGGAAACAGCTGATAATGTTAGAGATTTATATTTTGCTTGCAAAGAATTTAGAAAACCTTCTAAAACTGCAGATAATATAATCTCTAAATATGAAAATGAAATAGAAATAAATTACGAAATCTATAAGGATAAATATTGGCGCTCTTTTAATAGGTTTAAAATTTAAAAACCCTACCATCTTTTAAACCATAAACTTCTTTACTTTCTTTACATGTTGCAAAACCATCTTCATCAAAATTTAATGTGTGGCCATATTCGCTAACCCAGCCAATTTGTTTTGATGGATTACCAACTACTAAAGCGTATGGTAAAACTTCTTTAGTAACTACAGTTCCTGCTCCAATAAAAGCATATTCGCCTATAGTATTGCCACAGATAATTGTTGCATTTGCGCCAATACTTGCACCTTTTTTTACAATTGTTTTTAAATATCTATTTTTTCTGTTAATGGCACTTCTAGGGTTTATTACATTTGTAAAAACCATAGATGGTCCTAAAAAAACATCATCTTCGCAAGTAACACCAGAGTAAATAGACACATTATTTTGCACTTTTACATTTCTACCTAAAACTACATGAGGAGATACCACAATATTTTGACCTAAGTTACAGTTTTCGCCAATTTTACTATTAGACATAATATGACTAAAATGCCAAATTTTAGTTCCTTTTCCTATTTTACAATTGTTATCTACAACAGCCGTTTCGTGTGCAAAGTATTCCATTTCAAAAAATTAGGTTAATTTAGTTTTACAAATGTAGTAAATATAAAAACCCAACTATACAGTTGGGTTTATTTTTTTAAATGTACTAATTTTTACTCTATTATAAAAGAAATTGGTAGATTATACTTGACTTTTACGGCTCTGTTTTGTTGCATGCCTGGTAAAAATTTTGGTAATTTTTGAATTAACTCCTTTGTTTCTAACTTTAATTTAGTGTGTGGAGCTCTAATTTTAATATCAACTACATTCCCTTTATCATCAATAATAAATTGTGTACTAATTCTGTATTTACCAGAATTTAGGCCTAAATCATTTGCTAAACCAACATCGAAATTACGTTGTACAAATTTTTTCATTTTTTTATCAAAACAAATTCTATTTTCTTCTTTTGACAAGCCTTCACAGCCTTTAAAAACGGGGGCGTTTTGTACAAAATCGTAAGGAACATCTTCTATAATTGTTGGTGGCAAATCAACTTCTACAATATCTCCTTCATTTAATTCTACAGTTTCTTCTTTTGTAGGTTCAAGATTAACAATCGTTTCAGTAATAATATCATTATCTCCTTTTTCAATAGGTTCATCCTCTAGAAAAACAGATTTCTGATCTACTTTAATTTTTGGTTCATTTTTGGGTTCTCGTTTAAAAACGGGGACTTCATCTGGATTAAGGTACACTGTTTCTGGCTGATGGAACTCTTGGGACACTACAGCTTTTTGCTCGGTTTTGTGCTCTAATGTTAGGTAGACAATAAAAAGCACTAATACTAGTCCTAACTGGGTAAAAATGGTTGAGAACTTTTCTAATTGTTTGGTTGGTAGTTTTTTTACGTTTTTCATAATTAGAAAGTTTTAAAATGTTAAGTTTTTGTTAAACCAAATAACGTGCCAAAATTTGATTAACTCTTTTTATTTAATTATTTTTAAAAAATGAAAAAGAAAACAAGAATTTCTTTTATGATAATCTCTGCAGCTTTATTTACCTTAAATCTGTTTGCTTTGTTGTCTGAATATAATTTATATGCAAGAAATGTAATTCGTAATTTAGATTTAAAAATTCATTTAATCTTTGGGGTTTTATCCTTTTCTAGTAGCATCTTTAATTTAGTTAAAATTCTGCCAGAAAAGAATTTTAACATCAAATTACACAACCTATTTAGAATTGGTGATTTCGGTTTTGCATCATTTTTAATCGTTTTTTTTCTAATAGGTATTATTAAATTTATTCATAAAATTATAGCCAATACTGTGCTATTGAAAGACTTTTATTTACTGATTATTATGTATATAGCAATTACATATTGTTTTTATCTTGTAACCGATAATCTAAAATTTCAAAAACAAATTGAAAAAAGAAAACAATTGCAAAAACAACAAATGATAAATGAAATTGGTAAACACAAAAAACAGCATCAAAAACAAATTTGATGCTGCCACACAATTAGGCTATAAAAACCCTATCTATCAATTGCGATTTTACGTTATAATTATTCTTTACATTACCAACTATAGCTTTCTTCTGTATCGTAATTTGTGTAAGAACCAGAACCATCTGAATTCCATTGATATAAAGCAGTTAATTCATTAGAATAATACACTTTTAAATTACCAGAGTAATCTACTGCGTTCGATTCTAATACTAATTTGTAACCATCAGTATCTAATTCAATTTTAATATCGTTGTTATTTACCCACCATTTTATGGTTGATATTACAATATCATCATAATACATGTTTACTTCTGCATAACTACCATCCATTAATTGGTAACCATCCATTAATTTACCTGTTAAATCTGGTGATATTATATAATAGGCAAAAGAATATCTGTCTGATTCTTCTGTAATAGTATACTCTACACTTGTATCTCCAGAAGACCAAGTATAGGTTTGTGAATTTGCTATTGAACTAGATTTCGATGCAACTTTAGTGCTAGATTTGCTAGAAATAGCATTTGCTGGTATTGTAAATAATTGCGAAAATGTAGAACTTAATTGTCTTAAGGTTTCGAACTGAGTACTGGCTTCTATTGCATATTGATTATTGGAATTTGATAAACTTTCTGGCACTGAAAGGTTCTCTATATCTTCTTTAAAATCTTGCATTACAATTTCAGATAAATTTCCGCTTTCATCTAAATCAGTTTCATTAGAACTGCATGATGAGAATAAAATAAGAGTACTTAAAATTGTTGCAAATACTAAGCTTTTAATTTGTTGTTTGTTTTGGATTCTTGTTTTCATAACATATTTATTTAATAATTAATTTTTTGGATGATATTCCTTTTTCTGATTTTGCTCTTATAATGTAAATTCCTGTTGATAAATTAGAAACATTTATATCTAATTGTGATTTATTAAAACCGTTTTTGCTGATAATTTTATCGCCTAAAACACTGTAAATATCTACTTTTTCTAGGGATAAATTATTTGATAACTGTACTGAAATATTGGTTTCTGCTGGATTTGGATATATATAAAGTGCTGTTTTATTTTCTATAAACTGATCTACAGATAAAACACTAGATTCACTTGCAGTTAAGGTAAACGTTCCTGAATTGTTCTGATTTACTGAGCTTTTGTTTGATGAAGCTTCTAGCCAAACTTTTAAATAAAATTGAGTACCAACAGTTAAGTTTTTTAATGAAATTGATGTTCCGCAAGCAATTGGCGCTAAACTTGAACATGTTTGATACACTGCAAATTTTAACTGACCTCCAAAACCTGTACCTTCTATACTAAACTCTCCTGTTTGTGGCACAATTACAGAAAACCAAACGTCTGCTAAAACTGTACCTACTGCACAACTTGGGTTGTTATTAGAAGTTCCGCTATTTACATCTCCTGGAGTTTGTTGCCCAAAGGTTAATGGAATTGCATTAGCACAATCGTCATTAAAAGGCATACAGTCTAGACTAAAAGAACTTGTATTATCTATATTTGTTAAATTATCTGTAGCCCAAGTAACATCATCTACTTTAATGCAAGATAAATTTGGATTATTTAAAGAAGTGAACAAGCCTATTTTAGAAGTATAATCATTTTTTAAATTTAAGCTTGTTAATTCATTATCAGAAATACTTAATTGAGTTAAATTTTTATTATACTGAATATCGAAGTATTTTAATTTATTAGAAAAAACATCGATACTAGTTAATAACGGATTAGAATATACATTTAAATTTTCTATTTGATTTGTACTACAATTTAACACTTCTAATTTTGGATTTTTACTTAAATCTAAGGTTGATAATTGATTGTTAAAACACCATAATTTAGTAAGTTCTGGCAGCATTGAAACATCGAGATTTGTCAATTGATTAGCACCTAAGTGTAATTCTTTTAGCTTTCTATTATTTAATAAATCGATATTACTGATTGCATTAGAAAATAAATTTAAAATTTCTAAATCTACATTCTTTGTTAAATCTAAGGTTGATATATTATTATCGCTGGCATCTAACTCTTTTAAAGCCACAAAATCTTCTATACCTGTAAGGTCTAAAATATTTTTATTGCGAACATCTAAAGTTGTTAAGGCAGCAATTTTTGAAGTTTCTACATAACCATCTCCGATAATTGTATTTCCTAGTCCTAGAGATTCTATATAAGTTTCAAAATTAACATCTGGTATAAAAGTACCTTCTCCACAATTTTCTAAATAGTTGCTATTTGGGTCTTTTATCCAATTATTATTGTTTGTGCTAGCATTAGCATCATCTACCTTAACACACAATAAATTAGGGTTTTGTTGCGCTTCAAAATCAATGATTTTTGCATTATTATTATTCTTGATGTTTAAAGATGTTAATTGATTTGAATAACACCTAACAACTTCTAGATTTTCATTTTTAGATAAATCTAAGCTTGTTAAATTATTTTGATAAGCAATAAAGTTTTTAAGTTTTGTATTTTTTGAAACATCTATTTGTGTAAAATTATTAGTAAAAATCCAAAGTGTTTCTAAGTCAGATAATGCAGCTATATCTAAACTATCAATTGCATTTCCTTCACATCTTACATCAATTAATTTAATATTATTAGAGACATCTAAACTTGTTAATTGGTTTAAAGCTACATATAAATTTGTTAATGCTGTGTTTTTTGAAACATCTAACGTTGTTAGATTATTTTCAGAAATACTAAATTCTAGAAGTTTTGTATTATTTGTAATGTCTATTGACGATAACTGATTGTTACCTAAATAAAGTTGTTCTAAAAGAATATTATTAGATACATCAACACTAGAA
The DNA here is from genome assembly GCF_054968445.1 of Polaribacter sp. M10. Lineage (NCBI taxonomy): Bacteria > Pseudomonadati > Bacteroidota > Flavobacteriia > Flavobacteriales > Flavobacteriaceae > Polaribacter > Polaribacter sp. M10. The sequence goes on from NZ_JBSSBG010000002.1 coordinate 91,894, forward strand.
ATATTATTATCGTAAGCATTTAAATAGGTTAAAGAAGTAAAGTTCTGAATACCTGTTAAATCTGAAATATTTTGCTGACTAACATCTATTTGAGTTACACTTGATATATCTGCAGTTAATACTTGTCCATCAATTGTACCTTCAGAATCGATATTGTTTTGTACTAGGTATTGCTCAAATTCTGCATCTGGAATTGTTGTGTAATTGCTTGTTGAATTCTCTTCTAACACATTACCAAAATCTTTCCAAACATCTTTTGCTTTATAAGCTGCAAAGGTATTTGCAGGCACATGTAAATTTGCATTTGCCAATATAACATTACTAAAAACACTTGCTGTAATGGTTAATGGAGTAATCCAATTTACAGTAACATCTGTTAACCCTGAATTAGAAAATGCATTTTTATCTATTTCTGTTACAGAACTTGGTATTTCAATTTCATTTAAAACTAAGCAATTATCAAATGCATATTGACTAATTTTAGTAACTGCATTTGGAATTTTTACATTTTTAAGTTTATAGCATTTGTAAAAAGCATAATCAAAAATTGAGGTTACACTTTCTGGAATTGTAATCGTTTCTAACTTAAAACATTGATCAAAAGCTCTATGAGAAATAGCTGTTAAACTATTTGATAAAGTTACATTTGTTAATTTTTGACATCTTTGAAAAACACTAGATCCGATAGTTGTAATTGAGTTGCCCATAACAACATTGGTTAAATCAAAGCAATCTCTAAAGGCTAATAGTTCTATTTCTTCTACCTTATTGGGTATTGAAATACTTGTTAAACCACTTGCTTCAAAACTACTTTCATTTATTTTTTCTAAGGAATCTGGTAAAATTATATTTTTTAAACTTGTACAACTTCTAAACGCATCATCTCCAATAAAATATACACTATTTGGTATTGTAATGCTCGATAAGTTTGAACAACTATTAAATACATCGTTTTGAATAATTCTAGCAGAACTGGGTAAAATTATATTTGTTAATCCGCTATTAAAAAATAAATTATTTTTTAATATTTCTATACTATCTGGTAATGTTATACTTGTAAGACTAGAACAATCTTGAAAAACATTACTTCCTATTTGAGTAATTGTATTTGGCAAATTTATTACAGACAAATTAGTACAACCTCTAAAAGTACTATTGTTAATAGTATTAATTGTAGATGGTAAAACAACTTCTACTAAAGAAGTACATCCCCAAAAAGCACTTTGTTCTATAACTGTAATAGATTCTGGAATTGTTATTTTAGTTATTTCTGTACAATTGTTAAATGCACCAGATGAAATTTTAGTTACAGCATATTCTTTTGCATTATTTTCAACCTTTTCAGGCAAACTAAAATTGCCTGCAATACACGAGTTTCCATCAACTTCTACAATAAGATTAACATCATCAATAACTTTATAATTTACACCATTAATGGTAAATTCTTGTGCTCTTACACATACTATTGATATAAAAAGAACAAGTAGTAAAGTAATTTTTGTTTTCATAGTTTTTAGTTTTTAGAATCCCATTGTTTTATATTCTGAGGAATTTATGAGCAGATTTTTATTAGAAAATTCAATGACTTTGATATTAAAATTTTGTCCTTGGTGATTAGAATTTAACTCTAAAACAAAACCTTCTAAATAAGGATTATTCATTTTCATACCCAACATTGGCATTTCTATATTTTGAATCGGAAAATCTTTAGCAACCCAAAAACTTGCAGACCCTGTAGCGTTTGTGTAATTGTAAGTTACTTTATATTCTTGGCAATTGTACCCCAAAATAGTTTTGGTATTGCCTGTTTTTTTATACTCAAAATCTGCATTTTCTGGCAGTTTATTGGTCATGTTATACTGACTTTCTATTTGTGCAATAGAAGTAGATCTTTTCATTTTCATACCAGCAACATCCATAAAAGCTGTAGAAGATTTTGGTGTCATCACCATAGTAACAGCTCCCTGACCTTGCATTTCTTTAGCACTTACAGAAATTCCATAAATGTCTGGATAGTTGCCTAAAAGAAACTCCATTGGCATTTTTTCTCCTCTACTATCTGTCATTTCTACTTTTATACTTTTATTAAAACTAAAAGAACTGGGTATATTTACTGTTGGCGATAATTTTTCTTTTAGAAACACTTTATCACTTTCTGATAGTTCTGTATTAGCCTTATTTCCAGAAGCATTTGCAATTACTTTAGTAATTATAAATTCTGGTTCGTTTGTATTAATCATACCATTTATAACAGCAGGTGTATTATTTACAAAATCTTCATTGTCTTTATGGTTATCTAATTTTACATCCCCAGAAAAATTGAGGCTAACATTTTTATCTTTATGAAACGTTATTGTAGCAGTACCAGAAATTAATTCGAAATTTTGAGGTGCATGTTCTTGCCCTCTTTTATAGATATATTCTCCTTTTACCAAAGCATTATACGCTAATTTTAAAGTAGCTTCTTCAGGAATTCTAAAAGTTTTATTACTTAAATCAGCTATATTTTCTAGGTTATTAATCGTTAAAATATAGCCATCAAAAACATCTGCATCAGAGGTTCTCCAAGATCCTTTTATGGTAACTTTTTTACCTTCTTTATTTACTTTAGTTTTACTTAAATCGTTTACACTAAAATTACCATAAAGGATAGAATGATTTATAGAAGCAGAACCATAAGATTTTTGTTGATTATCGATAGTGGCTGGTTTTTCAGTTTTCTTTTTACCATAGAGTAAACTGTCTACTTTTTTATCGGCTTCTTTTTCAATTTTATTTTCTAATTTTTGTTGTGCTTTGTTTTTTAATTTTTTCCAAAGTTGTGCATTTGCAGAAAATGTAAGCGCAAAAAATAAAAAACTGAATAATAATTTCTTAAAATTTTTCATAATCAATTTAAATTTTGATTGATTTTTTTATCGTGATACAAATATTCCTTTTCTATCACCTTAAAAAAAGGAAAGATGTATAAACTGCTTCATTTTTTGTATAGTTAGTTATTTGATAAATAATGAGTTGAATTCACCAATTATCAGCAAAAACAGACGAAATACATTCAAATTCTAGCCATTTGCACAGTTGTAAAACTTAATTAAGAAATATATTTTAACTTTGAGAAAATTGACTACCATGATAAAAGCTGTAATTATAGACGATGAACCAAAAGCAATACAAGGTCTAAGTTGGGAGTTATGCAACTTTAGTAACGACCTAGAAGTTGTGGCTACTTTTACAGAACCAGAAAAAGCAATCCCCTATTTAAAAAGCTCTAAAATCGATTGCCTTTTTTTAGATATTGAAATGCCAACTATGGATGGTTTTCAGTTTTTAGAAAAACTAGATCATAAAGATTTTGCCATAGTTATTACCACAGCTTATAACGAATATGCCATAACAGCTTTAAAAAAAGAAGCCATCGATTATTTATTAAAACCAATAGATACAGACGATTTGGCTGATACAATTGTTAAAATTAAAAAGCACAATTCTAAAAACTTTAGTGCAGATAAGTTCGAAGATATGCTACTAAAATTTAACAACAAATTACATCGTAAAAAAATAACCATAAATACTGATGGTAAATTGGTGTTTTTAGAACCAAAAGATATTTATTATGTAGAATCTGATGGTAATTATTCTACTCTACATTTATCAGAAAACAAAAAAATTGTAGTAACCAAAAAGCTAAAAGAAATTAATGAATTATTACCTTCTGATCATTTTTTTAGAATTCACAATTCTTACATTATTAATCTAAATAAAATTAAAGAGTTTTTAAAATCTGATGGTTATATCGTTTTAGAAAACAATGCTAAAATACCAGTTTCTAGACAAAGAAAATCTGAGTTTTTAGAAAAATTATAAGCACGTTTATTATGGCTAGAATACTCCTATTTTTTCTGTTATGTTCTTTTTTTAATACTACTTTTTCGCAAAAACAAAAGGTAGATTTTAATACGCAAATAGATCGTATTTTAAAAACAAGGCCAAAAACTTACAAGGGTATTAATTTGTATTTAAGACCTTTTAGAAGAGACACTACAAAACTAAAATTATTAGCAGATACTTTCGAAAAATCGAATTATTTAGATGGTAAAGCTTATGTAGAAAATTTATTAGGCATACAATACAGAAACTATTCTTTATACCCCAAAGCAGTTGCCACGCACAAATTTGCCTTAGAAACTGCGCAAAGAGCAAAAAGTATCGAGTTTGAAGTATTTAGCTTAAATATGTTGGGCGTAGATTATAGAAAAATGGACGCCAATAGAACTGCTTTAGATTACAATCATGAGGCTTTAAAACTAGCAGAAACTGTTGCAGAACCAAATCTTGGTTTAAGAAGAAGCATTGCAGTTTCTTTAAATAGTATGGGTAATATTTACCTGCTTTTAAAGCAGTACGATTTGGCTATTGAACGTTTTAAAAGGTCTCAAGAAATAGAAAGAAGTATAGATAACCAATTGGGTTTGGCCATCAATTATCAAAATATTGGTTATGCTAAAGATGCACAAGGTAAAACAGACGAAGCCTTAACCTATTTTGAAAAATCTTTAGAAATAAACAATAAAATTAACAACACTTTTGGGCAAATTATTTGTAAAAGTAGCATTGCAAATATGTACATAAAACAAGGCAACCCAAACAAAGCCATAGCCTTATTAAAAGTAAATTTAGTAACCGCAGAAAAGTTAGGAAACAAGAAGTATTTATCTTACGAATATTTAAATTTAGGATGGGCTCAATCTAAATTAGGGTTATATTCTAAGGCAGAAAAAAACCTAAATATAGGTTTAAAAATTGCTAAAGAATATAACCTACCTTCTTCTATGTCTTATGCTTACAGCCATCTTTCAGAATTATACGAAAGTAAAAAAGACTACCAAACTGCTTTAAAATTCTATAAACTTTCTGATGAATTTGAAAAGAAAATTTCTAACGAAAGAACCATTCAATACGTTAACGATTTAATTATAAAATACGATAGCGAAAGACAAAATAACGAAATTAAAAATCTTGCCAAACAAAACGAAATTGCACAATTGCAATTGGTTAAAAATAGAAATGTTTGGATTATTGTTCTGGGTAGTTTTATCTCTTTAATTAGTCTTCTCTATTTCTTATACAGACAACGTTTGTTAAAAAATCAAAAAAGAATTTTAACTTTAGAACAAGATGTTTTACGTACACAAATGAATCCTCATTTTATATTTAATGCCTTAAATTCTATTAAGCATTATATTATAAATAACGAACAAAAAAACGCAGTACATTACCTAAATAAATTCTCTAAACTGGTTCGTAAAATACTAGAATCATCTACCTTAAAAGAAGTTTCTTTACAAGAAGAATTAGAAACAATGGATTTGTATATGAACATCGAAAACATTCGTTTTTCTAACGAAATTGATTATGCTATTAATGTTGATGAAAATTTAGATTTAACAAATATTAAAGTTCCTCCTTTAGTGTTACAGCCTTTTTTAGAAAATGCACTTTGGCACGGATTATCGTCTAAAAAAGGAGATAAAAAAATTATTTTATCGGTTTTTAAACCTTCTGAAGGCTTTATTCAAATTGATATCGAAGATAATGGAATTGGAAGAATTGCATCAGCCAAAATAAAATCGGAAAAAGTAATCAATAGAAAATCGATAGGAATTGATTTAACCAAAGAACGCTTGCAAAATTTTATCAAAGATTTTCAGAATCCATTTAGCCTTGTTTTTGATGATTTGGTTGATGAACACAAAAACCCAAAAGGAACAAAAGTTGCTTTAAAAATTCCGATAATTTAATAGAGTATGAGTTTCGTTTTTCAAGATTTTTCCTCTTGGTTACAAGGGATGCTTTTTATTTTGATTGCCTACCATACAACCTCTTATTTTTTTACAAAAGATAAGAGCTTTGCAATTTATGCATCTTATTTATTGCTGGTAACTCTGTATTTAATTCCTAAAACTGATAATAGTACTTCTAATTATTTATCAGAAAAATTCCAAAGCTTTTTTGATACTTTTAATTGGATTATTCAGATTTATTATTGGATTCTTTACAGTTGGTTTTCTATTCATTTTTTAAATTTAAAAGAAAAAAATATACAACTGACTGTGCAAATTATGCTCTATATAATAGTAGCTTCTGTATTTTGCACCTTGTTTTTTATTGTTGATTATTTCTTTTTTAATCAACAATACATAACCCGTTTTTTTCTATTTGTTTACACACCAATTACCTTAATTATAATTTCATTTTTTATAAAAGCCATTTATCAATTTAAAGACAAAATCAATAAATTCTTTGTAATTGGTTTGGTATTCTTTTTAGGGTTTTCTGTACTTGCACTGTGTTTGTCTTTTGTAAAAAATTATCCTTTTACAAACATAGATCCTATTGGTTTTTTTAAAATTGGCGTCTTTTTAGAAGCCATAACCTTATCTATTGGTTTAGCTTATAAATACCATAATTACAGAAAAGAAAGAGATGGTTACAATGCATTATTAATTTCTGAATTAAGAAAAAACGATTTGTTAAAAGACCAATTAAACGAAAAATTATCAGAAAAAGTAGAAAGCCATAAAATTGCAGAAGTGCAAGCTTTGTATCAAAAACAAATTAATGAGTTAAAGTTAACCAGTTTATTAAGTCAGATGAATCCGCATTTTATATTCAATGCCTTAAACTCAATTAAGCTTTATATCATTAATCAAGAGCCAAAAATTGCGGCCTATTATTTAAATAAATTTTCTAAACTTATTCGTAAAATTTTAGAAGCTTCTAACACCAAAGAAGTAACCTTACAAGAAGAATTAGAAACAATGGATTTGTATATGACCATAGAAAATATTCGTTTTTCTAATGAAATTGACTTTAATATTATTGTTGATGAAAAAATTAATTTAACAGCCATAAAAGTTCCGCCTTTAGTTTTACAACCTTTTTTAGAAAATTCTCTTTGGCATGGATTATCCTCTAAAAAAAACGATAAAAAAATTACTGTTTCCATTTTAAAGCAAGAAGCAAACTATATACAAATTATTATAGAAGACAATGGAATTGGGCGTAAAGCATCTGCCAAAATAAAAGCAGAAAAATCGATCAACAGAAAATCGATTGGTATAAATTTAACCAAAGATCGATTAGCAAATTTTGTAAAAAATCTACAAAACGATTACGCTATTATTTACGAAGATTTAATAGATAAGGATAAAAATGTTATGGGTACTAAAGTAGTTTTACAAATCCCTTTAGTTTAAAACAAAGAATTTTCTTAAAAAAGTAAGAATGGTTATAAACCATTATTTTAAATGTTTTTCTGCCACTTTTTCTAATTCATCGTACCAATTTTGACCAAATTTTCTAATTAAAGCCTGTTTTACAAATTTATAAATTGGTATTTGTAGCTCTTTTCCTAAAGTACAAGCATCATCACAAATTTCCCATTTATGATAATTTACAGCAGCAAACTCGCTATAATCTTTAACTCTTACTGGGTATAAATGACAAGAAACTGGCTTTTTCCAAGCTACTTCTCCTTGATTATAAGCTTCTTCAATAGCGCAAAGTGCCGTATTTTTTTCATCAAAAATAACATAAGCACAATCTGCACCATTAATTAAAGGTGTTTCTAATTCATCCCATTCACTGGTTGTCCAGGTGCCATATTTTTCTATGGCTTCTATACCTTCTTTTCTTAAAAAAGGTTTTACTTTCGGATAAATTTCTTCCAAAATTTTGGTTTCTTCCTTTTCTAAAGGTGCACCAGCCTCGCCATCTATACAGCAAGCACCTTTACATGCAGACAAATTACAGACAAAATCTTTTTCAATAATGTCTTCAGAAACAATGGTTTTTCCTAGTTGAAACATATTCGCAAAAATAAGTATATTTTTTTCTGTTTTATTATGATTTAATAAAATTTAGTTAACTAGTTTTGCAAAAAATTTAAAAATAAAATGGCTTTCAAGTTTAAAGAAATTATTACTGCTTTTATGGTATTATTTGCGGTAATAGATATTATTGGAAACATTCCAATAATCATAGATTTACGAAAAAAGGTAGGGCATATTCAATCTGAAAAAGCATCATTAATAGCTGGTTTTATTATGATTGTTTTTCTTTTTGTGGGCCAAAGCTTATTAGGTTTAATAGGCATAGATGTAAACTCTTTTGCAGTTGCTGGTGCTTTTGTACTATTTTTTATAGCACTAGAAATGGTTTTGGGTATTACTTTATATAAAGATGATGACAGTAATCCTTCTGTAACAGCAACCGTTTTTCCATTGGCCTTTCCTTTAATAGCTGGGCCAGGTAGTTTAACAACATTATTATCTTTAAGAGCAGAATTTGCCATAGAAAATATTATTGTAGCTGTAGTTTTAAACATATTTTTTCTTTATATTGTATTAAAAACGTCTAGTAAAATAGAGCGTATTATAGGTGCAGCTGGTATTCAAATAATTAGAAAAGTTTTTGGAGTAATATTACTGGCCATTTCTGTAAAACTATTTGCACAAAATATTAAAATGTTATTTGTTTAAAAATGATTTTAGATTGTTTAATTATTGGTGGAGGCGTTTCTGGTATGCAATGCGCTTTACTTTTAGGTTCTGCTAAAGACAGGCCTTATACTGCTGATAAAAACATTGGTATTATTATGCATCAAAGAACATCGCATTTAGAGAATGCGCTTTTTAATAATGTTTTGGGTTTATCGCCTAAAACATTAGGAAAAGATATTTTGAATGATGGCAAACAACAATTAACCAATTTATATCCTCAAATTCATCAAATAGAAAATGAAAAAGTAATTTCTGTTGATGATAATAATGAGACCTATATAATTACTACAAATAAAAATACTTATAAAGCTAAAATTGCGGTTTTGGCATTAAATTATTCTAAACCATTTACTATTAATGGTTTGGATGATTTTATTATTCCTCATAACAAAGCCAATGCTGCAAAAGACAGAATTCAATTAAAAAATGATGATCACCTTATAAAAAAAGGATTGTATTGCTGTGGTACAATTGCTGGGCATAGAAGCCAATTTGCAATTGCTGCTGGTAGTGGAGCTGCTGTAGCTACAGATATTCTTACACTTTGGAACAATGGAGACCACACCAAAGTGCACGACAAAAGTATGATGTAAATCATATTTTAACCCCCTTTTTATTTATAATTTTATAATCAGAAATCAAATAACTGAGAATTTGATAATTTCTGACATTTAAAATATAATAAATTAAAAAAGGTTTAAGATGGAAATCAAAAAAAACCCACGTAAAGAGCTAGAAAATTTTAGTAAAATTTTCTTCCAAATAGGAATTGTACTTTCATTATTTATCATTTATGCTTTTATGGAGCATAAAACTTATGAGAGAAATTATGATGAATTAGGCCATGTGGTAATGGTTGAAGAAATGAAAGAAGACATCCCAATTGTACAGATTACCAAACCTACACCACCACCAAAAAACATTCCTAAGGTTGTAGAGGTAATTAAAATTGTAGAAGATGATGTTAAAATTGAAGAAACTATTATTGAAACTACAGAAACTGACGAAAATGAATCTGTAGTTGTAAACACAGAAGACATAGAAGAGGTTCATGAAGCTGAAGAGGTTATCGAAGATATCCCTTTTATGCTTATAGAAGATGTACCTGTTTACCCTGGCTGTAAAGGAAATAATGACAAATTAAAAAAATGTTTTACAAAAGGAGTTACAAAGCATTTTAGTAAAAAATTCGATGTAAACTTAGCTACAGAATTAGGTTTAAGTAAGGGTAAAAAACGTTTATATGTTCTTTTTACAATTGGTAAAACTGGTAAAATTATCAATGTAAAAACTAGAGGACCACATCCTGTTTTAGAAAAAGAGGTAACAGAAATTATAGAATCTTTACCTAAAATGATACCTGGTAAACAAAGAGGTATGCCTGTTAGTGTAAGTTTTAGTATCCCTATTACTTTTGAGGTAAGATAAATACTACCAAGTTAGCCAATAATAAATTCTATTTTTTAATTAAAATCTATAAATAGGGAATTTACCTATTGGCTAACTTTAACGTTGCAAATATATTTGTGGTATCAATATCGTTACATATTTTTTCCCACTATATGCAAAAAGCTAAACATAATCCCCCAACGTTTAGCTTTTTTCTTTTTTTATCCTTTTTTTTAATTAAAAAGATTTTTTTAACATTTCGTTAAAAAATAAGAAAATTACCTATTTAGTAGTGTCTATTTAAAAATTATATTTGAAGTGTAAGTCCTTAATAACTAAGGTAACATTTTAACTTTAAATTCATCCCCCATGAAAAAGACACAGAACAACCTACAGACCCCTATTAATAGAATCGACTCTATTATCGCTACATTTAGTCTTATTTTTTTTATTACAAGTATCGTTTTTTTTGTTGAAACTTTTATCCAATAAATAAAACTGTAAACGTAACACTGTACAATAGATTTAAGAATACTCATTTTAATAGTTATCTTTTTTTAAAGATTAAACCCCTTATCATAAATTTATTTAGAAAATACCCCTAAGTATTCCTAAACCCCTAATTATGAAAACTATTAAAAATAAGAAAATTCCCTATTTAGCAATTACCAATTCTTAAATATGTTTATAGTGTTACATTGAGTATCCCCTAATACTTATATTCCAAAAAGCTAGACAATCCCCCATTAGTTTAGCTTTTTTTTATGCATAAAAGTTTAACCTCTAAAAGTTAGGGTATTGAAAAAAAAAGTGATTGTGAAAACCAATTAATTTGAGGTACAAATTAATTTTCTGTTCTTATGGTTTCTATTAAATTGTCAAAGTCGTTTGCTTTATCAAAAAACGCATAAGCGCCATATTTTAAGCAAACTCCTTTTAGGTGAGTGTTTGTAGAAAAGACCAATACTTTATTATTAGATTTTTTATCTTTAAGTATTTTTAACAACTCTAATCCATTACCATCTGGCAAACTTAAATCGAGTATAATTAAATTAAAATCTGTTTCATTAACTAAAGTAATTGCTTCTTTTAAACACGTAGTTAAATGAAGGTTTTCTCTACCTATAATTTGTTCAGTTGCATCAACAATACTTTTACCAATAAGAGTATTGTCTTCTACAATTAATAAGTTTTTAAGTTTTGATTTCAAAGTAAATTATGGGTATTGTTACGAAAATAATAATATGTGAATTTAAGTAGATTACAGACATATTTTAATACGCAATCTGCTTAATTTTCTGCTGCCTAAAATCGAAGCGTTTTTCTTCTTTTATTTGATACTTTCTAAAAGTTTATCAAAGTCATTTGCTTTATCAAAAAAAGCAAAAGCACCGTATTTTAAACAAATATTTTTTAACTCTGTACTCATAGAAAATATAAAAACTTTTGCTTTTATATGTTTCTCTTTAAGAAATTTTAATAGCTCTACTCCATTTCCGTCAGGTAATTTTAAATCTAGAATAATAATTTCAAATTTAGTATTAGTAATGAAGGAAATTGCTTTTTGTAGTGTTTCTGATAATTGGATTTCTCCAATACTACTAAACTCTTTAGTAGCATTAAAAATCTCTTTCTTAATAAAAGAATTGTCTTCTACAATTAATAAATTATTTAGTTTAGAGTCCAAAATATTTTTTTGATAGTTTACTTACACTAAAGTAAAAAATATGCCAAGTATACACCATAAGCAAGCTGCTTACTTCTTATCAAATTTTAAAAAAAGTTAAAAATAAAAAAGGATTTTAAATGTTTTGTTATGTAATTGTTATGATTCTTCTATTGGTATAAAAATATTAACAGTTGTACCTTTATTAATTATAGACGTAATTTCAAACTTTCCTTTTATATTTTTAATTCGTTCTTGAACTGTAAATAAACCAAAGCCAGATCCATTTTCGTTTACAACTTTTTCTGTAGCATAATAATTGTTTAATTTATCTGTATTAAAACCAACACCATTATCTTTTATTATAATATCTACACCAGATTCATTTTTATTAAGATCTATAGTTATCTCAGTTGCTTGCGCATATTTTATAATGTTATTTAGCAATTCTTGTACACTTCTGTATAACAATATAGATTTTACCTCATCAAGTATTATTTGATCTATATTCTCGTTTATTTGCCCTTTTATTTTATGTTTTGTTTCTATACTTTCTAACAACCAATAAAGTGCTTCTACAATACCCAATTGATATAATATTGGTGGCGAAAGCTCTGAGGTTATATTACGACTATTGTCTAAAGCATCTGATATGTGTTCATAGATAAACTCTAAATCGTTATCTATTAATTTTAACTCTGGTTTTTTTCTTAACTCTTTAATTCTCATATTAGAAATAACTAAAGATTGACTTAAATGGTCGTGTATATTCGATGCTATTTCTTTCTTTTGTTTTTCTTCTAATAGCGTAATTTCTGTAGTTAATTTTTGAAGAGACTCTTGATATCTTTCAATTTTTTGTTGTGTAAATATTTTTTCTGTAACGTCTCTAGAAGAGGTTAAAATAAAGTCTATTTTATTATCTAAATAAATAACAGATATAGAACATTCTATCCAAATACTATGCCCTCTTTTATGTATTGCTCTACAAAAAAAAGTGTCGTTTGGTGTTTTTTTAAGAACTCTGTTTTCTATAGATGTTCTAAAATGCTGAACATCATCTTTATGAATTATGCTAAAACCAGGCGTTTCTATAAGTTCTGGTTCTTCATAACCCAAAATGTTTTTTATGGACGGACTAATGTATTTAAATGTACTATCTAATTTATGCAGACAAATAAGATCGTTAGAATTATCTGTTAATAATCGATACATTTTTTCTGCTTTGGCAATATTATCTCTAATTTGCTTTTGTTCTGTTACATCTTGAGCTGTACCATAACAACCAATTATATTGTTGTTTTCATCCTTTATTGCCTTACCTCTAGATATGATGTGTTTTAAAGTACCTTTTGTTGTAAAAACGTCTAATTCTAATTTATATGGTTTTTCATCTTTTAAACAATTGGCAACAGCTTCTTCCATTTTTAAAAAGCTCTCTTCTGTATACAATGTTTTTTGTTCAGCAAAGTCTGGTGCTCCAGATTCAATTGGCAATTCAAAAATATTATACAATTCCTTAGACCAATTTACCTGATCTGTTGCTGCTATATATTCCCAATTACCTAGATGTGCTAATGCTTGTGCTTCATTTAAAACCCTATTTAAATTATTTAGTTTTTCATTTTGTTCATCTAGCTTAATTTGTCTATTTTTTTGTTCTGTTATATCTTGAAAAACACCTATTAAACTTGTTATTTCTCCTTCGTCATTAATTCTTGGATATCCAATGGTATGTACCCATAGCAACTGATTTTTTTTATTTTTAAACCTTAAAACTAGGTCAAATTTTTTCTTTTGTTCTATACTTTCTTCAATTGCTTTGGCTAATCTAACATCAGAACCATCAATATAAAAAGCTACACATTCTTCTAATGGAGGAACTTTACCCACAGGAAGTCCGTGAATTGCAAAAACCTCATCAGACCAACGTATTTCTTGCGAAGGTAATTTTAGTTCCCAGGCCCCAACTTTTGCTAGTCTTCCAGATTCATTTGAAAGAAATTCACTTCTTTCTATTTCTTTTAATGCTTTTTTAGTTTCGGCTTCGCTTTGTTTTAAATTATTCTCTATAAGTTTTTGTTTAGTAACATCGCTCATCACCACTAAAGCTCCTAATATTTTACCTTTTGCATCTGAAAAAGAAACTCCATTACAAACGACTATTCTTGGTTCTTGATTTTTACTTTTTATTACAATTTCTCTATTAAAAATTTTCTCTCCATTAAAAGCACGTACCAAAGGTATTTCTTCTGTTTTTAACATGCTTTTGCCATCAGATTCGTACAAACCATAATATGATGCCCAATTTTCTTGTGGCGTATTCATTACGTCTATACCATGCCAATCTTTTGCTTTTTTATTAAATAAAACTAATTTACCTTCTGAATTGCATGCAATGATTCCTGCAGGTAGGTTTTCGGTCATTGCAGTAATAAATTCATTTTTTTCTTCTAATTCGTATTGTGCTTCTTTTATTTCTGTGACATCTTCTATAATGCTTAAAGCATATTTTTCATTACTAATATTAATAATTTGTGATGAAGATTTCCAGATTCTTACGTCGCCAGATTTAGTAATATACTCACTTACGAAATTGCTAATTTGCCCATTTTCTTCTAATCTGTCGAAGTATTTTTTTCGTTCATTTGGTGATTTCCAAATGTCTTTAGGGCTAATTTTAAAGCTTGTAAGCTCTTGAGAAGTGTAACCTGTTGCCTTTAATGCAATCTCGTTAGCATCTGTTATTTTATAGTCGCTTAAACGTGTAAGTACTATTAAATTAGGACTACTTTTAAATATGTTGTAAAATTTTTCTTCGCTTTCTTTTAACTTAAGTTCAGTCTGTTTTTTATCAGTAATATCTTGTAGTACCCCTCTTCTACCAATAATTTTATTATCGATATTAAAAATGGGCTGAACAACATTACGTATCCAAATTGTTTTATTTCTTAAATTTACCAAGCTAAACTCCATATCATACCCCTCTCCTTTTGTGCTAAGGCCTAGATTTAATTCTTTTAATTTTTCTTGAGTTTTTTTATCTAGTTTACTTACAATTTCTTCTAAATTTGGTGTTGGCCCTTTTGGATTAGAACCATAAATATGATGAATGTATTCTGACCAAGAGTAATCATTTGTTTCAGTAATATATTCCCAATAACCTATTTTAGCCAATTTACTGGCCTCGTTTAAAGAATATTCTTTTTCTGCTATAAGTTTTAAAGAATCTTCTATTTTCTTTTTATCAATAACTCTCTGAGTAACATCTCTTGCTGAAGTAACAAAATAGTTTAACTCATCGTTTTTATAAACAGGAGATGATAAAAACTCTAACCAAACGTAATGGCCTTCTTTATGTAAAAATCGATAAGTATAAGGTGTTGTGTTTTCTTTTATTTCAAGTAATATCTGATCTTTAACTGTTTTAAAATTATGATAATCTTTTGGATGAATGATATCAAAAAATGTTTTATCTGTAAAATAAGAATCATCATAACCTAATATTTTTTTTAACGACGGACTTATGTATTTAAATGAATAATCAGCCCTTTGCAAACAAATAATATCATTAGAATTGGCAGCCAATAATCGATACATTTCTTCTGCCTTTTTAATACCAACTGTTGCAGTTTCGTATTTTTGTTTATAGCTTAATGGCTGAAAAACATCTTTTATTTTTACCCCTTTTATTGGTGATGATTGTAAATCTAAATAACGCAAATAGATATAAAAAAGGGTAGTGTAAAAGACTACAAAAAATGCCTTAGAGATTAATCCTGATACTAAAATAGAGTTCAATTTTTCTGAACTCCAAAAGACAGCAAATGAAAAACAAATGCTATCGAAACTAACAACCAAGAGCATGGTTAAAAATACCTGAAAGAATAAAGGCCTTATTTTTTTAGCTATAAACTCGAAAATTATGATGATTAATAATGAATCTAAAAACAACAATACTGTGCCAATAAACAACGCCCAAGCACTAGTATCAAAAAAAGTGGTAGTAAGGTTTAATGGGTTATCTGTAGCGTCTTTAAGGCTTAATCCAAAAATTTGTAAATAAATAGAAATTAAAACATTTACAATTACTAAAGCATAAATTATTTTTTTTGTTTCTGTTGCATCATCTTTTATATAAATAATCAATAGAGCAAAGAGCGTAGCTGTAAAAAAAACGGTAGATCCTGGAGAAATAATTAAGTTGTCTGTAATAGAAACGTATAAAGTACTCGATAAAAATACTTGCAAGAATTGTAATAAACCTAAACAGGCAAATAAAATTCCAATTCCTAGCCTTTTACGTAATCTAAAAAATAATAGAATTACAAATGCTATTAAACTGGCTTGTACAAATAAAAGACCTATTTGTGTATAATTCATAATTGGGGATAGTTGAATAAAATAAGCTTTTTAAAATTTACTTTATCTATTTTGTGCAAAATAAAATAATATTCTAAATTTATTTAAAAATTTTAATTTTTTTTAAAAAAATTAATTACTTGTAATGTTTTGTTTAACAGATACTTATTTTAAATAAAATCAATTAGTTAGTTAATATTTACTCATAAATATCCGTCTTATATAGTAAATTAAAAGAGCAATTAAGAATATAAAGATTAATGAAAATAAAAAAGCCAACTTATCAGTTGGCTTTTATTATGATATAAATTGAATAAAAATTACTCTACTGTAACCGATTTTGCTAAATTTCTAGGTTGATCTACATTTTTATCTAACATTACAGCAATATGATAAGATAATAACTGTAAAGGTATTGTAGTTAGCAAAGGCGTTAAAGCTTCTTCTGTATCTGGTATTTCTATAATATGATCTGCAATTTCTTTTACTTGGGTATCTCCTTCTGTAACAATTGCTATAATTTTACCTGCTCTAGATTTAATTTCTTGAATATTACTTACCACTTTTTCGTAATGCCCTTTATTGGTTGCAATTACAAAAATTGGCATATTTTCATCAATCAAAGCAATAGGACCATGTTTCATTTCTGCAGCTGGATATCCTTCTGCATGGATGTATGAAATTTCTTTTAATTTTAATGCCCCTTCTAAAGCAACCGGAAAGTTAAAGCCTCTACCTAAATACAAACAATTTTTGGCATCTTTATAAACAGCAGCTATACTTTTAACATGATCATCGATTTTTAAAAGTTCTTCTACTTGATTCGGAATAAGGTACATTTTTTGAATATAACCTTTAAAATCTTCTTCCGATAAAGAACCATTTGCTTGTCCTAATTTTAAAGCTATTAAAGTTAACACTGTAATTTGTGTTGTAAATGCTTTGGTAGATGCTACACCTATTTCTGGTCCTGCGTGAGTGTAAGCTCCAGAATGTGTTTCTCTTGCAATAGAAGACCCCACAACATTACACACACCATACACAAAAGCGCCTTTAGATTTTGCCAATTTAATAGCAGCAAGCGTATCTGCAGTTTCACCCGATTGCGAAATGGCAATTACCACATCTTTATCTGTAATTATTGGGTTTCTATATCTAAATTCTGATGCATATTCTACCTCTACAGGAATTCTAGCCATATCTTCAAAAAGATATTCTGCTACTAAACCTGCATGCCAAGAAGTACCACAAGCCACAATAATAATTCTGTTGGCATTTAAAAATTTATCAAGATTTAAGTCTACACTAGACATCTTGATCATATTTTTATCTGCTAACATTCTACCTCTAAAAGTATCGGTTATTGCTTTTGGTTGTTCGTGAATTTCTTTTAACATAAAATGGTCATAACCTCCTTTTTCAATTTGGTCTAAACTCATTTGAAGTTCTTGAATGTTCGGTTCTACCTGAGAGTCGTCGTTAATTTTATGTATTTTAACTTGTTTACCAAGTTTAATAATAGCCATTTCTTCGTCTTCTAAATAAATGGCATTTTTGGTATATTCTACAAAAGGTGATGCATCTGACGCAACAAAAAACTCTTTTTTATCTTTGCCAACACCAATTGCTATTGGGCTTCCTAAACGCGCTACAATTATTTCATCAGGATTGGTTTTATCAAAAACGGTAATTGCATAAGCACCAACTACATTTGTTAACGCTAGTTGCACAGCTTTACCTAATTTACAACCTTCTGTTATTTTTACTTCTTCTATTAAATTTAATAAAACTTCGGTATCTGTATCACTTTTAAAAGAATATCCTCTAGAGATTAATTCTTTTTTAATGGTATCGTAATTTTCGATAATTCCATTGTGAACAATAACTAAATTTTCTGATTTTGATAAATGTGGGTGAGAGTTTACATCATTTGGTATTCCATGTGTGGCCCATCTTGTATGGCCCATACCAATAGTTCCTTTTTTTCTTTCATCATCTTTACCAACAATTTCTTCTAAATCAGAAACCTTTCCTTTTGTTTTAGATAAATGCATCGTTCCATTATCGTAAACCATGACACCTGCGCTATCATAACCTCTATACTCTAGTCTTTTTAAACCATTAATTACTATTGGATAGGCTTCTCTATAACCTATGTAAGCTGATATTCCACACATACATAAATGTTTTAGGGGTTAGTTGATTATTGTTTTTCTGTGTACGATATTTTTAATACTGCTTTTTTAGCTTCGTCTACTGTGGTATTATTAAAAAGAGTAACCGCCTTAGGATTCCAACTAAAATTTCTAAAAATAGTATCTGTAGTTGTTGTTGGTAAATCTGTAGGATTATAAACCTTTAATCTTAAATTAGCAGAATAAGCTATTTCATCGTTTAAAATATCAGAAACATAATCTGTTATTCTAAACGTATACTTTTCTACTTTTCCATTTGCATCTCTTTCTAGCTCTCCTTCAATACCTCCAAAAGAAGCTTCGCTAGTTGCATCTTTAATCTGGCTAAAAGTAGTACTTGTTGCGCCATTATACGTCTTATATAAATATAATCTTTCTGGAACATTCAATGTATCTGCAGATTGGTTAATATAAAAAGTTAAAGAAGCATCGTTTATTAACCAATTATTTTCTTTTAATTCATTAACCTTTGCCTCATTAAATAATGTAATATTTGCTTCGCTACCAGCAGCACCTTGTATTTTAATTTCGTCGTTTACAGGATATGTTTTTTCTTCCATTTTAAAGGTATTTACTCTAAAACCAGATAATGGAAAACTATTATTATTAGTAATTGTATCTAAAATTGTATTGCCTGCTTTTAAAACTGTATTTGTATAATAAATCTCTAAAGAAGGGTTTAAACTAGTTGCTGTATTATTAAAGTTAAAAGAAATTAAAGAACCTTCGTTGCCTGTTGCTTCTAAAATTAAACCTCTAAAATAATCGTTAAATGCTTCTTGAGAATCGAATTCTCCTGTTTCGTATTTATCTAAAAATAATTCTTTAATCTTTTCTTCATCTAAGGGAACTCTTGCAAAAGGCACTGGCAAAGTACTGGTTGTAGAACTATAAACCTTAATTGTATCTTGTGTAGCAACATCATCATTAAACAATCTTCTTTTAACCACAAACATTGTATCTACAGGTACTAACTCTCCATCTACAGTTTCGTAATTTGGTTTAAATTGATAATTTATTTCGCTATTTAATGCTGTACCTGTTTTTTCGAAATCATCATTAGAATAAAAACTATTAATCTTTGTTGGATCTAGAGGATTGTATAAGTTTAAATAGGTATTTGATCGATAAACATTTAAGGTAAACGCTTCTGTTTGATTGCCAATAATTGAGTCTAAATCGTAACCAGTATTGTCTGAATTTAAAACAACTTGATAAGGGATTTTTAAAAATACTGTATCTATTTTTGTAACTACAGTAGTATCTGCACCATAAATATTATCATCGTCTATTACTTGTAAACCTGTTGGTATTTGTATTTGAGAAACAATAGAAGCTTCTAACTTTTCGTAATCTGAACTTGCATAAACGCCTAATAAATATTGCCCAAGTTGACGAGAAATATTATCTGATTGTATTTTTTCTAAATCACTGTTTTCTGCAACAATATCTACTGTAACAGCATTTGTGTTAAATTTGGTATTGCTAAGTACGTTAGAATTTATGTTTGTAAAATCTTCTTCGCAGGATATAATAGCAACTGATAAGCACACTAATATGCTTACTAAAACACTTCTTCTTATAATTTTTCTCACTTTAAAAACAATTAACTAACTGATAAAATATCAGTATAAAAATTTAAATAAGATTCTTTAATGTTCTCTGATTGATATTCTAAAACAGCCTTTTCTTTCTCTTCGATAAAAGAAACTAATTCGTCATCAATACTTTCACTTCCGTGAATAATTGCATCAGAATTTTCGATGGCGCTTTTTAAAATATTTATATGATTTGGTGTTTGTAATGTTTCAATTTTATCAGATTCATCTAAATCAAATTTTACTTTGTCCGATAATCCTGAGTTTAAAGTTCCTTCAAAACCACTATTATATAAAGAGGTAACTATTTTGCTTTCTGTAAATAAAGGCTCTTCTTTGTAAAACTCTCTTAAATAAAGAGGTAATAAAGATGCCATCCATCCATGAATATG
Organism: Polaribacter sp. M10; assembly: GCF_054968445.1. Lineage (NCBI taxonomy): Bacteria > Pseudomonadati > Bacteroidota > Flavobacteriia > Flavobacteriales > Flavobacteriaceae > Polaribacter > Polaribacter sp. M10. Next base: position 112,057 of record NZ_JBSSBG010000002.1, read on the forward strand.
GATAATATCTGGAGCCCAATTTAATTTCTTTACCGTTTCTACAACACCTTTTGCAAAGAAAATTGCTCTTTCGTCATTATCAGAAAAAAGTTGATCATCTTCATCTGTAAATACCGCTTTTCTTTTAAAATACTCTTCGTTGTCAATAAAATAAACCTGCATTCTTTCTTTTGGAATAGAAGCAACTTTAATAATTAACGGCATATCTAAATCATTCACAACCAAATTCATACCAGATAAACGAATTACTTCGTGCAACTGATGTCTTCTTTCGTTTATTACTCCATACCTTGGCATAAATATACGGGTTTGTACACCCTTAGAATGTGCGTTTTTAGCTGAGCTAAAAGCCGTTGAAGACAGTTCTGTTTCGGGTAAATACGGAACAACTTCAGACGATACAAATAAAATTCTCTTGTCCTTCATTAAAATCAAACTCTTTTATAAGGTTGCAAAAATACAAATTATTATGCAAATATGGTGTTAAAATGGTAAGTTTGCATACTTTATATCCTAATTAGAATGAACGTTTTTAAAGAAAAGCAGGCGCTAAAAGTTTATTTATCAAAGTTAAAAGCTCAAAATAAAACCATTGGTTTTGTACCTACAATGGGCGCTTTACACCAAGGGCATTTATCATTAATAAAAAAAGCTAAAGAAAAAAACGACCTTGTTGTGGTTAGCATTTTTGTTAACCCTACACAATTCGATAATAAAGAAGATTTAGCAAAATACCCTAAAACATTAGACAACGACATGAATCTTTTATTGGGTGTTTCTTGCGATGTTCTTTTTCATCCAACTGTAGAAGAAATTTACAACAAAAATATTATTTCTCAAAAATTCGATTTCGACGGATTAGAGCACGAAATGGAAGGTAAATTTAGAGATGGACATTTTGATGGTGTAGGAACTATTGTAAAAACCTTCTTCGAAATTGTAGAGCCAGACAAAGCTTATTTTGGTAAAAAAGACTTTCAACAGCTACAAATCATCAAAAAAATGGTGAAAAAAAACAGAATTCATGTTAAAATAAAAGGCTGTGAAATTTTTAGAGAAAAAGATGGTTTAGCAATGAGTTCTAGAAATGCCAGATTATCTAAAGCACACAGAGAAGCTGCTCCTTTTATTTATAAAACACTAAAACAAGCTAGAAAAAAATTTGGCACAGAAAATGCTTCTACTATTTCTGAATGGGTAGAACATCTTTTTAAAAATCATCCTTTGTTAGATTTAGAGTATTTTACCATTGCTGAAGAAAAAACGTTAAAAACTATAAAAAACAAAGAATCTGGCAAAAAATACAGAGCGTTTATCGCAGTTTTTGCAGGTGATATTAGATTGATTGATAACATTCGTTTAAAAAACAATTAACCAAAAAAAGCTTATTTTTGCAACATGTTAGTACAAGTAGTAAAATCTAAAATCCACCGTGTAAAAGTTACAGGTGCAGATTTAAATTATATAGGAAGCATTACCATTGATGAAGATTTAATGGATGCTGCAGGTATTATAGAAGGAGAACGTGTGCAGATTGTTAATAATAATAACGGAAACCGTTTAGAAACTTATGCAATTCCTGGCCCACGAAAAAGTGGAGAAATCACCTTAAATGGTGCAGCTTCTAGATTAGTTGCTGTAGGTGATGTTTTAATTCTAATTGTGTATGCTTTTATGGAACTAGAACAAGCCAAAACGTTTAAACCAAAACTCGTTTTTCCTAACGAAAAAGACAACACACTTACTTAATTTTGGACATCAAAAAAATTTTAAAAACCATACTACCTCTCGCTTTGGGAGGTTTTTTAGTTTGGTATTCTTTGTCTGATATTTCAATTGAAACATTAGGCCTATATTTTAAAGAAGCCAATTATGGATGGATATTTCTTGGGTTATTTTTTGGTATTTTAAGTCACCTTTCTAGAGCCTATAGATGGAAATTTATGCTAGAGCCTTTAGGCTTTAAACCAAAATTTACCAATAGTGTTTTAGCAGTTTTAGTGGGCTATTTGGTTAATTTAGCTTTGCCAAGAGCTGGAGAAATTTCAAGAGCAACAGTAATGGCAAATTACGAAAACATTCCTTTCGAAAAAGGATTTGGAACCATTGTAGCAGAACGATTGGCAGATTTAATTATGATGCTTTCTATTGTTGCCATAACGCTTTTTGTTCAATTCGATTTTATTTACAACTTGTTAACTAAAAACTTCGATCCTACAAAAATTATCATTGGTTTCATCATCTTAATTATTGGGTTCTTTGTTTTTTCATCATTTGTAAAAAAGGCAGAATCTGGTTTTTTATTAAAAATTAAAACCTTTGTTTCGGGTTTAATTGAAGGAGTTACAAGCATTTTTAAAATGAAAAATAAGTGGGCATTTATAGCTCACACTATTTTTATTTGGGTAATGTATGTGGCCATGTTTTGGGCAACAATACCTGCTATTGAAGGTTTAAACGTTCCTTTTGGAGGAATTTTAATAGGCTTTATTGCTGGTGGATTTTCTATTGCTGCTACTAATGGCGGAATTGGTTTATACCCAATTGCTGTGGCTGGAGCTTTAGCTTTGTTTAATATTCCAACAGAACCTGCAACCGCTTTTGGTTGGATTATGTGGACAGCCCAAACAGCCATGATTATCGTTTTTGGAGGGTTAGCATTTGCACTACTTCCTGTTGTAAATAAAAACAAATAGCTTCGCGTAATTTTTATTAAAAATTTTATCTATAAGTTGGGCGTTCCCTAAAGGTCGCGCTTTCACTACTCGCTTTTTTATTTTATCAAATAAAAAGAGCTCAAACAGGTCGTTCAATCGCTAACGCAACTATTTGCCAGCTTATAAAAAATCCGAAGAACTTTTTTTTTATTTAAGAGCTAAAAACTTTTCAATATGCAACACCTTTTAAGTTTTAAAAACCTGAAAAGGTCAACTTTCTTTAATAAATTTCTAGAATAGCAAGTTGTAAAAAATAGATAATTATAATCTAACTTTACTTTGTAACTTTACGCCTATCAAACTTTGCAACTCTAATAAAAATGGCCAAAACCAAAACAACTTTTTTCTGTCAGAACTGTGGAACTCAACATGCAAAATGGGTAGGTCAATGTGGTGCTTGTAAAGAGTGGAATACCATTGTAGAAGAAGTAATTCAGAAAGAAGAAAAACGAGTTTGGAAACAATCTACCACAGCAAAACAATCGGTTAACAAACCTTTAAAAATTGCTGATATTGTTCTAAATCCTGAAGAACGAGTAATCACTAAAAACAACGAATTAGACACAGTTTTAGGTGGTGGTTTGGTAAAAGGTTCTGTAACTCTTTTAGGTGGTGAACCTGGTATTGGAAAATCGACATTATTATTACAAGTTGCTTTAAATATTGCACAAAAAGTATTATATGTTTCTGGTGAAGAAAGTCAATCTCAAATAAAAATGAGAGCAGAACGTTTGGATGCACAAAACTCCAATTGTTTAATTTTAACAGAAACCAATACACAGCAAATTTTCAAAAATATCGAAGAAACTGAGCCAGAAGTTTTGGTAATAGATTCTATTCAAACTTTACATACAAATGCAATAGAAGCTTCTCCTGGAAGCATTTCTCAAATTCGAGAAACGAGTGCAGAATTGATAAAATTTGCCAAAGAAACTGCAACACCTGTGTTGTTGATAGGTCATATCAACAAAGAAGGTAACATTGCTGGGCCAAAAATTTTAGAACATATGGTTGATGTGGTTTTACAATTTGAAGGCGATAGAAATCATACCTATAGAATTTTAAGAAGTCAGAAAAACAGATTTGGTTCTACATCAGAATTAGGGATTTATGAAATGTTGTCTAATGGTTTGCGCGAAATTTCTAATCCGTCAGAAATTTTAATTTCTAAAAAAGATGCAGATTTAAGCGGAACTGCAATTGCATCAACTTTAGAAGGAATACGACCTTTAATGATTGAAATTCAAGCTTTGGTTTCTACAGCAGTTTACGGAACTCCACAACGTTCTACAACAGGTTACAATCTAAAAAGGTTAAATATGTTATTGGCGGTTTTAGAAAAAAGAGCAGGATTTAAATTGGGTGCAAAAGATGTGTTTTTAAACATCACTGGCGGAATTAATGTTGATGATCCTGCTATTGATTTGGCTGTGGTTGCTGCCATTTTATCATCCAATCAAGATATTGCCATTAACCCTAATGTTTGTTTTGCAGCAGAGGTTGGTTTGGCTGGTGAAATTAGACCTGTATCAAAAATTGATCAACGCATATTAGAAGCAGAAAAGTTAGGTTACAAAAGTTTTGTTGCTTCGAAATACAATAAAATATCCTCTAAAAATCATTCTATAAGATTAATTTTAGTTGGTAAAATTGAAGAAGCTTTTGCAACTTTGTTTGCCTAAACTCTTATTATCTTTTTATTTTACCAGAAGTATTCCCTTCCATTAAACTAAGTACATTATCTAAAGAAACCATATTTACATCGCCAACCACTGTGTGTTTTAATGCGCAAGCTGCAGTTGCAAAATTTAAGGCCTGTAAATCATCATCTTTATAATGCAATAATCCATAAATAATTCCAGAAGCAAAAGCATCTCCAGTTCCAACACGATCTATAACATGTGTAATATCTAATTTATCGGCTTTTATATATTCTTTGCCTGTCCACATTTTTCCTTGAATTTGCTGATGAGAAGCACTTATCGATTTTCTGGTTTTACCAACCACTTTTTCTATTCTTGGAAAAGCATCCATTAATTCTTTTGCTGCAGCTTTAAATCCAGATGACTTGTCTCCTAAACCAAACATTTCTTGAATTCCACGACTACTTGTTATTACAATATCAGTATTTTTAACCAAATCTGGCATAACTTCTTGCATGGTTTTGCCATATTTCCACATATTTTTACGCGAATTAATATCACCAGAAACTTTAACGCCCAATTTATTTGCGGTTTTTATAGCTTCTAAACAACATTGAGCTGCACCTTCAGAAATTGCAGGAGTAATCCCTGTCCAATGAAACCAATCTGCGCCTTTAAGCACCTCATCCCAATTAATCATTTCTGGTTTTATTAAAGAAAATGCAGAACCTTCTCTTTCATAAATAACTTCGCTAGATCTATGCACAGCTCCTTTTTGAAGAAAATACTTGCCCAACATATGATCGCCATAAATAACATTTATAGTACCCAACCAATGTTTTCTTAAAAATTGAGTTGCTGCTCTACCAAGAGCATTGTCTGGAAAACGAGTTACATGAGCAGCTTTCATACCTAAATAACTACAAGAAATTGCAACATTGGCTTCTCCTCCTCCATAAACAAGATCAAAAGAACTTGCTTGAGAAAACATTGTGTATCCTGGTGGCGATAAACGCATCATAACTTCTCCGAAAGTAATCAATTTCTTTTCCATAATATTTTTGGTTGGGAGGTTAAGATATTAAAAAAATCACCTTAATTCAAGAGAAAAAAATTCTAAGAGAATACAAATTACCTTTTTACGCATAAAAAAGCCGAACATAAATGTTCGGCTTTTTTATTACATTCTTAAAATGTAGTGTATTTATTTTTTATTTACTTCTTTTATATACTTATCTAAAGCCATAGTCATAGAAGGTGTTTCTTGAGATGGTGCAACAATATCGCACTTTAAACCTGCATCTGTAACTGCTTTAACAGTAGAGTTACCAAAGGCAGCAATTCTAGTATTGTTTTGTTTAAAATTCGGGAAGTTTTGAAATAATGATTCAATTCCTGAAGGACTAAAGAAAACTAATACATCGTAAAATACATTTTCTAAATCAGACAAATCACTTACTACAGTTCTGTATAAATCTACTCTTTTCCAAGTAATTCCTAATTTGTCTAATTCTGCAGGAATTAATGGTTTTAATTTATCTGAAGAAGGTAATAAAAACTTTTCTGTTTTGTGTTTCTTAATCAATTTTGTTAATTCTGGAAACGTTCTATTACCAACATAAATCTTACGCTTTCTATAAACCACATACTTTTGTAAGTAATATGCTACAGCTTCTGACTGGCAGAAATACTTCATAGAATCTGGCACTTTAAAGCGCATTTCTTCTGCAATTCTAAAAAAATGATCTACAGCGTTTCTACTTGTTAAAATAATTGCACTAAAATTATGCAAATCTAACTTTTCTGCTCTCACTTCTTTTACAGGAATCCCTTCTACGTGAATAAAAGATCTAAAATCTATTTTCACTTTTTGCTTATCAGACAAATCAAAATATGGAGATGTTTCTGTCTTTGGTGCTGGTTGTGAAACCAATATCGTTTTCACTTTCATATGCTTTCGATTTTGTATTTAAAACATCAATTTAAAAAGTACAAATAGCGGTGCTATTTCGAAGGCGCAAATGTACAAAATAAAATAAAACAACTTGTTAAAAATCAGCTTTTTATTTCTTATCCCTGAAAAGATGAATCTTAGCATAAATAAAACAGCTGTAAAATAAAAAACATAGGTAGGTTTTATGTTAGAAAATTGATATAAAATTAAGGCTATGTATAGCAAAAAAGAAATACTATTTAAAGAGTTAATTTTAGAAACCATAAAAAAACCAACTTCATTTTTAATCAAAAAAAGTATTGATAATAAGTATTCTAAAGCTCTCTTAACCAATAAATACACCAAAACACAACCAAAAATTGTAGAAAAATTTGCAAAACTGTTTATTGTTTCTGGCACTTTATAAATTTTAAAAATTAAGGTTAAAGTTGATAAAACTGTAGCAGAAAATATAAAAATGATTACTTGAAATGGGTTAAAAAAACTTATAGAATCGTATTGATCATCATCTATTAAACTTAGATTAAATAACGCCAGAAAATTATGCTTTACCCTTTTAGGATTAAGCATTTTTAATAGAAAAACGCTTACAAGTAAAAAAAATAAAAGAATTGTGATCCAATTATTTATATATTCTATATTTTCTATTGCTTGCAATTAACTTTCCTTTATGAATTATAGAAGCAAAATTAGTAATTAAAAAATGTATATTTGCCTACTTACTACATGAAAATTAATTTATGTCAGACGCTTTAGTCATCATTCCAACCTACAACGAAAAAGAAAACATTGAGGCTATCATAAGAGCTACTTTCAATCAAGAAAAAGTATTTCATATTTTAATTGTTGATGATAACTCGCCAGATGGAACTGCAACAATTGTAGAAAACTTAATGCAAGAGTTTCCTGATCAGCTTTTTATAGAAAAAAGGAAAGGAAAAAATGGTTTGGGTACAGCTTACATTCACGGTTTTAAATGGGCTTTAATAAAAAAGTACGATTACATTATAGAAATGGATGCCGATTTTTCTCATAATCCAGAAGATTTAATTCGTTTATATACTGCATGTGCTATAGAAAACAACGATGTTTCTGTGGGTTCTAGATATGTAAATAACCAAGTAAATGTAGTAAATTGGGATATAAAACGTTTATTACTCTCTTACTTTGCCTCAAGATATGTTCGTGTTATTACTCGAATTCCTTTGTTTGATACCACAGCAGGATTTGTTTGTTGGAAACGCAAAGTACTAGAAACCATAAATCTCGATAAAATTAGATTTGTGGGTTATGCTTTTCAAATTGAAATGAAATTTAAAGCATGGAAACACAAATTTAAAATTAAAGAAGTTTCCGTAATTTTTACAGACAGAGATTTAGGAACTTCTAAAATGAGTGGTAATATTGTTTACGAAGCTTTATTTGGGGTTATCAGAATGAGATTAAAAGGTTTAAAATAAAATAATTATGAGCTCTTTTCTAATTAAAAACGCAACAATTGTTAATGAAAACAAAACTTTTAAAGCAGATGTTTTTATTAAAAATGAAATAATTCAAGAAATTTCATCAGAAATTAAAGTTGATGAAAATACCGAAATTATAAATGCAGAAGGCAAATATTTAATTCCTGGTTTTATAGACGATCAAGTGCATTTTAGAGAACCTGGTTTAACACATAAAGCAAATATTGCTACAGAAAGTAGAGCTGCTGTTGCTGGCGGAATTACCACTTTTATAGAAATGCCAAACACAGTACCACAAGCTACAACACAAGATTTATTAGAGGATAAATTTAAAATTGCAGCTAAAGATTCTTACGCAAATTATTCTTTTATGTTTGGTGGTACTAATGATAATTTAGAAGAATTATTAAAGACAGATCCTAAAAAAGTTGCCGGAATTAAATTGTTCTTAGGTTCATCTACAGGAAATATGTTAGTTGATAATGAAGAAATTTTAGAAAAAATATTTTCATCAACAAAAATGATTATTTCTGTACACTGTGAAGACGAAGCAACTATCAGAAAAAATACACAAGACTATAAAGAGAAATATGGAGATGATATTCCTGTAAAATACCATCCAATAATTAGAAGCGAAGAAGCTTGTTATTTATCTTCATCAAAAGCAATTGAGCTAGCAAAAAAAACTGGTGCACGTTTGCATATTTTTCATTTGTCAACAGAAAAAGAAACTCACCTTTTTAGAAACGATATTCCTTTAGAAGAAAAACAAATTACAGCAGAAGTTTGCATACATCACTTATGGTTTTCTGATAAAGATTATGCAGAAAAAGGAACACATATAAAATGGAATCCTGCTGTAAAATCAGAAAAAGACAGACAAGGTTTATGGAAAGCATTGTTAGATGATAGAATTGATGTTTTAGCTACAGACCATGCACCTCATACTTTAGAAGAAAAAGACAATGTGTACACAAAAGCGCCAAGTGGTGGGCCTTTAGTACAACATGCAGTTACAGCGATTTTAGAAAAAGTAAAAGAAGGCGTTATTTCTATAGAAAAAGCCGTTGAAAAGATGAGCCATAATCCTGCAAAATTATTCCAAATCGAAAAAAGAGGATTTGTTAAAGAAGGTTTTTATGCAGATTTAGTTTTAATTGATACAAACAAACCACAAACCGTTTCTAAAGACAATATTTTATACAAATGTGGCTGGTCTCCTTTTGAAGGCACTACATTTTCATCAACAATATCACACACATTTGTAAATGGAAATTTAATGTATAACGAAGGTGTTTTTAATGATGAAATAAAAGGAAAAAGACTTACATTTAATCGTTAATATGAAAAAACTAGGTTTCTTCTTTTTTGCTTTTATTTTCTTAGTTTCTTGTACAAGTAATACCATTTTCGAGAAACCCAAAGATTTAATACCAAAAGATACCATGAGTCTTTTAGTACAAGAAATGATGATTGCCACTTCGTCTAAATACGTTAAAAACAAAAATCAAGAAAAAAACATTAATTATATGCCTTTGGTATATGATCGTTTTAAGATAGACAGTAGTCGTTACCAAAGAAGTAATTTATACTACATGTCTAAAATAGATTTGTATAAAGAAATTTTTGAAGACGCAAAAGAGAGCTTAGAAAAACAAACCTCTCATTACAAAGTAATTCAAGAAGTTAGAGATTCTATTAGAAAAGATTCTATTGCAAAAGTTAAAAATCTAAAGAAAATAGAAGATTCTATAAAAAAGCAAAAAATTAAAGAAATAGATAGAAATAATACTTCTTTAAAAGGCTTAAATCCTAATTAATAGAATAATTTTTACAGATCTTTTGAATTGATTTTTCTATAGATTCAAATTGATAACCCAATAATGTTTCTATTTTTTTTGATGAATATTCTGAAACAGAATGTGCAGATTTTGCAGAATATTTACTCAGTAAAGGTGCTTTACCCGTAAATTTTGAGATCAACCAAGCAACTCTCCAAAACAAAGCTGTTTGCCAAGGTTTTATTTTTTTAGAAGGTCGTTTTTTACCAAAAGCATTTGCAATAAGATCAAAAATTTGTTTGTAGGTTTTGTTTTCTGAAACTAAAATAAAACGCTCGTTTTTTACACTAGCATTCATCAATTGTATCATTGGTTTTACAACATCTTGCACAGATACAAAACCTGTTACACCTTCTGTATAATACTTAAATCCATTATACACTTTACTAAATAATTTGCCTGAACCAGAATCCCAAAAACCACTTCCTAAAATTACGCCTGGGTTTACAATTACTACTTCAATATCTTCTTGGCTTGCCCTCCAAACTTCCATTTCTGCACCAAATTTTGTAATAGAATAACCACTATTGTCTAGCTCTTTATTCCATTCATTTTCTTCAGAAATTAAGTTGCCATTTATAGAATCGCCAACAGCTGCAATAGAACTTACAAAGCATAATTTATCAATTTTAGCATCAATGCAAAGATTCACCAGATTTGCAGTTCCGTAAATATTTACTTTTCGCATTTTTCTATAATCTTTAGAATTAAAAGAAATAAATGCAGCACAATGATACACTTTTTTTACGTTTACAAGTGCAGGAATCATTGAAGGTATATCTGTAATATCTGCTTTAATCCATTCTATTTTATCAAACAAAAAATCAGTATTTGCATAAAAAGAAAATACTTTTTTTACCTTTTCTAAAGTAGATTTTGTTCTATAAATTGCTCTAATTTTATCGTTCTCTAAACACAAATGATACAACAAATGCGAACCCACTAAACCTGTACCTCCAGTAACTAAAATCATACTGCGAATTTATGGTTTTTTGTTCGATAAGTTTATCTTTGCAACCAAAATCAGTATATTTTATCATATACATTTAAAGTAAAACCAAGCTTATAGATATCTATTAAAAACTTCTACAAGCGCAGATAATTACCAAAATTTATAATAGAATCAACCTAAGTTACAATGAAGAATTTTATTGAAGAATTAAAATGGAGAGGAATGTTAAACGATGCTATGCCTGGCACAGAAGAGCATCTTTTAGAAGAAATGAGAAGTGCTTATGTAGGTTTTGATCCTACTGCAGATTCTTTACACATTGGTAATTTAGTACCAATTATGTTGTTGGCTCATTACCAAAGATGTGGGCATAAACCAATTGCTTTGGTTGGTGGTGCAACTGGTATGATTGGAGATCCTTCAGGAAAATCTGCAGAACGTAACTTGTTAGACGAAAACACTTTAAGACACAATCAAGAATGTGTAAAAGCACAACTTGGCCATTTCTTAGATTTTACTTCGGATGAAAAAAATGCCGCAATTCTAGTAAACAATTACGATTGGATGAAAGACATTTCTTTCTTAGAATTTATTAGAGATGTTGGTAAACACATTACTGTAAATTATATGATGGCAAAAGATTCTGTAAAAAACAGAATTAGTGCAGAATCTAAAGACGGAATGTCTTTTACAGAATTTACATACCAAATGGTACAGGGTTATGATTTTTTACATCTGTACAGAGAAAATGCCACAACTATTCAAATGGGTGGTTCTGATCAATGGGGAAATATCACTACAGGAACAGAATTGATTCGTAGAATTGGTGGTGGAAAAGGTTACGCAATTACTTGTCCTTTAATTACAAAATCTGATGGTTCTAAATTCGGAAAATCAGAAGGTGGTAATGTTTGGTTAGATGCCAAAAGAACATCACCTTATAAATTTTACCAATATTGGTTAAATACCTCTGATGAAGATGCTGAAAAGTACATTAAAATCTTTACTTTTTTAGATAAAGAAACCATTAATTCTTTAATTAATGAGCACAAAGAAGCACCACATACAAGAGTTTTACAAAAACGTTTAGGAGAAGAGGTAACTGTTTTAGTTCACGGAAAAGAAGAATATGATAAAGCGATTGCAGCTTCTAATATTTTATTCGGTAAATCTACAGCTGCTGATTTAAAATCTTTAGACGAGCAAACCTTTTTAGATGTTTTTGATGGTGTTCCGCAAGCAACTGTTACTCCAGAAGATATTGCAGAAGGTTTAGATATGATTGGAGCTTTAGCTGCAAAAACAAACTTTTTAAAATCGAATGGAGATGCCAGAAGAGCTTTAAAAGAAAATTCAATTTCTGTGAATAAAGAAAAAGTAAACGAAAGTTTTGTAATTTCTACAGATGATTTAATTGCAGATAAATATGTGCTTTTACAACGTGGTAAAAAAACGTATTTTTTACTTATTGTTGAGTAACTTTTGGTTACAAAAAAATTATTTGGTAAAACTTCATTGGTCTTTTAGACTTTATGAAGAAATCTAAATTGAGTGTATGGATAAAAATTGGTTTTACATCTTATCCTTTTTACTTCTGATGAGTTGTTCATCAAAAGAAGAAGATATGTATGTTCCAATTCCTTATCAATTAAACATTCCTGAATTATTTGCAGACAAATTAATAGCACCAATAATTCCTACAAATAATCCATTAACAGAAGAAGGTGTTGCTTTAGGTAAAAAATTATTTTACGATAACATTTTATCTGGCAACAAAACACAGTCTTGTGCACATTGCCACAGACCACAAGAAGCATTTTCTCATAGCACACAATTTAGCGAAGGCGCAAATGGTTTTTTTGGTGATAGAAATTCTATGCCTCTAATAAATTTAGCTTGGAATTTTGATGAAAAATTTACTTGGGATGGTAAAGAATTCAGTATAGAAAATCAAGCTTTTGAACCAATTACAAATCCAATAGAAATGAATGCAGATTGGGATATTTTAACAAAAAGATTAAACAATCACGACAGTTATCCAGGTTTATTTTACAATGCATTTGGCACAACATATATAGATTCTACATTGGTGGTAAAAGCATTGGCACAGTTCGAAAGAACATTAATTTCTGCCCATTCAAAATTCGATCTTTATTTATTGGGTAAAGCAACTTTAACGCCACAAGAGCAAAATGGTTTTACTATTTTTATGGACGAAGCTAGAGGAGATTGTTTCCATTGTCATGGAAGTGATAATAACCCACTGTGGACAGACAATCAGTTTCATAACAATGGTTTAGATGCTACTTTTTCTGATTTAGGTTTAGGAGCTGTTACTGGTGATCCTGCAGATAATGGAAAGTTTAAAACCCCTACACTCAGAAACTTAACATTTACAGCACCTTATATGCACGATGGTCGATTTACTACTTTAGAAGAAGTAATTAATCATTATTCAGAAGGTTTACAACCCTCAGCAACTATAGATCCTTTAATGAAAAAAGTAAACCAAGGTGGAGTAAATTTATCCGCAGAAGATAAGGCAGATTTAAAAGCTTTTTTACTAACATTAACAGATACAGATTTTATAACGAATCCTGATTTTTTAAGATAAAAAAAACAGAGAAACTTAAAAAGTAATGTTAAATCAGTTAAATCAATACCTATATTTAACTTACTAATAACTTTAGGTGGTGTAATACATTTGTTAAATCGTATATTTGTAGACAATTTAGATTAAATCTATTTAAAATTATGATAAAAGTTTCAGACACAGCAAAAAAGAAGGTCATTGAGTTAATGACAGACGATGGTTTTGACGCAAAAAAAGATTTTGTAAGAGTTGGCGTTAAAAGTGGTGGTTGTTCAGGTTTATCTTATGATTTAACTTTTGATAGAAACCAACAAGAAAACGATAAAATTTTTGAAGAAAATAACGTAAAACTTATTGTTGACAAAAAAAGTTTTTTATACTTAGTAGGCACAACTCTAGAATATTCTGGAGGTTTAAACGGAAAAGGCTTTGTATTTAACAACCCAAATGCAAATAGAACTTGTGGTTGTGGAGAAAGTTTTTCTCTATAAAAGCCCATCCTAACCTTCTCAAAAGAGAAGGAATAAAAAAGAAAAATTATGAGTAAGTATACAGAAGACGATTTAGAATTAGAATTAAAAACCAAAGAGTATGAATATGGTTTTTATACAGATATAGAAAGTGAAACCTTTGCAAAAGGGTTAAATGAAGATGTTGTTCGTGCAATTTCTAAAAAGAAAAACGAACCAGAATGGATGACGGAATGGAGACTTGAAGCTTTTAGAGTTTGGGAAAAAATGACTGAGCCAGATTGGGCAAATGTAAAATATCCAAAGCCAAATTTTCAAGAAATTGCTTACTATTCTGCACCAAAAAAGAAACCAAAATTAAATTCTTTAGACGAAGTAGATCCAGATTTATTAGAAACCTTTAAAAAATTAGGAATTTCTATTGATGAACAAAAGAAACTAGCCAATGTTGCAGTAGATATTGTAATGGATTCTGTTTCTGTAGCCACTACTTTTAAGAAAACCTTAGGTGAAAAAGGTATTATTTTTATGCCAATTTCAGAAGCCATTCAAGAACATCCAGAATTGGTAAAAAAATATTTAGGAACAGTTGTACCAACAACAGACAATTTTTATGCTGCTTTAAATTCGGCTGTTTTTTCTGATGGATCTTTTTGTTACATTCCAAAAGGTGTAAAATGTCCAATGGAATTATCAACCTACTTTAGAATTAACGAAGGTGGAACAGGGCAATTTGAAAGAACTTTAGTAGTTGCAGATAAAGGTAGTTACGTTTCTTATTTAGAAGGATGTACTGCCCCACAAAGAGATGAAAATCAATTGCATGCAGCTGTTGTAGAATTAATTGCAATGGACGATGCAGAAATTAAATATTCTACGGTTCAAAACTGGTTTCCTGGTGATGAAAACGGAAAAGGTGGCGTTTTTAACTTTGTAACCAAAAGAGGTTTGTGCGAAACCAATGCAAAAATTTCTTGGACACAGGTAGAAACAGGTTCTGCTGTAACTTGGAAATATCCTTCTTGTGTGTTAAAAGGAAACAATTCTGTTGGCGAATTTTACTCAATTGCAGTAACCAATCACTTTCAACAAGCAGATACAGGTACTAAAATGATTCACTTGGGTAAAAACACCAAGTCTACCATTATTTCTAAAGGTATTTCTGCAGGTCAATCCCAAAACTCTTACAGAGGTTTGGTTCAAGTAAATTCGAGAGCAGAAAACGCTCGTAATTTCTCTCAATGCGATTCTTTGTTGATGGGTAATGCTTGTGGCGCACATACATTTCCGTACATAGAAGCTAAAAATAAATCCGCTCAAATAGAGCACGAAGCTACTACAAGTAAAATTGGTGAAGACCAATTATTTTACTGTAATCAAAGAGGAATTGATACCGAAAAAGCAATCGCTTTAATTGTAAACGGATTTAGCAAAGAGGTGTTAAATAAATTACCAATGGAATTTGCTGTAGAAGCTCAAAAATTATTGGAAATTTCTTTAGAAGGTTCTGTAGGATAGATAGGATTTTCCTGCAAGGTTTCAAGAACCTTGTAGGTATTAAATAAATAAAAATGCAAATACCTCCAATATCAAAAAAGACGTTGTAGGAAATAAAAATTATCATGTTAAAAATAAACAATTTACACGCTTCAATAGAAGAAAAATCAATTTTAAAAGGATTGAATTTAGAAGTAAAGGCTGGTGAAGTTCACGCAATTATGGGGCCAAATGGTGCTGGTAAAAGTACGTTAGCTAACATTGTTGCAGGAAAAGAAGAATATGAAGTAACTGACGGAATTATAGAGTTAGATGGCGAAGATATTAGTGAATTAGCTCCTGAAGAAAGAGCACATAATGGTGTGTTTTTATCATTTCAATATCCAGTAGAAATTCCTGGAGTTTCTGTAACTAACTTTATAAAAACAGCCATAAACGAAACCAGAAAAGCAAAAGGTTTAGAAGACATGCCTGCTAAAGACATGTTAAAGAAAATTCGTGAAAAATCTGAATTGTTAGAAATAGACAGAAAGTTTTTATCGCGTTCTTTAAACGAAGGGTTTTCAGGTGGAGAAAAGAAACGTAACGAAATCTTTCAAATGGCAATGTTAGAGCCTAAATTGGCCATCTTAGATGAAACAGATTCTGGTTTAGATATCGATGCTTTGCGTATTGTAGCAAATGGTGTAAATAAGCTAAAATCTAAAGACAATGCTGTAATTGTAATTACACATTACCAACGTTTGTTAGATTATATAGTACCAGATTTTGTACACGTTTTACACGATGGTAAAATTGTAAAAACTGGTGATGCTTCTTTAGCTTTAGAACTAGAAGCTAAAGGTTATGACTGGATTAAGAAAGAGTTAGTATAGCTTACTCTTATTCAAAATTCAAAAATTTTAAATTCAAAGTTACTCAATCTTGAATTTTAAACTTAAAACTTTGAACAACAATGGAATTATTAAAAGATAAGATACTTTCTTCATATGTAGCTTTTGAAAATGAAGTAGACATCAATACAGATGTGCATGACATTAGAACAGAAGCTTTAGAAAATTTCGAGAAATTAGGTTTCCCAACCAAAAAGTTAGAAACTTGGAAATACACTTCTTTAAACTCAATTTTAAAAGAAGATTACAGTATTTTTCCTAATAAATGTACAACAGTAGAATTAGCAGATGTAAAAAAGTATTTTATACATGATATAGATAGTTATAAAGTGGTTTTTATTGATGGTAAATACAGCCCGTTTTTATCACAAACTACGCACGATACTATTGATGTTTGCTTAATGTCTGCAGCTTTTTCTAAATCGAAATACAAACCTGTAATAGACAAGTATTTTAATAAAGTAGCCCAAAAAGACAATTTAACGTCTTTAAACACAGCTTTTGCAAAAGAAGGAGCTTATATACATATTCCTAAAAATGTAGAAGTACAAAAGCCAATACAGATTATTAATTTTTCTACCTGTGCAGATATTTCTACAATGGTACAACCTAGAAATTTAATTGTTGTAGAAGAAAATGCACATGTTCAAATTATAGAACGTCATCAAAGTTTAACATCAAACGCAGTTTTATCTAACGTAGTTACAGAAGTTTTTGTTGATAAAAGTGCTACTGTAGATATTTATAAAATTCAAAATGATGATATAAACGCTTCTTTGGTTGATAATACTTATGTAAATCAAAAATCGAATAGTGTAGCTTCTGTGCATACATTTTCTTTTGGAGGAAATATCACCAGAAACAATTTAAACTTTTATCAAAATGGAGAACATATAGACTCTATTTTAAAAGGTGTTACTATTATTGAAGGTAAGCAACATGTAGATCATCATACATTAGTGCATCATATAGAGCCAAATTGCGAATCTCACCAAGATTATAAAGGTATTTTTGATGAGCGTTCTACAGGTGTTTTTAATGGTAAAGTAATTGTAAATAAAGAAGCTCAGAAAACAAACGCTTATCAACAAAACAATAATGTTTTAGTAAATGATAAAGCTACCATAAATGCAAAACCACAATTAGAAATTTTTGCTGATGATGTAAAATGTTCTCATGGTTGTACTATTGGTCAATTAGATGATGATGCCTTATTTTATATGCAACAACGTGGAATTCCGCAAAAAGAAGGTAAAGGATTATTGATGTTTGCTTTTGCAAATACGGTTTTAGAAAGCGTAAAAATACCAGAAGTAAAATCTAGAATTACAAAGTTAATAGCTAAGAAATTAGGCGTTAATATTGGTTTTGATTTATAGGTAAATCAGTTAAGTTTTATTGCGAATGCGCTACATTTAACTAAGTTTATATATTAGTTTTGTATTGAAATCTTTAAACCAATACATTATGAACAAGACAATAAAATCGGTATTATTAGTTATAGGAGTAATTTTATTAGCCTACGGAATTTACACAATGGTAGTGCCAGAAACACAAATTTCTATTGGAGATTTAGATTTAGTTGAAGCACAAGACAACACGAATGCTTATATCGTTTTAGCTCTAGGTATTATTGCAGTTGCTTTAAGTTTAATAAAAGGAAAAAACTAAAATCAATATATATATTAAAAACCACGCATAAGCGTGGTTTTTTTATTGATGACTAAAACCTATTTCCTTTTATCCTGTCTTCTCTTATTTCTCCAAGGTGCATTTTTTTGCCAATTACCAGCCATAATACAGCCATAAGGCATAACCTCATCAATAACTTCTCCCAAACCAAATTCCTCCATTTGATTTCTAACAGTTTCAGCATTTTTATATGCTGATGGTAATTCAGTAATATCAATTTCATTCGAGAAAAATCGGATATCTAAACCTTTGGTTTCATCCTTAAAAATATCTTTTACTGTTCCTGTTTTGCTTTTTCTGTGTTGTGTTCTACTTACATTTCTTCCTGCTCCATGAGGTGCAAAACCTAAATTATTTTCAGTTGTTTTACCTTCTACAATTAAAACAGGTTCAGCCATATTTAAAGGTATTAATCTAGGCCCTGTAATATCTGGCATAAACTTGGCATCTAAAGGAGTTGCTCCTTTTGCATGATAAAACAAATCTCCATCTTTAAATACAAAATTATGTTCGTTCCAAAACCTGTTTTCTTGCTGAATTCCTAATTTATGCAAGGTAGCATCATGTAAAACTTCGTGGTTTTTCTTTGTCCATTTTCTAATGATTTGCAAAGCTTCCCAGTAATTTTTACCTTCTTCTGTTTCAAAAGGAATCCACGCATTTTGTTTTAAAGTTTGTGGAGACAATTCTTTTCGAAATTGTTCTGCAATTTTCATTCCTCTGCTATATAAATTAGCTCCAAAACCTCTAGAACCATGATGTGTAATTAACATGGTGTTTCCTGTTTTTTTAGACTTACCAACAAACAAAAAATGATTTCCATCTCCTTGTGTTCCAAGATGTGATCTTGCAGCAGAAATACATTTTTGATTGTTTAAAAAAGGATTCGCTTCAATTTCTGCTAACAAATCCGAAGGAAAACGAAATTGCGAATTTCTATCTCTACCTCCAGGACCAAAATGTGTAATAGAATGTGCTGCATCTAAAACATCCTTAGATTTTGCTTTTCCAAAATCTGTTAACATCACAGAACAACAAATATCTGCAGAATGCATTCCTGGATGAATGGCATTTTTTGCAACAGCTACTCCACCAACAGGAATTACCCCTTCAGGTCCTGTTGGGCATGCATCTGGCATTACTGCTCCACCAACAATTGTCGGTGTTTTCATTAAGGTTTGCATTGATGTAATTACAGCATCCACATTAATATCTTCTAGTTCATTTTCTGATTTTATATTGATTTTTAAATCAGCAATTTCTTCTAATAAATCTATAGTTTCTACTTTAAATTTTTCTAAATAAGTTATCATTTCTTCTTTTGATAATTCATTTGTATTGATATGTTCAATAGCTTCTGGAAACCATTTTGCAGATTTATAACCTAAAGCAATAATTTCTTTTCCTGTGATTTTCATTTTATTTTCCATTTTCTTTTTTACCTTTTTTAATGGTTTTTTCTTTCTTTTTCTTTGGCATTTTCCCCTTAATACGTTCTTTTTCTATATTGATATCAGACATAAAATCTGAATTATACGTATGCTCTTTTGCTTTTTTTATACAACTTAAAGCTTCTTTATATTCTTTTAATTGCTCTTTTAATATTGCCTTTTTTAAGTATAAAACTGCTTTATCTGAACCCTTTATAGTTAAAGTAAAATCGATAAATTCTGCTACTTCCTTATAATCTTCATTCCATAAAAGTGTGTTTATATAAGGTGCATAAACTTCAAAAGCATATATATTTTCTGCCAAAGCTTGTTTAAAATAAACTTTTGCTTCATCGTATTTTAATAATTTTTCTGCATAAACTCTTCCCATTAAAGTTAATGCCATTGTATTTTTATCATCATAAGACAATGCATAATTTAAAGCTTCCATTACTTCTTCTAAATCGTAAGGATAATTTTCTAATGCTTTAAACACATAATTATTTACTAATGTTCCCATTTTATTCTAATTGTTTTCTTAAATCATTTTTTAACTGATTTCTTTTGTTTTTAAATGATTTACTTTTCTGGATTGATTTAAAATCGCTTCCGTTAAAAATTCTTACAGGATTACCTCTTTCTAATTGCTGATGATTTTCCCATTCATTTTTAATTAGCTCTTTCAACTGATTCTTATTAAACTCGGCTACTTTTTCTTGTAGACGTTTTATGGCTATTTTTTTATTTTGATGCTGAGACCTGCTATCCATCACTACAACTTGCAACCCTGTTTTTGTATGTTTTGCTCTAATTGCAGAACTAACTTTATTAACATGCTGACCTCCTGCTCCAGAACTTCTAATTGCTTGAAAACTGATTTCATTTTCATTGATTTCGATTGTTGATGAATTATCAATTTCAAAACAGCCAATAAACCAATTTTTACGTTTGTGGTATTTTCTAAAAGTTGATGTTCCAACCCATTGAATTGTCCCCAACCAATTTATAGTAAAATCGGCAAGATAATTTCCCGTAATTTGAATGTTTACAGATTGTATTGTGCCATTTTCTGTTCCAGGTTCTCTGTTTAAAATTGTGTAATCAATCTTATTGCTTACCAATTCTTTAAGAAATATTTTTAACACTTTTGCTACTACATTTGCACATTCTACTGGTCCTTTTCCTGCAGATATTTGTATTATTTTTGTTTTCATTTTATTTTTAATTTGCTGTTCGCTTTTAATTTTGGGTATTAGCTAACAAGTTTGTTGCGTTAGGGATTGTAGCATTTGTTTGAGCTCTTTTTTCTTTTTCAGAAAAAAAGCGAGTGCGGAAAGCCTGACCTTTATAGGTAACGCCAAAAAAATGTATGTTTTTGTTACCAATCTTTGGTTGATAACTATTCTTAAAAATATTCGGAAAAATTCTAGGAAATTATAGCCATAAAAAAAGTCCGAAAGTTTACAACTTCGGACTTTTCATATTTAATAGTGATTGCTATTTGTAATTATAAAAGTCGCGAAGTAAACCATAAAAAGAACTTTGTTCTCTTTGTATGTTTTTGTGAAATCTGTTATTTAACATATACTTCGTGTTTGTACTGAAATGAATCAGTTGTTATTATTGTTTTTGCTTTATCAAATTTTATTTTTGATTGCGATGCAAACCTAAAACGTATTTTTTATTTACACAAGAAAAATTTAAATTTATTTATTTGATTATCAATGTTTTATTTAATTTTTAAACAATAAATTTCCTGCCCGAAATAAATCGGAAATGGTGAGTTTAGATAACTCTTTGAAGTTGTGATATGTAGTTACGACTTACACTTTTTATCAGCATCTAAATTAATTTCAAAAAAAAACGTCCAAAAAATGAATTTTGGACGTTTTTACAATATTATTTAAAATTTCTATCTAGAATATACCTTTAAATAGTCGCAAAAAGCGTCCTTTTTTATGTTGATTAAATATATTCATAAGCTAAAAATTGGTTTATTTCTACTATTTTGAGTTGCAAATATGCAAAAAATTAAAGAAACTATTGTTCAATACTTTCTAAAACACCTTTTAAAAACTTGTTTTCTTCCATCCAAGAAAGTGCCATTCTAACAATTATCAAATCTTGATCTGGTAAAATATAGACTCTTTGTCCTTGATATCCATCAGCATAAAACATGTTTTTTGGTACATCTTTAAAACCACCATTTGCATTTAACCAAAACTGAGCACCGTAAATTCCGTTTGATGTTGGTGTAGGTGTTGCAACATAATCTGCCCAACCTTTTGCAAAAATTTGAGTTCCATTCCAGTTCCCTTTATGCAAGTATAATAAACCGAATTTACCCCAATCTCTTGGAGTTGCCCAAGCATAAGAAGATGCAACATAATTACCTGCTAAATCCGTTTCTAGAACCATGGAATTCATTCCAATTTTATCAATTAAATCTGAGTACCAATAATCTAAGTATTCTTGATGCGTTTTAAACTGATTTCTAACAATTCCAGATAACAAGTTCGAAGTTCCAGAAGAATAGTTCCAAGACGCATTTATTTTACCTATTAAGGGCTTTTCTGCTTGCATTTTAGTCATATCTCTTTCTAAAAAGAGCATTTTTGTAACATCAGAAATTTCGTTATAATTTTCATCCCATTCTAAACCAGAATTCATCTGTAATAAATTATGAATGCTTATGTTTTTACGTTCATCATTTTGCCAAGAATCAATTGGTGCCTTATCTGTAATTTTTAATTTATTTTGATGTTGCATAACTCCGAAAACTGTACTCATAATACTTTTGGTCATAGACCAGCCTAAAATTCTAGAATCTTTGGTAAAACCTTTGGCATATTTTTCTGCAATAATTTGATCTTTATAAATAACAACTACAGCTCTTGATTGATTTTTACCAAAAACTGATGCCACAGTTTCGTTTAATTTATCATAATTAATGTTTGCAAAAATGGTGTCTTTCTGTTCAGCATTTCCATAAGGATAAGGCGTAATATTATCTGCTTTTGCTCTTTTAGGCACTAAATAAGCTGCAGTTTCATCTTCTTTAGTTAACGTTAAAACAGCTCCTAATCCCTTTCTGTAAATCGCTTTTCTTGTTAATAAGTTAAAAACAGATGAACTTGCGATATTTTTATCTTTTTTAACTACATCTGTGGCCAAGTTTATTGGCGAAAAATTATTATCTGTTTTATCTGTAAATTCTAAAGATCGATTTGCTAAAAACACTGATGAAGCTGTGTTTTTTGCTGAATATCCTGCAATTATATTCAATTTTGGGTAATTAAAAAAAACAGCGATAATAACTACAATGCATAATAAAAGTAGAATTCGTTTAAAAATTTTCATATTTAGAAGAGTTTAGTAATGTAAAAATAAGAAAATCATATTGCCTTTTTTAGAGGTTTAAAAAATAGAGGTTTATCTTTGTATCTTAAATTGATTTTTATGTTTAATGTAGATAAAATTAGAGAAGATTTCCCAATTCTAAAAAGAACTGTTCACGGAAAACCTTTGGTTTATTTTGATAATGCTGCTACTTCACAAACACCACAAATTGTAATTGATACTATTGTAGATTATTATAGTAATTACAATTCTAACATCCACAGAGGTGTGCATACTTTAAGTCAAGAAGCAACAGACAAATACGAAGAAGCACGTATTAAAGTACAAAAACATTTTAATGCCAAAGAAGCTTATGAAATCATTTTAACTTCGGGTACAACACATAGTATAAATATGGTTGCATCAGGATTTGCATCTCTTTTAAACAAAGGCGATGAAATTATTGTTTCTGCTTTAGAACATCATTCTAATATTGTGCCTTGGCAAATGTTATGCGAAAAAACTGGAGCCATTTTAAAGGTGATTCCGATGACAGATGAAGGTAGTTTAGATATGGAAACTTATCATCAACTATTGAATGACAACACAAAATTAGTTTTCTCAAATCACGTTTCTAATGCCTTAGGAACTGTGAATCCTATAGAAGAAATTATTGAAGCTGCACATAACATTGGTGCTGCTGTTTTAATAGATGGTGCACAAGCAACACCACATATAAAACCAGATGTACAAGCCTTAAATGTTGATTTTTATGTGGCTTCTGCTCATAAATTATGTGGCCCAACAGGAGTTGGAATGTTGTATGGAAAACAAGAATGGTTAGAGAAATTGCCTCCTTATCAAGGTGGAGGAGAAATGATTGCTACAGTTTCTTTTGAAAAAACGACGTATGCAGGTTTACCTCATAAATTTGAAGCAGGAACACCTAATATTTGTGGTGGAATTGCCTTTGGAGCTGCAATTGATTATATGAATTCTGTTGGTTTTGATGCTATTGCAAAATATGAAAATGAGCTTTTAGAATATGGCACATCAGAATTATTAAAAATTGATGGTTTAAAAATCTATGGAACATCCGCAGAAAAAACAGCAGTTATTTCTTTTAATGTTGATGCTATTCATCCTTATGATATTGGTGCAATTCTAGATAAATTAGGTATTGCTGTAAGAACTGGCCATCATTGTGCGCAACCCATAATGGATTATTATAAAATACCTGGAACAATAAGAGCATCTTTTTCTTTTTACAATACTAAAGAAGAAATTGATATTCTAGTTGAAGGAGTTAAAAGAGCAAAAATGATGCTCTCATAAATAAAAAAAGGTTGAGAAAATTTCTCAACCTTTTTTTGTGTATAACTATTAAGTAATTTTTATCTTAACTCTGGAGAGTAGTTAGTAGGATAATCTCCTGCAACTGCCAAACCACCTGTAGCAGATGTAAAATTAGAACCAAATTCAGCATCCATAACTGCTAAAATTTTATTTGCCATTAAAGCATATCCTCTAGCTGTTAAATGAACACCATCTAAACTAATTAAACCACCTGTAACAAGATTTGTAGTTAACGTATAATCATCAAAAGTAATTCCATTAGACGCTTCTTCTAATATGGCTTTAAAATCTACTAAAGCAATGTTAGGATTTGCAGAAGCAATACCAGCAATTGTTGTATTATATGCATCTGTTGCTGTTTTAATAGCAGCTTGTTCTTCTGGTGTAATTACCCATTGATCTGCTAATGGAATAGCAACTCCATTAACTGTTAAAGGATTTCCTGCAACTGCTTCTGTACCTATAAAAGACGCTCCTGCAAGTACAAATAAATCATCTGCAGTACCTTGTCTGTAATTTGGTAAACCTAAGCTCGATAAGTCTGTTAAGTCTTCATCTTCTATAACAACTGAATTGGTTTCAGATGCTTCGAAATTAATGGTTCTTTTTGCTAACTCATCTTCATCAATTAAATTATAAGAAAACGCTAATTGTAAACCTCCATTATAAGCGGCATAAGCATTATTTACTGCTGATGCAGTAGCTGCATCTAAAGGAATAACATCATGAGTTACAGTTGTAAAATTAGCTAAATTTGTTATGTATGGCACATTAGCTACAACACCTTTTGCTCCATTTGCAGTTAAAGTGGTAATCATTGTATTGAAAACATTAGCAAAAACTACTGGATCTGTAATATCTGAAGTACCATAAGTAGAAGGGTCGTAATTACCTGTTTGATCTACACCAGAACCACCAGACAGCGCATAACCTAAAACATCATTTCCTCCTATTTCTGATAATGTGAAAAACGTTGGAGCTTGAGCCATAGCATCACCTAAAACTGTTGCAGAAGCACTAGAAGCAATTCTTGCAAAATAAGGATTTGCCAACTGTAATGGCACTCCTTGTAAGCTACCATAACCAGAAGCTACAAAATGAAAACTTTTAGCACCTGGTATTCCATAATTATGAACACCACTTGTTATTACATTTGTAGTTTCTGTGGTAGGTGTTGCTGGTAAAGTTGCTGGTCCTGCACCATCAAAATAAAATCGAGGTCCTTGAATTTGAGTTCCACCATATAATAAACCTCCAATATTATCATTCATTAAAGGCTGATTAAAAGTTGTGCCAAATTTACTGGCTAAAATGTTGGGAAAAGAGTTTTCTTGAGCAGCTATAAAAAGCGCATTATCTGTAAAACCTGCTGTAAATGATGCTCCTATAGAAACATAAGAAGAAAAATCTAATCCGTTTGTATTTAATGCAACTTCTGCTGCAATTTCTTCAGGTATGGCATCTAAATCATTATTAACATCACAAGAAACAATGCTTAATGATAAAAGAAACAACCCTATATATTTATAATTTTTCATAAAATATCTTAATTATTATTAGTTATTAATTGTCCAAGAAATGTAGTACTGAGAACCAATTGCCCCAACACCTGGTGCACTAAAATACTCTTGACCTGTTAAGTTTGCACCTCCTAATTTAATTACAGATTTCCAGTTTGGTATACTATAATTTACTTGAGCATCTAATACGGTTCTAGCATCAATTACTGTATCATGGAAACTAGATTCCCATAAATATTCATCTTGCCATCTTACATTAATATTAAAACCAAAGTTTTCAAATAAATCGGTTTTACCAAATTGAACTTTTACTTTATGTTCTGGCGTATTAAAACCTGCTTCAAAATCTGGGTCTGAAGATTGATCAAAATCAAATTTTGCATAAGTATAATTTAAGCCAATGTTAAATCCGTTTAAAACCTTTGTATTTAAACCAATAGAAGCACCATAAGAACTAATGTCTGCTGCAGAGTTTGTATATGCAGAAAATACTGCTCTATCTCCATTTTGTAATGCTAATAATGATAAAGTATTATCGCCAACAACACCATAATAAGGTACTAATACGTTTTTAGATGAAATAAAATCTTCATAGCTATTATAATACACACTTAAATCTACAGTAACATTTGCTTCGCCAGCATTTACTATACCTCTATAACCAACCTCATAAGCTGTAACTTTTTCTGGCTTTACTAAACCTGTTTCTGCTGCTTGTGGATTTCCTGCTAAAACTGATGCTAAAGAAAATGCATTTTCATAAGCTGCTCTACCTACAATTGTAGCTGTTGCAGAACCAGTAATTGCTTGTCCTGCTCCACTTACAGATAAAGCTGGTGTAGAATAACGATCTAAATTATCTGGTGCAGAACCTACTAAATACGCACTACCTGCATTTAAACCAATATATTGATCTTGAGTGGTTGGATTTCTAAAACCTGTTTGAAAAGAAGCTCTAAAATTTTGATTTTTATTTTCGCCAGCTGCATATGCTAAAGAAACTCTTGGAGAAAAATTACCATCAAAATTTTGTGCTTTATC
This sequence comes from Polaribacter sp. M10, assembly GCF_054968445.1. NCBI lineage: Bacteria > Pseudomonadati > Bacteroidota > Flavobacteriia > Flavobacteriales > Flavobacteriaceae > Polaribacter > Polaribacter sp. M10. The sequence continues at coordinate 138,458 of NZ_JBSSBG010000002.1, forward strand.
GTAACGTATAGAAGCTGTTAATTTTAAACGATCTTCTTCCAAAAATTTCTTTTGCATTTGAGAATATACTCCATATTCATCATAATCAATTGGCCCATCATAATCTGTAAAAATACTTCCCATTGAGTTTAAAGAATATCTTCTGTAAGAACCACCTACTTGCACTTCTGCCCAATCTACAACGTCTTGAAAATTGTAATTTGCATCTGCGTGATATAATTTTGTTTGATCTTGAAATTTAGATCCTGTAACCAAGTCTGGATCTGCAGTAACTTTATCGAAAGCAGCTTTAAATTCTGGAGTACCAGGTTCATATCTGCCAGTTTCTGCTATTTGTCTTGCTAGTGCATGTGCTTGATCTGAAGTTAAACCTGATAAAGTACCTAAGGCATAAGCGCCTGCATATTCTCCAAACCAAGTATTATCATCTTTCCACTCTCTGTTGATATTAATTGCTGCGAAACGAGTATCAAAAGAATCTCCAGCATCTTCACTTGTTAAATACCCTCTAACAAAAAAGTTTTTACCTCTAAATTCTAATTTGTGTTGTTCCATTAAAAAGTTGGTAATATTGTATCTATTTAAACCTTGATAAATGGTGTTACCTACACCCACTTTCGAGTTCCAAATAATTTCTAAACGATCGTTACCAAAAGGTCTATAATTAAGAGAAGCACCAACCTTAATGCTCTCTGCATTATAGGTCATTAAATCTTTTTCGTCATAACCAGTTCTACTAATGTTTTCACTTGGCACTAATGCAGCTGCACCATTTGGTAAAACTCCTAAGGCTTCTAAAGCTTGAGCAACACCATTAATGTTTGTAGAAACCTCATCTCCATACACATTTAAACCATCGTAATTTCTATCAGAATTTCTATCGCCAGCTATATATTTTCCATTTGCTGTATTTCTGTAATCTGTAGCATACCATTCTGTACCATCTAAAGCAGAAAAGGTAACTTTTGCTGCAAATTTTTCAGAAAAAGCATACGCCATTCTTAAGTTTAAATCTGTGTAAGAATTGTCTCCTGCTGCTTGCTGACTTGTTAATCCTGTTTTTAAAGAAATACTAATTCCTTGATCATCGAAAGGACTTTTACTCGTCATAAACATAATTCCATTAAAAGCGTTTGCTCCATAAAGAGCAGAAGATGCTCCAGGAAGTAATTCTACAGTTTTTACGTCTAACTCAGACATACCCAATAAATTACCTAAAGCAAAGTTTAAGGCGGGTGATGAATTATCCATACCATCTACCAACTGCATAAAACGTGTATTTGCAAATGTTGCAAAACCACGTGTATTTACAGATTTAAAAGTTAAACTATTTGTATTTACATCTACCCCTTTTAGGTTTTCTAAACCATCGTAAAAAGAAGGTGCTGATGTATTTTTAATAGCTCTTGAATCCATTCTTTCTACTGTAACTGGAGACTCCATAATACGTTCTGGTGTTCTAGAGGCAGAAACCACAATTTCATCTAAAGAAGTTTCATTTTCTTCTAAACTAATCGCAACTTTTTGGTTGTTTTTAGTAATTTCTACCTTAACCATTTGATATCCTAACATAGAAATTTCTAGTGTAAATGGCGGGTTATCTGTAATTTTAAGCATAAAATTACCATCAAAATCTGTAGTAGTACCTAAGGCTTTTCTAGAAATTTTAACATTTGCTCCAGGAAGTGTTTCTCCTGTTTTTGCGTCTTTTACTGTTCCAGTAATCGTGGTCTGTGCCACCATTGCTAAACTACCGAAAGCAATAAATGCAATAAGTAAAATCTTTTTTATCATAATTTGAATTAATTTGTTAACTAAGATGCAAAATACGATTTTTTTTGAATTCCTAAATAAAATGCTAAATATTTTGTCATTTTAATAAATTAACTAACTGTTATTTATCATATGAACACACCAAATCCCATTCTTAATTTTCTTTTTTCACTTTTCAAAATTGTACATTTGTACTATAAATTTTTTGTTTTTGAAGGTAGTACAAGACATTTCAAATTTTACTTCTGATAGTCAGACATTTGTAACTATAGGTACATTTGATGGTGTGCATTATGGGCATCAAAAAATAATAGAAAAATTGGTTTTTGAGGCAAAAAAAGCCAATAAAAAATCGGTTTTGCTTACTTTTTTTCCTCACCCAAGAATGGTACTTCAAAAAGAGGCTAGCATAGAAATGATTACTACCATTGACGAACGTGCTTTTTTGTTAGAAAAAACAGGTTTAGATTATTTAATAATTCATCCTTTTAGCAAAGAGTTTTCTAGAACTTCTGCTTTAGAATTTGTGAGAGATATTTTAGTAAATCAATTAAATATTTCTAAATTAATTATTGGTTACGATCATCATTTTGGAAAAAATAGAGAAGGTAATATTATACAACTTACAGAATACAGCCACGTGTACGATTTTAAAGTAGAAGAAATACCTGCACAAGATATTGATGATGTTTCTGTAAGTTCTACAAAAATTAGACGCGCTTTACATGCTGGTAACTTAAAAACTGCCAATAATTATTTAGGATATTACTTTATGCTAAATGGTAAAGTGATAAATGGCAAACAGTTAGGTGGTAAAATTGGTTATCCAACAGCAAATATAGACGTTAAAGAAACTTATAAATTAATACCTAAAACTGGTGTTTACGTGGTTAAATCTTTAATTGATCAAAAAACTGTTTTTGGGATGATGAATATTGGTAATAGACCTACTGTAGATGGCAATCATCAAACCATTGAGGTTCATTTTCTTGATTTTAATGAAGATTTGTATAACAAAACCCTAACCATAGAATTGATTTACTTTCTGAGAGATGAGCAAAAATTTGATTCTGTAGACTTGTTAATTCATCAACTTAAAAAAGATGAAGAAACTACCCGAAATTATATTAAAAACAATAAGCCCCTTTAATTCCCCAAAGGGGAAAAATCTCTCGTGCTAAAATTTCTCTTTTTTAGAAATTAAGATCGATTATTATTCGTGTATTCATGGCAATTATATTATATATTTGCTGTTTTAAATTTCTACAGAAAATGTTACAAGTACACTTTATTAGAGAAAACAAAACCACTGTATTAGAAGGTTTGGCAAAACGTAATTTTGCTGATGCTGAAACAATTATTGAACAAGTTTTAACTGCGGATGAAAACAGAAGAGCAACTCAGGTTGAGCTTGATAATACATTAGCTGAATCTAATAAAATATCCAAAGAAATTGGAAATTTGTACAAAAGTGGAAAAGCCCAAGAAGCCAATGTTTTAAAAGCTAAAACTGGTGAATTAAAAGAAAGCGCAAAAGAATTGTCTGAAAAATTGAATGTTTATGCAGATGAATTGCAAACGCTTTTGTATCAAATACCAAATATTCCTCACGCTTCTGTAAAAGCGGGTACTTCTGAAGAAGATAATGAAAACATTTTTAGTGAAGGTATTATTCCTGATTTAGGTGATCATGCACTTCCTCATTGGGAATTAGCTAAAAAATACGATATTATTGATTTTGAATTGGGCACCAAAATTTCTGGTGCTGGTTTCCCTGTTTACAAAGGAAAAGGCGCAAGATTACAACGTGCTTTAATCAATTATTTTTTAGATAAAAATACAGCTGCTGGTTATACAGAAGTGCAAGTGCCTCATTTGGTAAATACGGCTTCTGCAACTGCAACTGGCCAATTGCCAGATAAAGATGGGCAAATGTATCATTCTACCATAGATGATTTGTATTTAATACCAACAGCAGAAGTGCCAATTACAAATATGTTTCGTGGAGATTTAGTGCAAGAATCAGATTTTCCGATCGCTTTAACGGGGTACACACCTTGTTTTAGACGCGAAGCTGGTAGTTATGGTGCGCATGTACGTGGTTTAAACAGATTGCATCAATTTGATAAAGTAGAAATTGTAAGAGTAGAACATCCAGATAATTCTTACAAAGCTTTAGATGGAATGGTTGAACACATTAAAAATATTTTAAGAGAACTTAAATTACCTTATAGAATTTTGCGTTTGTGTGGTGGTGATACTGGTTTTACATCTGCATTAACGTTCGATTTTGAATTGTTTTCTACAGCACAAGACAGATGGTTAGAAATCAGTTCTGCCTCTAATTTCGAAACTTTTCAGGCAAATAGATTAAAACTACGTTTTAAAAATAAAGAAGGTAAAAGCGAATTGGCGCACACACTAAATGGTAGCTCTTTGGCTTTACCACGTGTTTTGGCTGGTATTCTAGAGAATTATCAAACAGAAGATGGAATTCAAGTTCCGGAAGTCTTGATTCCTTATACTGGTTTTGATTTTATAAAGTAGGCAGTACTCAGTTTACTGTTTCCTGTCACAAACTAACTGCTTACTGAATACTGATAAATAATTCACTAGTTTAAAGCTACAGCTAGCATTAATCTTTTGTATTTATTCATTTCTAAAAGTGCATTTAAATAAGCACTAATTTGTCCGTTTTTCATAAACTCAATAGAGTTTTGTTTAGCGTTTTCGTATTTGTTGGTTAGCTCGTTCATAATATTAGTTTTTTAATTGGTTGTATACCCTAAAGACAACTTTCGTGCCAAAACGTTACAAGAATTGTCAGAAATATGATGGGTTTAATATAAAATTAACATTTATGTTAATTATCTTTGAATTGTATGAAGCACCTTGTATTCACCATTTTCCTAGTAATCAGCTGTTTTTCTTTTGGTCAGCAGAAAGAAGATCAGAATAATTTTTTCTTGGCAGAAACTTATTTTAGGCAAGGAGAATATGAAAAAGCAACACAGATTTATCAAAAATTATACGCGAAAAGCTCTTTTAACACCACTTATTTAAATCGATTAATTACTTGTTATCAACAAACTGAAAAGTTTGTAGTAGCAGAAAATTTATTGACAGAAAAATTAAAAGAAAATCCGACACAAAGTTATTTGTATGTTTTTTTAGGTTATAATTTCGAAAAGCAACGTCTTAACGAAATTGCAAAAACCAATTACGAAAAAGCCATACAATCTTTAGATTTAAATGGTGCTTATGGAGGAATAATTGGTCGTCTTTTTAAAGATTATAACCTTTTAGATTATGCTATTCTAGCGTATAAAAAAGCCATGGAAAGCAATAAAAATGCAAATTACAATTTTCAAATAGCTCAGATTTATGGAGAAAAAGGCGATTTTAAGTTGATGTTTGAATCGTACATAAATTTAGTTGATAAAAACGAAAATTACCTAAACCTAATTCAGAGATATGCCAGCAAATACATAACTGATGATGCAGAAAATGAAACCAATATTTTATTCAGAAAAACCTTATTAAGAAAAGCTGCAAGTAAACCAAAAGACGAATGGAACATGCTGTTAAGTTGGTTATTTGCCCAACAAAAAGATTATGGAAAAGCGTTAATACAAGAAAAAGCATTGTACCAAAGAAATCCTTCTAATTTATCTGATGTTTTTAGTTTGGGTAAACTAGCTTTTGAGAATAAAGATTACGAAGCTTCTTCTGCTTGTTTTTATTTTATCAATGAAAAATCATTTTTAAAAGAAGAAAAAATTGAAGCCAATTTATACCTCGCAAAAATTGCTGTAGCCACAAAAAATCCTAAAACAGAAAAACTGTTTAAAGATTTATTTACGCAGTTTGGTAAAAATCCGCAAACCATAGATTTACAAGTAACTTATGCAGATTTTTTAACCTTTCAAAAAAATCAACCAGAAAAAGCAGCAACTGTTTTAAAAGAAGCGTTAACATATGCGAAATCAAAATTCGATAAAGGAAGCATCAAACTAAAATTAGGAGAAGTTCTTGTTTTTAGAGGACAATTTAACAAAGCTTTAATTTACTTTTCGCAAATTCAAACCCAATTAAAAGGATCTGAATTAGCACAACAAGCACGTTTTAAAGTAGCGCAAACCAGCTATTTTAAAGGCGATTTCGATTGGGCAAAAGCACAATTAAAAGTATTAAAAAGCTCTACAACACAACTAATTGCCAATGATGCTGTAGATTTATTTTTAAGAATTACAGATAACGAACCTGTAGATTCAATACCTTCTGGTTTAAAACAATTGGCAAAAGCAGAATTGCTGTCTTATCAAAATAAAAATGAAGAAGCTTTACAAGAAATTGCAAATCTATTTTCATCAAAAGAAATATTAATTAATGGTTTAGTGCCTGGAGAAGTTATTTATGATGATGTACTTTTGTTGCAAGCAAAACTATATATTAAACAAGAAAAATATTTAGAAGCAATTGCAAGTTTAGAAAAAATTATTTCTGCAGATAATCAAGGTTTTTTAACAGATGATGTGTATTATTTAATGGCAGAAACGTACAACGAAAAGCTAAATGATACTGAAAAAGCGCAAGAATATTATCAGAAAATAATTTTTGATCATCCTTCTAGTATTTTTTTGGTTGATGCTCGAAAAAAATATCGTAAATTAAGAGGAGACACAATATAGTTTGTGGTTTTTTGCTGTTTGTTTTTAGCTTGATTTTTTAAAACAACAACTAAACCACCAACAAAAACCATTACTAAAAACGAACTATGTACATATACAACGTAACTATAAATATAGATGATGCAATTCATGAAGAATGGCTAACTTGGATGGAAACCCATATTTTAGATGTTTTAAACACCGGTAAATTTCAATCGGCTAAATTTACCCAAGTTTTGGTTGATGAAGAAATGGGAGGCAAAACATATTCTGTGCAATATTCAGCAGAAACCCGAGAAGATTTAGAAGATTATTACAATGAAGATGCAGACGATTTACGCATAGAAATTGCAAAAAAATTCGGCGATAAAATGTTAGCTTTTAGAACGGAATTAAAGTTGATAAAAGAATATTATCCTACTAATGTGAGTAATTAAATTATGTCTGTAAAAGCAAAAAAACATTTAGGTCAGCATTTTTTAACAGATGAAACCATTGCAAAAGATATTGCAGATGCTTTAACTGAAAAAGGGTATGAAAACGTCTTAGAAATTGGTCCAGGAATGGGAGTATTAACTAAATATCTTTTACAGAAAAAAGTGAAAACTACTGTTTTAGAATTAGACCGAGAATCGGTTGCATATTTAAAAGATGTTTTTCCTGTAGAACACCTCAACTTAAATACATCCAAAGAAAAATTTGCAATTATAGAAGGCGATTTTTTAAAGCAAAATATCGAAGAAATTTTTAATAAAAAACAAGTAGCAATTATTGGTAATTTTCCATATAATATTTCTACTCAAATTGTTTTTAAGGCCATAGAAAACAGAGAATTTGTTCCTGAATTTGCAGGTATGTTTCAAAAAGAAGTTGCCATGCGAATAGCAGAAAAAGAAGGTTCTAAAATTTACGGAATTCTTTCTGTGTTAACACAAGCTTTTTTCGATGTTGAGTATCTGTTTACAGTACCACCTACTGTATTTAATCCACCACCAAAAGTAGATTCTGGTGTAATTCGTCTTATCAGAAAAAAAGATTATTCTTTACCTGTAGACGAAAAATTATTCTTTAGAGTGGTAAAAACAGCATTTAATCAAAGAAGAAAAATGTTACGTACCAGTTTAAAGTCCTTTAATCTTTCGGATTCTTTAAAAGAAGACCCTATATTTGCGAAAAGACCAGAACAATTATCGGTTTTGGAGTTTATTTCACTCACGCAAAAACTCGCAGAAAATGGTATTTGAAATCACTGACGAATTTCTAGAAAACCTTAGTTCTCTTATTAAAGAAAACAACCAAAAAGCAATTACCAAATTGTTTAAAGAGGTGCACTATGCAGATGTTGCAGAAGTTTTAGACGAAGTAAATTTTGAAGAAGCCATCTATATTATTAAGCTTTTAGATAGCGAAAAAACTTCCGAAATTCTTACAGAATTAGAAGACGATATTCGAGAAAAAATTCTTGAAAACTTATCTGCCAAAGAAATTGCAGAAGAAGTAGAAGAAATGGATTCTGATGATGCCGCCGATATTATTGGAGAATTATCAGAAGAACGACAAGAACGCGTAATAAATGCTTTAATTGATGATGATTTAGCTGCAGACATTAAAGAATTATTATCATATAAAGATAATACTGCTGGTGCTTTAATGGCCAAAGAATTGGTAAAAGTTTACGAAACTTGGACAGTTGCTGGCTGTATGCGCAGAATTCGAGGGCAAGCCAAAGATGTAACTAGAGTACACTCTATTTATGTTGTAGATAAAGAAAATAAATTAGTGGGCAGATTGTCTTTAAAAGATTTAATTGTTTCTAAATCAGACCAACATATTGCAGATATTTTAAAAACAAAAGTCGATTCTGTAAACGTACACGAAGATGATGAAGAAGTGGCCAAAATTATGGCAAAATACGATTTAGAAGCCATACCAGTTGTAGACGATAACAACGTTTTATTAGGTAGAATTACCATAGATGATATTGTAGACGTTTTAAAAGACGAAGCAGAAAGAGATTATCAATTAGCAGCAGGTTTAACACAAGATGTAGATTCTGATGATAGCATTTTAGAACTTACCAAAGCACGTTTACCTTGGTTGTTTTTAGGTTTAATTGGTGGTATTGGTGCTTTTATAATTATGGAAGGCTTTCAAGGAGTTTTCGAAAAATATGCTGCACTCTTCTTTTTTACACCTTTAATTGCTGCAATGGCTGGTAATGTTGGTGTACAATCTTCAGCAATTATTGTGCAAGGTTTAGCAAACGACGATGTTAAAGGAAGCATCAATAGCAGATTGATAAAAGAAATGTTATTAGCTGCTTTAAACGGATTTATTTTAGCACTTTTCTTATTTGTTTTTGTTTGGATTTACGAAGGTAAAATAAACACAGCTTTGGCCATTTCTAGCTCTTTAGTTATTGTAATTATTGTTGCTGGTTTAATTGGTACTTTTGTGCCTTTATTTTTAAATAAAAGAGGCATAGACCCAGCAATAGCAACAGGTCCTTTTATTACAACATCTAACGATATTTTCGGAATTTTAATCTATTTCTTAATTGCAAAAATGATTTTAGGTATTTAGTTTTTTGTAGCTATTTCCAGCTTTCATTACTCGCTTTTTTGTAAAAACAAAAAGAGCTCAAACAGGCCATTCAATCTGGGCTAAACTTGTTTGCTAAAAACAATGATTTTAGAGGTTATTATCAAAAATTAAAACTCTAAAGGCTCTTTTCTAGAAGGTCTAATTCTAAGTATATAAACAAATTTTGTATCTATTAAATAAGAAATTCTATAACTATGTTTTTCAAAAAATCTAATATTTCCCTTATTGTTTTTTTTGAGTAAATCTAATTTATAAATCTCTGCATTTGTAGCTAAAATAGAAACTGAATTATAAATTTCAATAAAAATTCTTTTAGTAACATCTATAGATTCACAGTGTTCTAAAAATTCAGAAAAACAAAAATTTAAATCAGCTTCAGTATTATTTGTCCAGATTATTTCCCTGACCATTTCATAATTCGGTTACCAACTTCACTGTGAGATGTTGTTTTGCCTTCTTTAATTTGAGCAATAGAATTGTCTATTTCTACATTATATTGAGCTGTAGAAATTCTATCAGAAGATACATTTTTTCTATTCTCAATTATATTCTTAATAATTTGAATTAAAGAAACATCCTTTACTTCATCAAGTTCTTTATGTATCCATTTTAAGTCTGATTGTAAATCCATAAACATTTATTTTTCAATCAAATATACAAATTATCAAATTTACATTTTCATTTTGGTAAACAAATCCCAAATTACAACTCCAGTAGTTACAGAAATATTTAAAGAATGTTTGGTGCCTAATTGCGGAATTTCAATACAAAAATCGCTAGCATTTACCACTTCTTGTTGCACGCCTTTTACTTCATTACCCATTACAATGGCATATTTTTGATTCTTTTCTGGCAAAAAAGTATCTAGTTTTGTCGAGTTTTCAGCTTGTTCAATGGCCAAAACTTTAACTTTTGAATCTTTTAAATTTTGAACTACTGAAAGTGTACTTTCAGCATATTCCCAATCTACAGATTCTGTAGCACCCAAAGCCGTTTTATGAATATCTTTGTTTGGCGGAGTTGCACAAATACCACACAAATAGATTTTTTCAATCAAAAAAGCATCACTAGTTCTAAACACAGAACCAATATTATTTAAACTTCTAATGTTATCTAAAACCACAATAATTGGTGTTTTTTCAACGGCTTTAAATTCATCAACCGAAATTCTACCTAACTCGTTATTTTTTAATTTCCTCATAAATTTAGCTGTTGGCTTTTAGCTTTTAGCTTTTTGTTAGTTTGGTGTGAAAACTAATAGCTAAGAGCTAAAGGCTAAAGTCTTTTTTTTATCTTCGCAAAACTAATTGAAAATTTCCAAAAACTTGGCAAAACAGAAAGCGAAAAAGGTAACTCCTTTAATGAAACAGTACAATACTATCAAGAACAAATATCCTGATGCTATGTTGCTTTTTCGTGTTGGAGATTTCTACGAAACTTTTGGAGATGATGCTAAAAAAGCAGCTCAAGTTTTAGGAATTACCTTAACAAAACGTGGTGCAGGTTCAGATTCTGAAACAGCATTGGCTGGCTTTCCTCATCATTCTTTAAATACGTATTTACCAAAGTTGGTAAAAGCGGGAATGCGTGTTGCCATTTGCGATCAGTTAGAAGACCCAAAAATGACCAAAACCATTGTAAAACGTGGAGTTACAGAATTGGTTACTCCTGGTGTTTCTTTAAATGATGAAGTTTTACAAAGCAAAAGCAACAACTTTTTAGCGGCTGTTCATTTTGATAAAAAACAACTCGGAATTTCATTTTTGGATGTTTCTACAGGCGAATATTTAGTTGCTCAAGGAACATCAGAATATATTGATAAATTACTGCAAAATTTTAGTCCAAGTGAGGTTTTAGTTCAGAAACAAAACAAGCAAAAATTCTTAGAACTTTTTGAAAACAGGTATTATACGTTTTATTTAGATGATTGGGTTTTTCAAAAAGAATATGCCAACGAAACTTTACAAAATCATTTTGAAGTAAAAACGCTTAAAGGTTTTGGTGTTCAAGATTTAAAAAACGGAATTATTGCTGCTGGTGCAGTGCTGTATTATTTATCTGAAACACAACATAATCAATTAAAACACATTCAAAATATCAGCAGAATTGCTGAAGATAACTATGTTTGGATGGATCGTTTTACAGTTCGTAATTTAGAATTGTACAACCCAAATTCTGTAAATGCAGTAACGCTTTTAGATGTAATTGATAAAACCATTTCACCTATGGGTGGAAGATTGTTAAAACGTTGGTTGGCTTTGCCTTTAAAAAATATTGATGAAATTAAAAATCGTCATGAATTGGTAAAGTTTTTTATAGATTCTGATGAATTTTCGCAAACTGTAACCTATCAATTAAAACAAATTTCTGATTTAGAAAGACTCATTTCTAAAGTAGCAACTGGTAAAGCTTCACCAAGAGAAATTGTATTGTTAAAAGATTCTCTAAAAGCAATTTTACCGATAAAAATTGAAGCTGAAAAGAGTAAAAATAAAGCTGTTCAAAATTTAGGAAAACAACTCCATACTTGTGAAGATTTAATCACAAAAATTTCTGAAACCTTGTTTGATGATGCTCCTGTAAACATCAATAAAGGAAACGCAATTGCCAACAATGTACATCAAGAATTGGATGATTTACGTGCAATTTCATCATCAGGAAAACAGTTTTTAGATGAACTATTAGCGCGTGAAACTGAAGCTACAGGAATTACAAGTTTAAAAATTGCGTTTAACAATGTGTTTGGCTATTACATAGAGGTTAGAAACACACATAAAGACAAAGTTCCTGAACAATGGATTAGAAAACAGACCTTAGTTTCTGCTGAACGATACATTACTGAAGAACTAAAAGAATACGAAACCAAAATTTTAGGAGCAGAGGAAAAAATTGCCAAATTAGAGCAAGAAATTTTCTCGAAACTGTTGCAATATATCATTCAGTTTGTTGATATTGTACAAGAAAACGCACAGATTATAGCAAAAATAGATTGTTTGTTATCCTTTTCTGTATTGGCTGTAGATAATAATTACGTTCGTCCTATTATGGATGAAAGCACAGATTTAGACATTAAAAATGGTAGACATCCTGTAATTGAAAAACAACTTCCTATTGATCAAACCTATATTGCTAATGATGTTGTTTTAAACAGGAATCAACAACAAATTATAATGATTACTGGACCAAACATGTCTGGTAAATCTGCCATTTTACGTCAAACTGCCCTCATTGTTTTATTAGCGCAAATGGGTAGTTATGTTCCTGCTCAAAATGCAAAAATTGGGATTGTAGACAAGATTTTTACCAGAGTTGGTGCTAGTGATAATATTTCTATGGGAGAATCTACATTTATGGTAGAAATGAACGAAACTGCATCGATCTTAAATAACGTTTCTGAGCGCAGTTTAATTCTTTTAGATGAAATTGGTAGAGGAACCTCTACTTATGATGGAATATCGATTGCTTGGGCCATTTCTGAGTTTTTGCACGAACATCCATCAAAAGCAAAAACATTATTTGCCACACATTATCACGAATTGAATGAAATGACCACGACTTTTGAGCGCATTAAAAACTTTAATGTGTCTGTAAAAGAACTAGAAGACAACATTATTTTCTTACGTAAATTGGTTGCTGGAGGCTCTAATCATAGTTTTGGAATTCACGTAGCCAAACTAGCTGGAATGCCAAATATGGTAATTCATAGAGCCAATAAAATATTGAAAAAACTAGAAGAAAATAATAAAAATGCTGAAGTTAAAGATGTTTTAAAACAAACTCAAGAAGAAGAAATGCAACTCAGCTTTTTTCAGTTAGATGATCCTTTGTTAGAAAATATTAGAGAAGAAATTTTGGCTACAAATATTGATACATTAACACCAATTGAAGCTTTAATGAAATTGAATGAAATTAAGCGAATGTTGGTAAAAAAATAAAACCTAAAAGCATAAAGCCTTTAGGTTTTAGATTCTAGGGGTTTTTAGGGGTAATTGTATTTTTCTAAATAGACCTCTTTAATCTTAATAATTTGTTGGTAGCATTAATGTAGCCATTAAAAATGATTTCATTTTTAATTAGCTCATCAAAAGCATATAAAGATTCTCCAGAACCACCAATAATTTTATCTCCATTTTGTAAAACGGTGTTTTTAAAATTTTGGTCTGTATTAAAACCATCTAAAGCAATGGCATCTTGGTATTTTTTAATTTGAATGTTTTCTTGAGAAATTAAATTTTTTCTTCCAGTAGTTTTATCTAAAAGATAAACTTTAGCATTTATATTATTTGCTCCTCTAATCTTTTTAACAAGATCAGTTTCTACATAAAACATAAAATCTGAATTTGGTCTACATTCAAACTGTTGCTTTGTAAGTAGTTCGTCAATATTAATTCCGTCTAAACTTAAGGTAGGTTTAATTGTTGTGTGTTCTTTTATACTAAATGATAATATACCAATTAGTACCACAGCTAGCGCTGCGACTTTCTTTAGGGGTCTCATTTTAAGGGGTTTAAGGGTTTCTGAAGCAAAGTTACACTTTTTTATAACATATACAAATTATGTTAAAGTTAAAAAACCGTTATCAAAAACCAGTAAACACATATATATTATATTGTTTTACAGTTATTTACGTATTTATAAAAATTAAAACTATAGAATAAAAAACTAAAAAACATAAAAATAAAGACTGTAAAAATGCGAAACTGCGTTTTTTTTAACATCGTTTTTTTAAAAAAACTATAAGAATTACTATTATCTTTGCAATAGTTATGAACATACATTTTTTATTTATTGGTGCTCCAGAAGTTTTTATCATACTATTAATTGTAGTAATGGTTTTTGGTGCAGATAAAATACCTGAAATTGCCAGAGGATTAGGTAAAGGAATGCGTCAAGTAAAAGATGCAACCAACGAAATTAAGCAAGAAATTAACAACAGCTCTAAAGAAATTGGTGTAGATACAGATCTTACGAAAGACATCCATAAAGAAATTAAGGGTGTTAAAGAAAATATCGACGATTTAACGGGTCCTATAAAAAGAAATATGTAAGTTTATTTTACTCTACTTACAGTTAATCCGTCTCTTATTGGCAACAAAACAGTTTCTATTCTAGAATCGTTATTTAGCAAGGCATTATAGGCTAACAATATTTTTGTGTCTTTGTCTTTAGGATGTAACTCTTCTACAATTTTTCCACTCCAAAGCACATTATCAGATAAAATAATTCCTCCAGGATTCATTTTTTCAATAATTAAATGAAAGTAATTGATGTAATTGGATTTGTCTGCATCAATAAAAACCAAATCGAAATTCTCTTTTAGTTCTGGGATAATTTTTGTTGCATCTCCAACAATCTGTGTAATTTGATTTCTATAACCCGATTTTTCGAAATACTTATTTTGTAAAGTTTCTAATTCTTCGTTTTTATCTATTGTAATTATTTTACCTTTTGTTGATAAACCTTCGGCTAAACACAATGCAGAATACCCTGTATATGTACCAATTTCTAAAATTGTTTTGGGTTGAATTAATTTTGATAGCATAGACAACACTCTACCTTGAAAAGCACCACTTAACATTCTAGGATTTAACACTTTTTGCCAAGTTTCTTTGCTTAATTCTTTTAATAAATTAGGCTCTTGTTGCGAATGCGCTACAACATAATTGTCTATTTTTTCTGGTAAAAAGTGCATTTAATAAGTGTTTTACTAATAATAAATAAGCTTTCAAAAATATAAAAAAAACGGAACCTATATTTCTATAAATTCCGTCAATCTAACAAAAAATCAAAAATACGGTTTTGATAAAACCGAAAAAACTTCTTTTATACTTTAATATTTTTAAGCTTTTCTTTTAATTCTAATTTATCTTCTTCACTCATACAATGTTGTAAACTTTTACAATTTTTTGCATGACTTTTATAAATTTTAGTCAATTTCATGTTCTGTTTCGTGTATTTTAAACAAATTTTACAAACTAAAAAGTGAAGGTTTAATTTAACTTTTTCTAAAAATGTTGCTTCACCATATTGGTTTTTATCACAAATGGCTGTAGCTTCATCGCAAGTTAAAACAAATTTTTTGAACATATCTTAATTATTAAACCAATTATCTTCCATACACTTTCTTAATTGAGTTCTGGCCCTGTGGATGATAACCCATAAATTTGACGCTGTTATGTCTAGTTCCTTACAAATTTCTTCGGTTTCAAATTCTTGAATGGTTTTCATTCTAAAAACCATAGCGTATTTTTCTGGTAAATTATCTATACAAACGTCTATTTGGCTTTTTAATTCTTCATTTTCTATGGTTTTTTCTGATGCATTATCCCAACTTTGTGGTACACGTTCTTCTAACCAACTTCCTTCATTTTCGCCATCATTATAAAAGTTCATTCTAATTTCGGCTTGTCCTTTCTTAGAATTTATTTTTCTATAATGGTCTATTACTTTTCTTTTTAAGATGGATACTAACCAAGTTCTTTCTGTAGATTTTCCTTGAAAATTCTTTGCAGATTTTAATCCTGCAAAAAAAGTTTCTTGTACCAAATCTTTTGCCAAATCACTGTTATTAACACGTACAACAGCATAATTAAACAGGTAATCTGCATAATTATCTATCCATTTATTTGGTGCTAAAGTAACTTCTGTTTTAGGCATCTTAAATTTAAAAAATCAAATATAATGCTATTTTTTTTCTTTTAATACCTTACAACTTTCTCTTCTTCGCATATCTACCAAATAAATAATTTCCCATGTGCCATTATTATAAAATAGTTGAAAAGAATTGGCTCCACAATGACTAAAATTGCCATTAAAATAAAACTCATAAGGTGTCCATACAGAAGCTAAATTTCCATCAATCTTAATATCAAAAGACAATAATTTTTCTAAATACATATGCTCAGGATTTTTATTTGCTACAGAGGTTAACAATTGTTGTTTAGAATCTGTTTTTAGAATATTTTCTCCTTTTTTACTAGTAGATGTTGTTTGTATTTTAACATCCTTATGCAACGTACTTTTTAGCAAAGTACTATCACCTTTGTGTAAGCCATCAAAAAAAGTTTCGATTACCTTTTTTATCTCTAAAGCACTTTTATTGTACTCTTCTGCACTTGGTTTTTCTTGGGCTGTAAGTGTTATCGAAAAAAAAAGAAGTATTAAATAAGTAATAATTTTTTGCATTGTACATCAATTTTAAAGCTCTAAATTTAATTAAATAACTGAAATACAATAGAAATCAAAATCAAATTAACGAATTATTAACTGGTTAAACATCTGCTTTTATTTCTTACTTTTACCAAAGTCTAAAAATCTAAAAAATATGTCGACAGCAAAAAAACAGTACAAAAGAATTACTGTAAAATCTTTGGTAGATATGAAAGCAAATGGAGAAAAAATCTCGATGTTAACAGCTTACGATTATACCATGGCAAAGATCTTAGATAAAGCAGGTTTAGATGTGCTTTTAGTAGGTGATTCTGCTAGTAATGTTATGGCTGGTCATGAAACTACGCTGCCTATTACATTAGATCAAATGATTTATCATGCAAGCTCTGTTGTAAGAGCCATAGAACGTTGTTTGGTTGTGGTAGATTTACCTTTTGGTAGTTATCAATCAGATCCAAAAGAAGCTTTACGTTCTGCCATTAGAATTATGAAAGAATCTGGTGCTCATTCTATAAAATTAGAAGGTGGTAAAGAAATAAAAGAATCTATAAAACGTATTTTAAATGCAGGAATTCCTGTAATGGGTCATTTAGGATTAACACCACAATCTATCTATAAATTTGGTACTTATACTGTAAGAGCTAAAGAAGAACAAGAAGCAGAAAAATTAATGCAAGATGCGTTAATGTTAGAAAAAATAGGTTGCTTTGCACTTGTTTTAGAAAAAGTACCTGCTGCTTTGGCACAAAAAGTTGCTGAAGCTATTTCTATACCAGTAATCGGAATTGGAGCAGGAAATGGTGTTGATGGACAGGTTTTGGTTACGCATGATATGATTGGAATGACGCACGAATTTAATCCTCGTTTTTTACGTAGGTATTTAGACTTGTTTTCTGATATGACTGGTGCTTTTGAAAGTTATGTAGATGATGTAAAGTCTGGCGATTTTCCTAATGATAAAGAACAGTATTAAAATAAAATATTAGAATATTAGAATATTAGAATATTAGATTGTTAGATTGTTAGATATTTAAATTTCTCTTATAAGTCTTCTATCTAACTATCCAGAAATCTAGGTATCTAAAAGCTATGCATCGTTATAAAGAGTTGAAATTTTGGCAAGCAAGTAGAACATTTTGCAAAGAAATTTATCAAATAACCGATCAATTTCCTCAATCTGAAAAATTTGGTTTAGTATCTCAATTAAGAAGAGCAAGTGTTTCTATTCCTTCAAATATTGCTGAAGGAGCTTCAAGAAAATCTAACAAAGATTTTAATCGTTTTTTAATGATTTCTCTTGGTTCTTGTTATGAAATAGAAACTCAATTATTACTTTCTTTTGATTTAGGATTCATTAATAAGCTAGAATTAGAAAAATTAAATGACACTTTGCATCAAATTATTAAGATGATGTCAAAATTTAGTTCCACTCTATAAATCTAAAATTCCAACAATCTAACAATCTAACAATCTGTATATGAAAATTCTTCATTTAGATACAAATCACCCTTTATTAATAAATCAACTGAATGATTTAGGATTTCAAAATGATGAAGATTATACTTCAACAAAACAAGAAATCGAAGCCAAAATTCATTTGTATGATGGTTTTATCATTAGAAGTCGATTTAAAATTGATAAAGCTTTTTTAGACAAAGCCACAAACCTAAAATTTATTGGTAGAGTTGGTGCCGGTTTAGAAAATATAGATTGCGATTATGCAACATCAAAAAACATTACACTAATTGCTGCTCCAGAAGGTAATAGAAATGCTGTTGGCGAACATGCTTTAGGAATGCTTTTATCACTTTTTAATAAATTAAATAAAGCTGATCAAGAAGTTAGAAATGGAAAATGGTTGCGTGAAGAAAACAGAGGAATTGAACTCGATGGAAGAACTGTAGGGTTAATTGGTTATGGAAATATGGGAAAATCTTTCGCAAAAAAATTACGTGGTTTTAATGTTGATGTAATTTGTTACGACATAAAACCTAATGTTGGTGATGCCAATTGTAAACAAGTTACTTTATCAGATTTACAAGCTAAAGCTGATGTTTTAAGTTTACACACTCCACAAACTGAGCTTACTAAAAATATGATAAATGCAGAATTTATTAATAATTTTAAAAAGAATTTTTGGTTGATAAATACTGCACGTGGAACATCTGTAGTTACCAAAGATTTGGTTGATGCTTTACAAACGGGTAAAATTTTAGGTGCTGGTTTGGATGTTTTAGAATATGAAAAGTCGTCTTTCGAAAACTTATTTTCTGATGATAAAATGCCAGAAGCTTTTCAATACTTAATCCATTCAGAGAAGGTGCTTTTATCTCCTCATGTTGCTGGCTGGACAGTTGAAAGCAAAGAAAGATTGGCACAAACAATTGTTGATAAAATACAAGCAAATTTTTGTTAACTTGTTGTCATCAAAAAATGATGTTATGCAATACAAAGCAAATTCACCAGAAGAGTATATTTCTCAAGTTCCAGAAGAACGAAAAGAAACTTTACACAAATTAAGAAAAACCATAAAAGACAATTTACCTGATGGTTTTGAAGAAGGTATGCAATACAACTTTATCAGTTATTTTGTACCTCATTCTATTTATCCAGATGGTTATCATTGCAACCCAAAAGAACCTTTACCTTTTATGAGTTTTGCATCACAAAAAAACTCTGTTAACTTTTATCATTCAGGTATTTACGCTAATCAAGATATTTATGATTGGTTTGTTGCAGAATACCCAAAACATTGTAAACGTAAGTTAGATATGGGTAAAAGTTGTGTGCGTTTTAAAAAAATGGAAGAAATTCCTTATGAATTAATTGCAGAATTAGTACGTAAAATATCTGTAGACGATTGGATAAATACATACGAAACTGCTTTAAAAAAGAAATAAAATATGAAAAATAGAGTTACAGGAATTGGAGGGTTATTTTTTAAATCTGATGATCCAAAAGCAGCAAAAGATTGGTACAAAAAACACTTAGGTTTTAATACTGATGATTGGGGTTCTACCTTTTGGTGGAAAGACAAGCAAGGCAATGACGCTTCTACGCAATGGAGCCCTTTTGCCAAAAAAACAGATTATTTTGAACCTTCTAAAAAAGACTTTATGTTTAATTATAGAGTCGAAAATTTAGTAGAATTGTTATCAGAATTAAAAAAAGAAGGTGTTACCATTGTTGGTGAAATGCAAGAATTTGAATACGGTAAATTCGGTTGGATTTTAGATAACGAAGGTAATAAAATAGAACTTTGGGAACCTGTAGATCAGGCTTTTAAATAAATTTAATAAGTAATTAATTAACTATAAATCAGATTATTATGTTGTATAAAAAAGGTAATTTATACCATAGACCAACTCAAGAAACTGCACAAAATTTTAGCGAAAACACTCAAAATAGTACCTCTAAAATTAAAGATGGAGCTAAAAGTGTAATTGATGGTGCAAAAGAAAAAATTAATGAAACTTTTACTGATGAAAACATAGAAAAAGTAAAACAAAAGGCCACTGAATTTACAGATGATGCTAAAGAAGCTTTTGATATTATTTCTGAAAAAGGATCAGAATTTGCACATGAAGCTGCAGAACATTTGGCTGATTTTGCAGAAGATGCTCAAGAAGAAATTAAAGAAGCTACAGCCAAAGTAAAAAACTTCTTAAAGAAGATTACTAGTAAATAAGTAGATGAAGTTTTTATCTAACTATCCAACAGAGATTTTAATTCTCTTATTTTTAATAATCACATTTTTTTTATCTGCTGTTGAAAAGTTGTTCGATTGGAAAGGTACTATTTCTTTTATCAAAAATCATTTTAAAAACTCACCTTTAAAAAATAGTGTTCCTTTATTATTAGCTATTCTTTTAGGAATAGAAATAATTGCAACACTTTTAATGATGATAGGAGTTTATCAAATTTATAATTCCGAAACAAAAGAAATTGCTTTACTAGGTTTAGAGCTTTCTGCAATCAGTTTAATTTTTATGCTCATTGGGCAACGTCTTGCAAAAGATTATCCAGGAGCAATGAGCTTAGGTGTCTATTTTATCATTACCCTTTTAGGTGTGTATTTATTAAATAACTAAAATCTATGAATTTATAAATTCTCTATAAGTTTTTATTATATAAAAACCCCTTAAAACGTAAGTTTTAAGGGGTTTTATTTATTTATCAAGGTATTTCTGCTATTTTAAAAATAAATTAAATTTTAAACTATTTAAAATCCGTTTTTACTTCTTTTTAAGTACATATATTAAAGAAGAATACTCATTTGTGCTTTTTGCACTTAAATTCGATTTGAATCCTGTAAAAAATGCAGAAATTGGTTTCATAGCTTTAGACTTATATTTTTCACTTAACAAAGAAACATAGTAAGCATCAAACTTCATTGGTAATGTTTTTTCTACAATCATATTTTCTTTAGCAAATAATTTGGCAATTGATGTTTGAGAAAAATGCCATAAATGTCTAGGCACATCAAAAGCAGCCCAAAATTGTTGATAATGTTTTGCATCGTAACTTTTATAATTTGGCACAGCAATGATTAATTTACCATTTTTAGTAAGTAAGTTTTGTAAAGTAGAAATGTACTCTTCTAAATGTTCTACATGTTCTAAAACATGCCAAAGAGTAATTACATCAAATTGATGATTATTAAATTTTGATAGATCTTCTTCTAAAGTTATTCCTTTTTTTAAAGCAATATTTCTTGCTCCAAGATTTGGTTCTGATCCAAAAACATTCCAAGAATTGGTTGCACAAACTTTTAAAAAATCTCCTGTACCTGCTCCAACATCTAAAATGTTTTTAGAAGAAGTATTAAAAGAATTTATCAATTTTAGTTTTCTTTTTAAGGTGATGTTTTTTACAGATTGATACACTTTATCAAACAAAGATTTTTTAGAATCTGTGTGGGAAATATAATCTTCGCTTTTATAATAATCTCCTAAATTTTTTGGAACAGGAACTGTAACTAACATCTCAAACTCCTCATTCTTTTTTACTTGATAAGCTTCACCAGAAACCGTAAAATCTTTACAGTCTAAAAAAGGTTTTAAATCTTTATAAAAATCAATTTTGTTATTCATTTATAATCATCTTAAAATTGAAATTCCTGCCTAAGCAGGAATTAAATATTGTGTTTTTTTTCTGATAAATTTTAATTTGTTCCACGAGGAACATCTATTAAATTACAGATAAATTACCTACCCATATACACTAATAATACAGAAATATCACTTGGCGATACTCCACTAATTCTACTTGCTTGAGAAATAGAAGTTGGTTGAATTTTACTTAATTTCTCTCGTGCTTCAAAAGATAAAGATTTTACTTTTTGATAATTAAAACTAGAAGGAATCATTACATTTTCTAATCTATTTAACTTATCAGCATTATTCTTTTCTTTAGCTATATAACCCGAATATTTTAGGTAAATTTCTGCTTGTTCTATAACCTCTTTATCAATATCATTATCATTTATAAAAGTGCTTAGTTTATCGACATTTTTAAAATCAGAAAAATCTAATTGAGGTCTAGCAGCAATTTTAAAAAGCTTCATAGATTGATTTACCAATGCTAAATTTTTAGCTTCTAAAATAGGATTTATTTCCTCTTGCTTAACACTTGTTTTTTCTAAAAACTGAATTAATAAATCTGTTTTTCTTTGCTTTTCTAAAACACGATCCATTCTTTCTTTAGAAGCTAAACCAAGTTCAAAAGCTTTTGGAGTTAATCTTAAATCTGCATTATCTTGCCTTAATAAAGTTCTATATTCTGCTCTAGAGGTAAACATTCTATAAGGCTCTTCTGTACCCTTTGTAATTAAATCATCGACTAAAACACCAATATAAGCTTCGTTTCTTTTTAAAATAAAAGGCTCTTTTTCTTGTACTTTTAAAGCAGCATTTACACCAGCCATTAATCCTTGAGCTGCGGCTTCTTCGTAACCTGTTGTTCCATTAATTTGACCCGCAAAAAATAAATTCTTAATCAGCTTTGTTTCTAAAGAATGTGTTAGTTGCGTTGGTGGAAAATAATCGTATTCTATAGCATAACCATATCTAAAAAACTTTACATTTTCGAAACCAGGAATAGCTCTTATTGCTTTGTCTTGAATGTCTTCTGGTAGCGATGTAGAAAAACCATTTACATACATTTCGCAAGTGGTCCATCCTTCTGGTTCTACAAATATTTGATGCCTTTCTTTTGTTGCAAAACGATTAATTTTATCCTCTACTGAAGGGCAATATCTAGGTCCTGTAGATTTAATTCTACCATTAAACATCGGAGACCTATCAAAGCCTTCTTTTAATAATTCGTGTACCTCTAAATTCGTATACGTTAAATAACAAGAACGTTGTTTGGTTAAATTATTAGTAATTGGCAAATAAGAAAATTTCTCAGTATTTTCATCTCCTGGTTGTTCTATCATTTTAGAATAATCTAAAGAACGACCATCAACTCTTGGTGGTGTTCCAGTTTTCATTCTACCAGCTTCAAAACCTTTAGCAACTAAATCTTCAGTTATTCCTGTAGAAGCTCCTTCTCCTGCTCTACCACCACCAAATGTTTTTTCTCCAATATGGATTAATCCATTTAAAAAAGTACCTGCAGTTATTACAACAGTTTTAGCTTTTATCTCTAAACCTAAAGCAGTTTTAACTCCAATAATTTTATCATCTTTAAACAATAAACCATTTACAGAATCTTGATAAAAATCTAAATTTTCAGTTTGCTCTAACATGGTTCTCCAACATTCTGCAAACTGCATTCTATCAGATTGTGCTCTTGGACTCCACATAGCAGGTCCTTTGGATTTATTTAGCATTTTAAACTGAATAGCTGTCTTATCTGTAACAATAGCACTATACCCTCCTAAGGCATCAATTTCACGAACTATTTGTCCCTTTGCAATACCACCCATTGCAGGATTACAACTCATTTGTGCAATATTTTGCAAATTCATTGTAATTAATAAAGTGTGTGCACCCATATTTGCAGCTGCAGCAGCAGCTTCACTTCCTGCATGGCCTCCACCTACTACAATAACATCGTATGTTGTTGAAAATAAACTCATTTTTTAAAAGTAGTTCCACGTGGAACTTTAATATTTTTTTCTAATTAATTAACGATAAAGCTTTATCCTCTTCGTCTCTCATAATCACTTTATCCTCTTCAGATTTATCTTTAAAACCCATGTAATGTAAAACTCCATGAATCATTACTCTGTGTAATTCATCATCAAAAGAAACCTTAAAATCTTTTGCATTATCTTCTACTCTCTCTATAGAAATATAAATATCTCCATTAATAAGTTTACCCAAAGAATTATCAAAACTGATAACATCTGTAAGTGTATCATGTTGTAAAAACTTTACATTTAAATCGTGAAGATAAGTATCATCACAAAAAATATAATTGATTTCACCCAATTCAAAACCATGATTTATGATTACATTTTGAACCCAATTCTCTAATAATTTTTCATCAGATAAATTAAAATCTGTTTCGTAATTAAACGTTATCATTTTATAGTATTTGTTTGAATTACAAATTTTTTATGTTTTTTATCATAAGCAATAAAGCGAAAACTATCTTTTAAGAAACAACTAGACTCGTTAGAATAAGTAGCAATTTCATCTAATTTATCTATATATTCTTTTTTATCAATTTCTTTGTAAATAGTTTCTGGCAACTCATCATCTATAAGACTTCCATTTAAATCTATTAATAATTCGAAAAAACGTTTTTCCTTTAGAATTACAGCATTTTCAAACACATAATCATCTACAATTCTTGGACCAAAACCTGTAGGTATATTTCTTTGAATATTCTGTTGAATCATTTGCATTTGGTGTTGTTGCATATGCCACATAAACTGTTGATGATGCCACCACCAGTTGTAATTATAGTTATACGAAATATCGACATAATCTACTCTAACTCTAATTTTATCTGATTTAGTTTTATTAGCAGTTATAGTAGCATTGTACTTATTTTTACCTGCATTTTTTAAAAACTTTTCTATTCCTTGAAATTCTAGATTTCCTTTAATTTTATTAGAAAGTAATTCATCTAAAGCAATTACATTTAAAGATTTACCAGTATTTACATCAGCTATATTTATAAACCCAGCTTTTTTAGAAAGTGCTAATTGAAAGAGTTTATCTTTAGTAAAAAAAGATGTTGCTTTTTTAAACTTCTCTCCATTTGCATTTTCAAAAGTAAAAAAAACCGGTTTTAATGTTGACTCACTCAAATTGAATTTTAGTAACTGAGTAATATTAGCTTTTTTATTGTTTAAGGGAATTCCACCAAGGTTAAAGTTAAAAGGTTCATCTGAATCTCTTGTAAAGAAAAGTGTATTATTTTCGAAATACAAACGAACTTTGTTAGTAGAACCATTTGCAACAAACTCATCTGTTTTAATTGAAGAAACAGATTCATTTTTAAAAAATGTTTTTACATTAGAATCTTTATCTAAAGCTAATTCTTTCGAATGTGGTTTATTATTACCAACAAAAGAAGAAACTATAAAAGCATCATCTGTTTTATAGATTAAAATTGATTGATCTTTTGTTCTTATTGATGTCATAAAATCATTATGAGAAACAGCTTCAAACTCTTTTTTTTCTTTTGTTTTAAGATTATAATGTACTGTTTTAATAAAAGATTCCTTTTTAATTTTATAGCTTAGTAATAAAGATAAAATATTGTTTTTTTGATGAAAAGAAACCACACCATAAGATTTTTCATTTATTAAACTTGGTAATTCAACAGATGTATTACCATCAAATAAATAAGAGAAAACTTTATAGTTTTTTGTTTTTTTATTTTTTGCAAAAATTAAATGAAAAGAATCTTTGTCTGATAAATCACCAGAAAATGTATTTTCTGTTTTAAATTCTTTTGGTATTCTTATTTCATTAAAAACATTATTATTTGCATTTGCTAAACTTGTAAAAGCACAAAAGAAAAATATAATAATTACTTTTTTCATAGTTAATCCTTTTGGGGATCAGAAAAATAATCTCTAACCTTATTTTTATAATTTTGCTGCAAAGGTAAGGATTGTCTGTTTAATATTTCTATTTGATTGTAAAACTGCTTTTTAAATTTAAGCTCTTGTACTTTGTTACGTTTATTCTCTTTTTGATTGGTATTCGATTTACGTTTTTTATCTTTTCCTTGTTCTAATGCAGCTTTATCAAGTTTTAATAATTCGTAATTTAGATTCTGCATTTTTTGAAGTGTAGCCGCATTAAAACCTTTTTCTAAAATTTCATTTTCTAATTCTTCCATAGATTTTAATGCTTTCTTTGCATTACCATTTCCACCTTCCATTCCGTTTTCACTATCTTTAATTGCGTTTTGCAATTCTTGTCTTAGCTGAGATTGTTGTTTAAAAATCTCATACAATTCACCATCTAAATCATCATTAGATCCTTCTCCTTCTCCATTCTTATTTCCATTGTTTCCCTCATTAGATTTTGAACCTTTACCACTACTACCCTCTTCTCCTTTTTCACCAGGTTTACCCTTCTCATTTGGCTTATTACCTTGTTTACCTTTACCACTTTTATCACCTTTTTGCATTCCATCTTCCATCTTCTTTGATAGGCCTTCTTGCTTTTTGATGAGATCTGGTAAGCTAAAACCAGGTTGTGGTTTTCCTTTACCCATTTTCATTGACATGTTATTTTGCATGCTATTCAAAATATTGCTTAAATAATCAGCTAAATTGTTAGTGGCTGTCATTACATAACGTTGATTAGAAACACCGTTATTAAATCGATTTTCAGAAAAATTATATAAAGATTGTTCTAAATTATAATGAATAGAAGACAAGTCGTCTTGAATTTTAGTAGATATTTTTGGAAGACGCATGGCCATAACATACAAACTATCATCAATATGTTCGAAATAGGTTTTTATTTGATTTTGCTTTTTTAAGTCTTTACCAAAATCTGGATGACTTGTTGAAGTTTCAGAAAACTTATTCATTAATTGTTCTTGTTGAAAAGAAAAAATAATTAGATTTTCTAAAATTTTACGCAAATCTTCAATATTCTCTTCCATAGATTCACCTTGCATTTCCATCATTCTATTTTGCATTTTAGCACTCATCGCTTTCATCTTTTTTGATGATTGCTTTTGATTTTTTTTAGCTTGTTGCAATTTATTTTGTTGAAGATTTTCTTCAGAGTTTTCAAGTTCTTTATCTATGTCTTCTTTTTCATCTTCAACATCTGGCAATTCCATAGGTTCTTTTAAATTCTCATTATCTTTATCAAGTTCTTCTAGTTCTTTTTTAATTTCATTGAATTCTTTTTTGATTTCTTGTTGTTCATTAAGTGAAGGCTCTTCTTTAGATTCTAAATCAGATTGTGTTTTAGAAAGCTCTTCTATTTTATTTGCAATTTGCATAGTTTTTTGTTCTACGTAAAAACGTTTTACCATTTCTAAAGTTTTCTCTAAACTACGTTGTTGTTGTTTATTTTGTTGGGCTAATTCTTTGGCTTTTTTAACTAAATCTTCTTTGTTTAATTTATCTGCCATTTTTTGAATTTCGTCCAACAATTTTTGTTGCTTATCTAGCTTTTTAAGTTCATTTATTCTCTCTTTTAAATCTTCTTTCTTTTCTTGTAAATTTTCATCTTCTTCAGTTTTTTCATCAAGATTTTCTTGGAGTTTTTCAGTTTGTCTTTGCATCATTTGTTTGTATTGTTCTTGACGCTTAATAAAACTTTCTACTCGCTTTTTATCATTCCAATTGATATTCTTTTTGTTTTGCAATTCTTGTTGAATATCTTCTAATTGTTGTTGTTGCTTTTTTTGTTTTTGTACAGAATTCTCAAGATCATTAATAGTATTTCTTTGTTCTTGTAAAAGCTCTTCTTCTATTTCCTCTTCTGTTTTCTGTTTGTAGTTAAAAACTTTACTTTTTGTAGATTTATTACCATTAACTATATCATTATCAGTAACTTGAAAAAATATTTCATAATTAATTCCTTTTGATAAATTTAATCCATCAGGAAATTGATAAAAGAAAGTTTGTATATTTTGTTGATTGATTGGTAATTGAAAACTTTGTTTTTTATCAGGATGATTTACATCATAATAAATTAATTGCAATCTTTTTAAACCATAATCATCAGAAATTTGACCCGCAAATTGAGCAGTTCCTCTAGAAATACTATCAATATTAGAACTTACAGAAATCATTGGATATTCATCTTTAATAACACCAACTGAAAATTGTAATTTTTCGAAATCTTTAAGGTTTTTGTTGGATGATGATATTTGATAAGTTAGCGCATTTTTTACTTGTCTTTTAAACTCAAAAATATCTTTATCAATCTTTGTAAAACTAGATGTTTTATTATTGTTGATAAAAGCCAAACTATCTGTTTGATGTGTTTGCACTTTCCATGTAATTTTTGTGCCTTCAGGAACAATTAAATTTCCAGAATTCTGAATGGTTTCATCTCGTTTACCTAAATAATTTGGATAATCTAAATCCAACAAAATATTGTTGATTGTTGGGGTACCAATTACATTAATTTGATACTCTTGAGATTGAATTCCATTTGCATCAATATAAAAATTAATGGGTTCTTGTACATCTGAAAACGTATATGAAAAAGATGCATTTTGATTGTTTTGTAAATAATATTCTTGTTGGTTATAGATTATTTTGGCTTCATTGGGTTTTACATCTCCAATCGTTTTTACATCAATTGTAATTGATTTTCCTTGAATAACCTGTAAACTTTTATTTTCTATTTTAAATAAAAATGGTGCTGGAGGATTGTATGCTGTTCTGTGATTTACGACACGATCTAAACTTTGCGTTAATGAACCTTTAGAAATGGTAAACAAACTAATAACATAAATTAAAACTGGAACAACTGCATATTTTAAATATTTAGAATTCTGTTTAAAATCTATAGCTTTTGCAAAAGGAATAGGATTTAACTCAGAAGATTTTTGGTTGATACTTGCCAAAATTAAATCAGATTGTTTTGTATCTTTTTTGAGTTGCAAAATGTTTAACAGCTTATCCCCTACTTCAGGAAAATGGTTTCCAATAATTTTGGATGATTCTTCTAAAGAAATTCCTTTTCTAAAACCAATCAATTTAAAAATTGGAAAAGCGATAAATTTTATCAACAAAAAAACTTCTACAAGAATAAATGCCCAAAACAAAATAGTTCTTGCAGTTGGTTTTAACCACAGAAAATATTCTAAAAACAGCGTAAAAAAGAAGTATAATAAACCCAAGGAAAAAAATAAAATAGTTCCCTTTATCAATTCACTTTTATAATATTTGCGTGTAAATTGATTTAATTTTAGCTGTATGTTTTCGAATGCTTTCATAATCAACTAATAAAAATAATGTTTTTGATAAGATCATCAACAAAATAATTGTTAAAACAACTATTTACGCAACCTTTACAAAATTGATGTATCTTGTATAAAGAAAGCTTTGTAAGTATTTAAAATGGTTTTCTACTAACTCAATATCAAAAACTAAACTTATGCTAAAGATTACCAAAATTTTATTTCTATTTATAAGTGTATCAGTATTTGCTCAAGGTCCTTGGACTCAGAAAAAAGGAAAATTCTATACGCAAGTTTCCTATACGTCAATTGCAAATTATGACGAATTTTTTGGAGATCCTGATTATACTATAAAAGGAGAATTATCTGATAATACTTTGCAATTCTATACAGAATATGGCTTAACAAATAACACAACTCTAATTGTAAATGTACCTTTAAAATTAATTTCAGCAAAAGATTTAAAATATCTAGATCCTGCTATAGATTGTATTGGAGATTGTTCAGAAACAATAAATGAAACAAAAACTGCTTTAGGAAATATAGAGTTGGGTATAAAACATAATTTCTATAAAAAAGATTGGTTACTTTCTACACAATTATCCATAGAAACAAACACCAGCAGATATTTTGAAACTTCTGGTATAAAAACAGGATACAATGCATTTACATTTACTCCCCTATTTTTAGCAGGAAAAAGTTTTGGTAAAAACTATATTCAATCTTTTATTGGTGCAAAAATTAGAACTAATAAGTATTCTAATAACTTTAAAATTGGTGGAGAATATGGTCATAAAATATTTAAAAATTTATGGTTAATTGGTTTTTTAGATATTGAGAAATCTTTAAAAGACGGAAATATTAATTTACCAGATAAAAATTTGCTAACTTCCTTATATATCAACAATCAAGAATATGGAGTTTTAGGTATAAAAGCTATTGGTGAGTTTACCCAAAATTTTGGTGTAACTGCAAGTTTGCCTGCTGCTTTTTTTGGGAATAATGTTGCCAAACAAATAGCATTTACATTCGGAATTTATCATAAATTTTAAAGAATTTAACCTTAATAGAGAATAAGAGAAAAGCCTTATGTTAAGGCTTTTTTTTATGCTTATAGAAAAGTATCTTTGCTGCTTAAAATCAAGAAAAAATGGAATCTAATGTTCGTGTGCGTTTTGCACCAAGTCCTACAGGACCTTTACATATTGGAGGTGTAAGAACAGCTTTGTATAATTATTTATTTGCTAAAAAAAATAACGGAACTTTTATTTTAAGAATAGAAGATACAGACCAAACACGTTATGTTGCCAATGCAGAACAATATATAATAGATGCTTTAGAATGGTGTAATATTCCTTTTGATGAAGGTCCAAATACCAACGAAAAATTTGGTCCTTACAGACAATCTGAACGTAAAGCATTATACAAAGAATATGCAGATACTTTACTAAAAACGGGTTGGGCTTATTATGCTTTTGATACTGCAGAACAATTAGACGCACATAGAAAAGGACATGAATTAGAAGGTAAAACTTTTATTTACAATTGGCACAATAGAGCAAAAGGACGTTTGGTAAATTCTTTAGTTTTGTCTGATGAAGAAGTTGAGAAAAGAATAGATAATGGCGATAAATATGTAATTCGTTTTAAAACTCCACAAGATGAAATTTTAGAAATGGAAGATGAAATTCGTGGAAATATTAAAATTGATACCAATACTTTAGATGATAAAATTCTATTTAAAAGTGATGGAATGCCAACTTATCATTTAGCCAATATTGTAGACGATCATTTAATGCAAATTAGCCATGTAATTCGTGGTGAAGAATGGTTGCCTTCTATGCCATTACACGTTTTATTATACAGAGCTTTTGGTTGGTCTGCACCAAAATTTGCACATTTACCCTTAATTTTAAAACCAGTGGGTAAAGGTAAATTAAGCAAAAGAGATGGAGATAAATTAGGATTTCCTGTTTTTCCATTAGAATTCACAAATGAAGTTTCTGGTGATGTTTCACGTGGATATAAAGAAGATGGTTATTTTGCAGATGCTTTTATAAATATGTTGGCTTTCTTAGGATGGAATCCTGGAACTGAGCAAGAACTATTTTCTTTAGAAGAATTAATACAAGAATTCGATTTAAAACGTGTCAGCAAATCAGGAGCTAAATTTAGTCCAGACAAAGCAAAATGGTTTCAACAACAGTACATGCAAACAAAATCGGATGCTGAATTAACTGAATTATTTTTACCTATTTTAGCTGAAAAAGGAATTACAAAAGACAAAGACTATGTTTTAAAGGTGGTTTCAGCAATAAAAGAAAGAGCTGTTTTTGTAGCCGATTTTTGGGAGTTATCGTCTTTCTTTTTTGTTACACCAACTGAATATGATGCAAAAGCAAGTAAGAAAAATTGGAAAGAAGGTACGTCAGAATTAATGCAAGAATTGATTTCTGTGCTATCAGAAATTGATGATTTTTCATCAGCAAATACAGAAAAAGAAATTAAAGCTTGGATAACTGCCAAAGAAATTGGATTTGGTAAAGTTATGCAACCCTTACGTTTGTCTTTGGTAGGTAAATTAGCAGGCCCACATTTATTCGATATTATTGCAATGATAGGTAAAGAAGAAACAATTTTAAGGTTAAAAAATGCAATAGAAAAATTATAAAAAATGAAAAAATATATCGTCGTAATTTTTGTTTTTACAAGCCTACTAGGTTATGGTCAATATTATAACAATGGTATGAGAAATCGGTCTCAAAACCAAATGATGCAAACACCTAATAAACCTGCAGACCCAGATTTTAAAATAGAAAGGTATTTAGGTATAGTAGTTTATGATATAGAAAAAGCTGCAAAAAAAACTGGTGTTAAGTTGTCTTCTGATGATGGTAAAAAATTTTCGAGTTTATTAATAAATTACAATAAAAAGATAAAAGATATTAGAAGAATTAATAGTTTTACTTTAAAAAGCACCAAAGAAATGATTGATAATTATCAAAAAAATGTTGCAAAGACTGGTGATTTTTCTAATCAAACAAAAGTTAGATTAGAAATGGCAAATAATTTAAAACCAATTTCTGATACTTTAAAAAAAGAAGATCAAGAATTAGATACATCAATAAAAGCTCTCTTATCAGAAAAACAATACAAGAAATGGATAAAATACAATAAAAAAATCTATAAAATTTTTCCTAAAGAAAAAGAGGAATAAAAGCTTTTACAAGCCATCTAAAACCCCGAAATTCATTTTTCGGGGTTTGTTATTTATAATCAATATTTACTGTAACAATTT
The DNA here is from genome assembly GCF_054968445.1 of Polaribacter sp. M10. Taxonomy (NCBI): domain Bacteria; kingdom Pseudomonadati; phylum Bacteroidota; class Flavobacteriia; order Flavobacteriales; family Flavobacteriaceae; genus Polaribacter; species Polaribacter sp. M10. Next base: position 170,324 of record NZ_JBSSBG010000002.1, read on the forward strand.
CTTAGAAAGGCGTCTAATAAGTACATACTGAAATCAGTATCTTTACAATAAATTGAGTATTAACTATTAAACTTCTTCCTATGAATCCTTTTTTTCCTGTAATAATTGTACTAGTTGCCGTTATTTTTTTCGCATCCTTTTTTATGGTAAAACAGCAAACCTCAGCCATAATAGAACGTTTTGGTAAATTCCAAAGTATTCGTCATTCTGGTTTGCAATTAAAAATACCTTTAATAGATAGAGTTGCTGGTAGATTAAGTTTAAAAATTCAGCAATTAGATGTAATTGTAGAAACTAAAACTTTAGATGATGTATTTGTAAAGCTAAAAGTATCAGTACAATACAAAGTAATTAGAGATAAAGTATATGATGCTTTTTATAAGTTAGATTATCCTCATGATCAAATAACATCTTATGTATTTGATGTTGTAAGAGCAGAAGTACCAAAAATGAAATTAGATGATGTTTTTGTAAAAAAAGATGATATCGCAATTGCTGTAAAATCTGAATTAAACGATGCCATGTCTGATTATGGTTTTGATATTATTAAAACATTAGTAACAGATATAGATCCTGATGCACAAGTAAAAGAATCTATGAACAGAATTAATGCTTCTGAACGTGAAAAAATTGCAGCACAATTTGAAGGTGATGCTCAGCGTATTTTAATTGTAGAAAGAGCTAAAGCAGAAGCAGAAAGCAAACGTTTACAAGGGCAAGGTATTGCAGACCAAAGACGTGAAATTGCACGTGGTTTAGAAGAGTCTGTAGAAGTTTTAAACAAAGTAGGTATAAATAGCCAAGAAGCATCTGCATTAATTGTTGTAACACAACATTATGACACTTTACAGTCTATTGGCCAAGAAACCAACAGTAATTTAATTCTATTACCAAACTCGCCACAAGCTGGTAGTCAAATGTTAAATGATATGGTTGCAAGTTTTACAGCAAGTAATCAAATTGGTGAAGCCATGAAAAAAGCTAAACCAAAAACTAAAGAATAAAAAATCTTTTTTTAAACATACCTTTAAAAGTGCAAAATGTCTATTTTGCACTTTTTTTATGCTAATTTTATTTTAATTTAAGTGATTTTGAAAAGTAAACTATGAAATTCTTAAAAAAAGCGTATCCTTTAAACAGCTATTTTACCAATAAATTATCCTTAACTGCATTGCATGGGTTATTTGTTTGTATCTTCTTAGTGCTTTTTCAACCTTTTAATTTAGATGTTTTTCATCAATATATTTATGGGTATGGTTTAATGATGGGTTTTTTAACTTTTATAATGCCCTATTTGTTTTTTTTAGCTTTAGAAAAAATGAATTTTCAAAAAATATTACCTGTAACATTACTCCTATTATTTGCCATTTTTTTATTGATATATAGTTTTGTGCTTTGGTATTTCAGTGGAATTTATAAAGATAATTTTGATTTAATAAGATTAAGTTTTTCTCTTTTCTTTAAATATTCGTCTTTTCTAGCCTTATTTTCTATACTATTTTTTCTTGTTGTAAATGATAAATTAAAACGATTTAAGAAAAAGAAAGCTGTAATTATTAACAATAAACAAACTGTACATTTTTATTCTGAAAACAAAAAAGAAAGTATACAAATAAACGTAGATCAATTAATTTACATTACCATTTCTGGCAACTATAGTAGTTTTTTTATAATTAAAGATAATGACATTAAAGAAATTGTTTTAAGAAATACTTTATCTAACATATTAATTCCTTTAAAAGAATATCCTAAAATATTTAAATGTCATAAATCTTACATTGTAAATACCAAATATATTAATGCAATTTCTGGTAATGCAAGAGGGTATTTTTTAATTTCTGATAAATTATCTCATAAAATTCCTGTTTCGAGAAGTTATAAGAAAAAAGATTTAGAAAATTTAATTAAAAAATAGCTTCCCATTTATCCCAAAACCCCATTATACAACCCTTTTAGGGATTATTTAAAAAAATGAAAGGTTTTTTATTTTACATTTGAACTAAGTAACCTTTAAGTGATTTGTGTTGGGGGACATATATCATTTATAACAAATAAAGCTCAATTTGATGTATCAAATTGAGCTTTTATTATATTACAAATAAGCTATGGTGCTTACTTTTTTTCTTCTAATTTTTCTTCAGATTCTTCTTCTTTAGTGGCTTTTTTAAACTCTTTAATTCCACCACCTAAACCTTTCATTAATTCAGGAATTTTTTTACCACCAAACAATAATAAAATTGCAATAGCTATAATTATCCAAGAACCTCCACTTGGCATTCCTAATAAATATATATTTAAAGTATTCATTTTTTCTAAATTTTATGATTACAAAGATACAAAAAGGATTCTATTAATTTCTTTTTTCTATAATACCACCTATTACTTTTTTATCTTTTAACACCTCAGGATTCCCTTTGTAAAATATTGAACCTCCAAAACTTACTTTAGCATTTAAAGTTTCGCCAGCAAAAATCTCTGCTTTTGCACCTGTACCCGCTTTTACTGTAGAGTTGGCAGTAGCTTTTAAATTAAAACCATGATAAATACCATATAAATCTACATCTATAGTTTGGTTTTTAGTAGTACCAGAAAGTTTTACTATACCTCCAGAAGTTGTTTTAACCTCTAAATGCTTTACGTTAACTACTAAATTTATAAAAGCTCTTTCTTGCGATTTAACTTCTATATGATTCTGTGTAATTTGTTTACCTGTAATTGTGGCACCTTCATTAGCATCTATAGTATCTATATCTTTAGAATAATATAATTTTACTAAAACTTCTCCATTTGCAGCATTGTTTTCTGGCTTAATAGAAAATGGTAACGAAATTTTTAAAGTGTTGTTTACGTTCTTAATTTTTACCTTTTCAGATTTATTTCCTGTAATTTCTATTTTCGATTCTTTAGATTTAATTAACTCTAACTCTATACCATTATAAACTTTTAGGGTAGTAAAATCTCCCAGATTTTTACTTACTGTAGATTGCGCTAAAAATGATAAATTGATCATTAATGCACATATTAATATTATTTTTTTCATTTTTTTTAGGTTTGATTGGTTTACTTAAAACAATAAGCATACCACTATAAAGAAAATTTGTATTTTTTATTGTGGTAAAGATGTAAAATTAACGCGACAAAGTAAATAAATCTCTATAAATTTTTAAGCTACTTTAACAGCTGTACCAGTTATAGATACTAATAATGTTGATGAATTTGCAAGCGGTTCTACATCAATCTGAATACCAACAACAGCATTTGCACCTAACTTTGTTGCATTATCTTTTAAATTTTGAAACGCTTTTTCTTTTATAGACTCTAATCCTAAAGTATATTTTTCATAATATTTAGACATGCTAAACATTTCTTTAAAAGACATTTTTGTACCATTAGAAGTATAACTAGAATCGTAAGCTGTGCCAGTTACAATACCTAAATAATCTACTATTTTAAAATTTTCTATGTTTGGTGTGGTTGTTAAAATCATATAAAATTAAAGTTTATTCTTCTATTAAATAAAAATCTAAATGTTTACGTTCTAAATCTGTGTTTTTTACTTTTACTTTTACATCATCTCCTAATTGATATAAATGTTTTGTAGCCTGACCTACAATAGCATATTGCTCTTCATCAAAAATATAATAATCACTTTTTATATCTCTAATTCTAACCATTCCTTCACATTTATTTTTGGTAATTTCTACGTAAATTCCCCATTCTGTAACACCAGTTATAACCCCTTCAAAAATTTCTTCATTATGATCTTGCATGTATTTAACCTGCATGTATTTTATAGAAGAACGTTCTGCTTTAGAGGCCAATTCTTCTCTTTTAGAAGAATGTTTACATTTTTCTTCATAAGGTTCTGCTTTTGGCGAATTTCCGCCATCTAAATAATGTTGTAGTAATCTATGTGTCATTACATCTGGATAACGTCTTATAGGCGATGTAAAATGGCTATAATAATCAAATGCTAATCCATAATGACCAATATTTTGAGTTGTATATACTGCTTTAGACATAGAACGAATTGCCAAAGTTTCTATCATGTTAGATTCTGCTTTGCCTTGTACATCATTTAATAACTGATTTAAAGATTCTGATGTAGATTCTTTGGTATCTGTATTAATCTTATATCCGAATTTACTAATAATGTTCTGTAGAGAAGCTAATTTTTCTATATCTGGTTCATCATGAACTCTATAAACAAAAGTTTTGTTGGTTGGCTTTGCTCCTTTTCCTTTACCAATAAACTCTGCAACTTTTCTGTTGGCTAGCAACATAAATTCTTCTATCAATTTATTTGCATCTTTGGCTTCTTTAAAATAAACACCAACAGGATTTGCTTCTTCATCTAAATTAAACTTTACCTCTACCCTATCAAAAGAAATGGCTCCTTGTTTCATTCTTCTTTTACGTAGAATTTTTGCCAATTTGTCTAATTGTAAAGTGGCCTCTACAATTTCTGGAGTTACTGTATATTCTTTATCAATTATAGAAGTTTCTAAAGGCATTATATATGGCTGAATATCTTCAGATAATTTACAATTTTCTAGTATAGATTGTGCTTCTTCATAAGCAAAACGTTGGTCTGAATAGGTTACAGTTCTACCAAACCACTCCCCTATTATTTGTGCTTTTTCATTAATTTCGAATATCGCAGAAAAGGTTAATTTTTCTTCATTTGGTCTTAAAGAACAAACACCATTACTTAACATTTCTGGTAACATTGGCACTACTCTATCTACCAAATAAACAGAAGTTGCTCTTTCATAAGCTTCATCATCTAAAATGGTTTTAGGTTGTAAATAATGCGAAACATCTGCAATATGAATTCCAATTTCATAATTACCATTTTCTAATTTGGTAAACGATAAAGCATCATCGAAATCTTTTGCGTCTTTTGGATCTATAGTAAAAGTTAAATCGCCTCTCATATCTCTACGTTTGGCAATTTCATCTTCGGTAATTTCTATAGGTAAATTCTGAGCTTCTTTTTCTACTTCTGGCTCAAACTCATAAGGCAAATCGTATTCTAATAAAATAGAATGCATTTCTGTATCATGATCACCTGGTTTTCCTAAAACTTTGGTAATTTTACCAAAAGGATTTTTAGATTTTTCTGGCCAATCTAAAATGGTAGCTTGCACTTTATCTCCATGTTCTGCCCCATTCATTTTATTTTCTGATATAAAAATATCTGCATACATTTTATTGTTGTCTGGTAATACAAAACCGAAGTTTTTACTTTTTTGTAAAACACCTACAAACTCCGTTTTTGCACGTTCTAAAACTTCTACAACATCTGCTTCTAATTTATTAGATCTGCGTTTTTTGTAGACGTAAACTCTAACAACATCACCATGTAAACCTTTTCCTAAATTAATATTAGGTACAAAAATATCATCATCATAATCATCAGATATAAAATATCCATTTCCATTAGATGTTATATCTAGGGTACCTAAAGAATATTTTCTGTCTTCATTAATTTGATATTTACCTCTATCTACTTCTTTAATTTTTTTATTAGCTGTTAATTCTGCTAATTTTTTTAATATTTGGGTTTTTCCATCAGTATCAGAAACCCCTAATTTACCAGCTATTTGTTTATAATTATAAAACTTTGTGCTGTCTTCGTTTAAAATTTTAAAAATATTTCTAGTTAAGTCTTTAATAACTTTTCCTTTTTTCTTAAATATTTTCTTTTTCTTTCTTTTCATTTATTCTTACTTCTATTTATTTGATACCAAAATACAATTTTTTATAACCATTGTTTATTAAAAAAGAGTTATCAATTTATTTTTGTATTGAGGTAGTATTATTTGTTCTATTTTTTTATGTCTCGTTTATAGACATTTAGTACTAAAAAACCTTGCTTAACAAACAGCATTCCCATTTTTAGAAATCGGAAATTTTCTAAAGAATTAAGAGAATTTTAGCTATTTATAAAACATAAGAATTTCGTGTATTCTTTTGTTATTATACAGTATTCTAAATACAAAATTGAATTGGTTGCGTGTGCAATTCTAAAAGGTTTTAGAAATATTATTTTGATTGGCAGAGATAGATTACTACAATTAAGTAGTTTACAAAATAACGTTGCAAAGATAGCTAAAAACTTCGGATATAACTATTGCTTGTTTTACTCTTAAAATAAGAATTTCTCTTTTTTCTTAAAATTATCTTAAAAAAAATGTAACGTTTTCTAAAATTAAACGTCTTTATAATAACAAGACCAAATTTAAAGGATGAAAAATCTACGTAAAATAATCGCTTTATTCGCACTTATATTCCTTACCGGAATTTTTATAAGTCTGGAGATTATAGATAGTTCTTTAAATAAAGAGCAGCCTACCAAAGAAACTGTTGAGATTCAGAAAGATACTCTTTATCTATTAGAAGCTGAAAAAAAAGCGGTTTAACTTTTTATTCTATAATTAATTTTTTAGCTATTTTCCCTTGATTGGTTTCTACTTGTACAACATAGATTCCTTTAGATAAATTAGAAATATCTATAGTTAATTCTTTACTACTTTTTATAAATTGACCTAAATTATTATAGATAACTGCTTTTTTAAAATTTGAATTATCACTTAATTGTATTGTTAAAATATCCTTGACTGGATTTGGAGAAAAATTAAATTTTGATATTTCATTATGATAAGAAGATGACAAAACTGAACTTAAATCATAAACTCTTGCTTTACCTGAACTATCTCCATTTACATCATTACTTGCAGAACCTACAATGATAATAGAACCATCTGCATTTATATTTATTGCAGAACCTAAACGATCTGAAGCAGATTCTCCAAAAATACTCCCTACAGGATTCCATATGTTATTAAAATATTGAAAAACTGTTACTTTACCAGAATTAATCCCATTTTCATCATTTTCTATTGCACCTACTGCAATAATATCACCAGTATTATTTAAATCTAAACTACTGCCAAAAAAATCATTTCTAAATTCTCCTTCTAAAGTATTACCTAATTGTTGCCAGCTGTTGTTTATATACTTATAAATATTTACTGTTCCTTTTTCATTACCAGGAGAACTAATTGCCACAACATTACCATCTTTACTTAAAGATAAATCCCATGTATATATACTAGAATCAGAATTTCTTTCAATGGTATTGCCTATTTTTTGCCAATCATTATTAATATTTTTGTAAATATTTACCTTACCTTTTTGGTACTCAGACATTCCATCATTTCCATTAGAACTTATAGCAACAACATCTCCATTAGCACTAATTTCTGTAGATAAACCAAGAAAATTTCCTGAATATTCTCCAATTATATCATTTCCAATTTGTACCCAAGAATCATTAGAATACCTGAAAATTCTTACAAAACCTTTATTGGATATACTACTAGGTGAACTTACCGTTAAAATAGTTCCATCTGAACTAAGACCTACACTTCTACCTAGAAAACTACCATTACTTTCGTCTAGTATAGTGTTGCCCATTTGTACCCAAGAATTGTTTAAATATTGATAAACTTTAACCCTACCAATATAATTTTTATTAGTAGAACTATAATTAGGAGCACCAATTGCAATAATATTACCAGCAGAATTTAAACTTATAGATTTATTACTATTAGAATCTAAATGTTCCATATTAATATTTTCTCCTATTTTTTGCCAAGTATTATTTATGTTATTATAAATAGCAACATGTGAAGTATTATCTGAAGTAATATATCCAGGAGCTAGAACAGCAATAATATTACCAGCAGAATTTATTTGAACAGAATAACCTAAAAAATCATAATTATTGGCTCCATTAATATCTTGACCAATTTGAGTTTGCCCAAAAAGAAACATTGGGTATAAGAAGAAAAATAGTAATTTTTTCATATTTAATTTTTTTTTGAGTAAAAATAAAAAAATATGTACTTATCAACATTATATATTATAATTATTTTTCTTTTATAAAATTTTAAAAAACAATGATGGTTATAATAGTATGTGAATAGCTACTATAAAAAATCTCTTTTTTATTTTTAAATATGACTTATTAAAAAGAATTTACATTTTATGAGTTGTTTAAATCCTTTAAAATCAATATAAAATTAGAGTTATTAACAAAAGTTATAAACAGCTATTCACATACTTTTATCAATATTTAATTTCTAATTCTATGTAAACAAATTGTAAATTTTATGTTGATAAACTTTTATCAAAAACTTAAAATAAAATTTGCGTATGTCAACCAAGAGCTTGTATTGTTATAAAAATTAAGAATACCAAAAAAAGTTTTCTATTTTTTATGATAAGTTCTTAACATTTACTTAAAATAGTTAAAAGCTTTAAAAATAAACAGTTATTAAAAAATGATAATTTTTAAATGTTTATAACTGTTGATAACCGTTAATTTCTATATTTTTGTAACCCTAACTAAGTCATTGCGAATGTAATGAAGTAATCTTTACATAAAATAGCAGATTACTTTATAAACTCGTAAAAACAATTAAATAAATAAATTATGACAATTGCCATTGGTAATGATCACGCAGGAACTGAATACAAGTTCGAAATTATAAAACATTTAGAAGAAAAAGGATATACTGTACTTAATTTTGGTACAGATACTAACGATTCTATGGATTATCCTGATGCTATCCATCCAACAGCAGATTGTGTTGAGTCTGGCAAAGCTGAATTAGGTATTATTTTATGTGGTTCTGGAAATGGTGCTCAAATGACAGCCAATAAACACCAAGGTATTAGAGCTGCATTGTGTTGGAATAATGAATTGGTTGTTTTAACAAGGCAACATAATAATGCAAATGTACTTACAATTCCTGCACGTTTTGTGTCTTTACAACAAGCTATAGGTTTTGTAGATGTATTTTTAACTACAGAATTTGAAGGTGGTAGACACGCAAATAGAGTGTCTAAAATTTCTTGTTAATTAAAACTTCTCGATTCAAAATTTCAGAAAAAGTAATTTCACTCAAAGTGACAGTAGGTTAATTTATATTACTAAGAAGTGTTGTCAGTTCGAGTGATTTCGATTTTTTTCGAAATTGTATCGAGAACATTTATAATGTTTTAAAAATGAATTTCATCATAAAATCCTTTTCTGATTTAAATACAACAGAACTATATCAAATACTTCAAATCCGTTCTGAAGTTTTTGTTGTAGAACAAGATTGTGTTTATCAAGATGTAGATTTTAAAGATCAAAAATCGCTTCATATTTTTGGTGTTAAAAATGATAAAATAGTAGCATATACTCGTATTTTTAAAGCAGGAGATTATTTTAAAAATGCCAGTATTGGTAGAGTAGTAGTGGCTAAAAAAGAACGTAAGTTTGGTTATGGACATCAAATTATGAAAGCTTCAATTTTAGCCATTAAAGAACATTTTAATGAGGATTTAATTACAATTTCTGCTCAAAAATATTTAAAGAAGTTTTACGAATCGCATCAATTTAAACAAATAGGAGAGGAGTATTTAGAGGATGGTATACCACATATTAGAATGGATAGAATAACTTCTTAGAATTGTACCCTAAAACTTAAATTAGGCGTAAAGGGTAAAGAATAATTATCTATTCTTTTTACATTATTTGTGTTTGCTTCATCTACAATAAAATAAGAATCTATAATATTTTCTTGGTCTGTAATGTTGGTAATTCCTAAACGAATTGTAGATTTTACGTCTTTTATAAAATCAAAATGATAACTTCCAGAAAAATCTAATCTAAAAAAACTATCTAATCTTTCTTGATTTGGGTTATCGTAATTTACGATAATTCTATTTCCATCTTGTATAGTTTCATTACCTTCTATTGGTTTTGTGTACGGTTTTCCAGAACGTAAAACACAACCAAAAGAGAGTTTAAATTTTTTGCTAAAATCGTAATTAAATGCTGCACTTACAGAATGTCTAATATCTAAACTATTAGGAAAAGTTTCAGGATTAAAAATATCGAAAGTGTAATTATTTACTGCGTAAGTGTAACTTAACCAAGTACTTATATTTTTAGTTTGTTTGTTTATTAAAAACTCTACGCCTTTAATACTATAATTTCCTACAGAATTAAACGTTTGTGTATTGTTGTAAAAACCTTGATTATCTGCAGTAATTCCATCAATTTTTTTATAAAAAGCAGTAACATCAAAATACAATTTATTGAATGTATATTCTACTCCAAAAGAAGCTTGTTTGCTTTTAATAATAGGTGTATTTATGTTGTCAGCAAGAATCCATCTGCGTTTTTCTATTCCTAAAAAGTTTTCTTCAAAATCAATTTTTTGGGCTGTAGTTTGGTTTTTATATTCACCCTCAAGTTTTAAAGAAAAGTTGTTATCAATTTTTTGTCTAATGTTAATTCTAGGTTCAACAACATATTTTTTAAAGGCATTAAAATAGTTTGTTCTTACTCCAAAACGAGCATACGTTTTGTTTTGTTGATATTCTATTTCTGAATATAAAGCAGTTTTTATCAACACATCTTTTACAGTAGTAGAAAAAGTAGGAGCGTTAACTGTGGTTGTATTTCTGATGCCAATTTCGTTAAAAACAAGACCATTTTTAAAATGGAAAACATCAGAAAATTCATATTTAGAATCTAATTTTAGTTCTGTTTCTAAAACATTATTAAACTGTGTTTGTAACTGATCTGAATCTTTATTATAATCGGATGAATTTATTTTATAATCAGAAAAAAATGCAGAAAAAGTGGTAGAAAATTTAGTGTTCCAATCTGCATTCCAGAGGATATTTGCACCTAAATTTTCTTGTTTTAAGGTACTATTTTCTTCTATTGTAGTAGTATTACTAGTATATTTTTCTAAGTATTCTAAATTGTTTTTTATGTGGATAAAATTGGCTCTAATAGAATGATTATAATCAATATCATATAAAAACTTAAGTGAATAATCGTAAAAATAAAAATTTGATTCTGAGTTATTTACAGAGTTAGAAGCAACAGAATTATCTTGAAAACTTCGCGAAAAATAATTCTTATAAGTTGGTGTATTAATTAAATCTGTAAAAGATCTTCTACCAGAAATATGTAGTTCCATATTGTCTTTTAAAGGCACTTGCACAAAAGCATCTGCACTTAATAAATTAAAACCTGCACCTCCAGAAAATTCATTGGTAATTCTGTTGGCAGTTTCCATATTTATGGTGGATGAAACACCGTCTGAAAACGCAGTACTTGTTCCGTTTTTGGTAACTGCTACTTTTTGTGTTAAATACGGATTATAGGCAGAAATTAACCCAAAAAAATGACCTGAATGATACATTTTTATACCATCCCAAAGCATTAAATTTTGGTCGTTTGTACCTCCTCTAACATTAATATTAGAAACACTTTCGTTTATACTTTCTATACCAGGTAAAATTTTGATGGTTTTTAAAATATCGGGTTCTATTAAGCCTGGTAAAATTCCGAATTTTTCTGTGTTTAAAACAGTAGCACCATCAGCACTTTTTTGTAAGCCAGAAGTTAAAAATCTAGGCATTGTAATTTCTGACAATTGCTCTGTTTCTTCTTCTAAAAATATTTGTTTACAACCTGTAGAAAACAATTCTTTTGCAGCAATTGTTTTGGTTTTAAAACTGATATACGAAAAGCTTAATGTGGCATTTACTGGTACATTGTGTAAATAAAATTCACCTTTTTGGTTGGTGGTTGTACCTAATGTATAACCATCTACTTTAACAGTTGCCAGTAAAAGCGGTTCTAAAAAGTTGGCGTCTATAATGGTTCCGCAAATAGAAATCGATTTATTTAAAAACGAAACAGTTACATATCTGTTGTCTAAAGTTTTAAATTGTAAAAAAGTGTTTTTATTTAAATAAGTTAAAAGTTGATCTATGGTAATTCCTTTTTTTGGTGGATGTACATAGATGTCTTTTACATCATTATCAGAATAAGAAAATTTAATTTTATAAGTTTTTTCTAACTCAATTATTAATGATGAAAGTGCTACTTTTTCATCAGAATTTTGAGCAAGAGCAATACTTGTTATCAACAAAAAATTGATAAAAAAAAACTTAAATTTATTTACCATAATTAAATATAGTAATTATTTTTCCTTCTATTTTATAAGACAATTGCAGAGGAATTGTAACAGATTGTAAAGCTAAATTTACATCTGTATGCGTAAAACCACCTGAGTATAATGTTGCCAAATTAACCTCTTGGGTTTCTATGGTATAACCAAACTGATTTTCTAATTCTTCTAATACAATTTGTAGTGGTGTGCTTTTAAAATTAGATTCTTTTTGTAGCCAAGATTTTTCGTGAATATCGAAAGTGTTTTTAGTATCTATTATGCCATTTACTACTTTAAAAAGAGTTCCTTTAGGTAATTTAACAAGGGTATCTTTATAAGCAACACTTACTAAACCTTCGTAAGTTTTTACCTCAAAATAATTAGCTCTTTCTTTTACGTTAAACTTTGTACCTAAAACAGTTACGTTTCCAATTTCTGTACTTACTGTAAATTTTTTTCCTTTATTAACTTTAAAAAAAGCTTCTCCATTTAAAGATAGATTTCGGTTTTTATCCCAACTTTTTTTACCGTAAGAAATTTCTGAATTCGAATTTAAAATTACTTCAGAATTATCTGGTAAATTAAATGTTTTTGTTTGCGCAAATTCGGTTTTAATAGTAGCTTTTTTGTTAAAAAAGATAAAATAGGAACTTATCACAAAAACAACAATAGCCGCTGCATATTTGTACAAATGTTTAACGTTAAAGGCAACAACTTTACCTTTTTTAGTTTTGTTTTGCGTTCTTAATTTAAAATCTGCTAAGGCTTTATCAACATCAACTTTTGGTGGCTCTATTTGAGAAGAATAATGCGCAATTTTTTCTAAAGTTTTAAAATCTTCAGTTTCTTGTAAGCGCTGCAATTCTTCATCAGAAGATGCTCTGTTTAGCCATTTTAAGATGTCGTTTTTATGTTCCATTCGTGTACTTCTATATATATAACAATTAAAAAGTATTTTACCCTACTTTAAAAGTGATCTTAAATTCCATCAATTTTTGTTCTTAATTTTTTTAATGCAGAAGACATTCTTTTTTCTACTGCTTTCTGAGAAATGGCAAGCAATTCTGCAATTTCTCTGTATTTTTTACCATCAATTCTGTTCATCAAAAAAACTTCTCTTTCAGCTTCAGTTAAATCTTCTATGGCTTTTTTTAGCTTTAATTTAAACTCTTCTTCTTCTAATAAATATTCAGGACTTTGGTTATTAATATCTAAATAAGGACTGCTTTTGGCATATTCAAAAACCACTTTTTCGTGCTTAACTTTATTTAAAAAAAGGTTATTAACAACTGTAAATAAGTAAGATTTTGCTTTGGTAAAATCTATTTTATTACAGTTTTCCCAAATTTTAATAAAAGCTTCTTGTGCTAAATCTAAAGCCGTGTTTTTATTGCCAGATTTATAGTAAGCAAAGTTACTAGCAGACTGTATATGAGTTGTATAGAACTCGTTAAAATAAATTTCATCACAAAGAGATTTATCAATCATATAGCGAAATTTGGTAATAAAAATAAAAAATATAGAGTACAAAGGTAGGGTAAATAAATGTTTAGTTGTTTTATCATCAGAAGAACAAAAAATTGATCTTTTAAAAAAAGAAGTTAAGATAAAGGTATACCAAGTTCTTTAACAAATACATTAATTACTAAAACTATTAGAAATGAAAACATTAAAATTAATAACAGCAATTGCTTTAACAGCAACATTAGGTTTTACATCATGTCAATCTGATGAAAATACAGAAATAGGTACAAATCCGAATGCAAACTCTTCTACATCTACAACAGCTTCTAATTATGAAAGAGCTGCAATGAACGATGGATCTAATGATGATTTTTTAGATGGCAATGCTTGTACAGAATTGTTATTTCCGTTAACAGCTTCTGTAAACAATCAACAAATTACTCTATTAAGTAGTTTAGATTTTGCTGCAGTTTTAAATATTATGGGTGAATTTAACGATGATTCTGATTCAGTAACATTTAATTTTCCTATTAAAGTAAGAACAAGTAACTATACAGAAGTAACTGTTAATAACCAATCAGAATTGGATGCTTTAAATGCAGAATGCGAAAATGCAGAAGCTGAAGGTAGAGATGCTATTTCTTGTATAGACATTAATTTTCCGGTTACAATGTTAACTTACGATATTAGTCTAGAACAAACTGGCTCTGTTGTTTTACAATCTGAACAACAACTATATAGTTACATGACAAGTTTAGGATCTGACGAACTTTTTGCAGTAAATTATCCTATTAGTGCCACTTTAAGTAATGGTACAGAAATTCAAATTAATAGCGATGCTGAATTTCAGAATGCAATATCTGATTGTGTACAATATGAAGATGAAAAAGACGATGCTGCAAATACTGCAGCAGAAGTAGAAGCGGTTTTAAGTGGTACAAAATTTAAAGTAGAAACTTTTATACAAGAAGGTTCTGATACTGCAAACGATTATGCAGAATGGTCTATAGAATTTACTAATGATCTAAAAATTGTAGCAACAAATGTTGTGAATTCTGCTTTAGGAGAAATAGAAGGAACTTACGCTGTTAGTTCAGAAACAGAAGCGTTTGTAAATGTAAACTTTGCAAGTAACACAGCTTTAAGTGCTTTGGGGAATAACTGGGTTATTAGCACTTACAGTTCAACTTTAATTACTTTACAAAGTAAAACAGACGCTTCTGTAACTTTAGCTTTTAAAAAGCTATAAATAAAGCATATTGAAAAGGAATAGTTAGTTAGTTAGTTAGTTAGTTAGTTAGTTAGTTAGTTAGTTAGTTAGTTAGTTAGTTTTCTTTACAACTGCTATAAAATACTTTAGTAGTTGTAAAGATTTTTTTAAAAGGTAAGTAGATGAAAAATATTTTTGTAAAAGTAGTATTAGCTTGTAGTATCTTTTTTTCTTGTTCATCAGAAACAGAAGAAATTATAGAAAATGATACAGGAGAAATCGTGAATGTAGCTTTAAATAGACAAGCAACAGGTGCTTCTGCAAACGATTTACTTTCTGCAGATTCTTTTAAAAAATTGATTGTAGAAATGGCTTACATAGAAGATTTTGAACCAACTACAACCGCTATAAATAATTTTAAAAGTTTTATAGAAAATAGAATTAAC
This sequence comes from Polaribacter sp. M10, assembly GCF_054968445.1. Lineage (NCBI taxonomy): Bacteria > Pseudomonadati > Bacteroidota > Flavobacteriia > Flavobacteriales > Flavobacteriaceae > Polaribacter > Polaribacter sp. M10. Next base: position 185,479 of record NZ_JBSSBG010000002.1, read on the forward strand.
AAACCAGAAGGAGTAACATTTATTACCAAAGAAATACCAACAACAGGTAAAATAGAATATACATTAGATGAAGTAGTTGATATAGAAAAAGAATACAGAACACAATACAATTCTGGTGCTACAATTGCAGTTTGGGTTTTATTTATAGACGGAAAATCGTCTAATGACACAAGTTCTGGTTCAATTTTAGGCTCTGCTTATTGGAATACTTCTTTTGTTATTTACGAAGAAACCATTCATGGTTTAAGTGATGGAACGTTTGAACCTGATAGAAGTTTGCTAGAATCATCAGTAATACATCACGAATTTGGTCATATTTTAGGGTTAACAAATTTAGGAAGCGATTTACAAAGCGATCACGAAGATGAAGAACATCCAAAGCATTGTAATGAAGAAGATTGTTTAATGTTTTGGGCAGCAGAAACTAGCCAAGGAATTGGAAACATGCTTTCTGGAGGTTCTGTACCAACTTTAGACGCACAATGTTTGGCAGATTTAAGAGCTAATGGAGGTAAATAATTTTAAAAAATAAAAAAATGAAAACAATATATATAACAATAGCATTAATGATTACCAGTACAATTTCTTTTAATGCACAAGACAGAAAAAATAAATCAACAGCTGGTATTAAAGGTGGTTATAACCTATCTTCAGTTAGTTTTGATGGTACATCAGAAACAGATAAATTACACGGATTTCACATTGGTTTTTATGGAGAATCGTATATAGGAAATCATCTTTCTATTCAACCAGAAATTCTTTATTCGCAACAAGGTTATAAAATTATAGATAATAGTGGTACTTATACACAAAAGTTAGATTATTTAAATGTGCCTTTAATGCTAAAATTATATCCAGTAAAAAGTTTCTTTTTAGAAGCAGGACCACAGATAGGTTTTTCAATATCGCACAAAGAAACTTTTGATGCAGGTTTTGTTTTGTATGATACATCAGAAGAATTTGAACCCAAAAATTTTGATTGGGGAGTAAATGTAGGAGCAGGTTTTAAAAGTGATGCTGGTGTTAGTTTAGGCGCTAGATATCATTTAGGACAAAGTGATATTTACAATAATGACAAACCTAAAAATAGAATAATACAAATTTATTTAGCGTTTGAATTTTAAATATAAATAAAGAGGGGAATATTTATTTCTCTCTTTTTTTTGTCATTTTATAGATTAAGTAGCCAAAAGCAACTAAAAAATGAAGAATTATAATTGCAATAACAATGTATAATGTGGTGTTAGAATTGTTCATGGCGCAAAATTAGAAAGTAGTTTGTTCTTAATATGTAATAAATGTTACATAAAATCATCTACTTCTAAAACCTTTCCAATTGCTAAATTATCAATCTTAATTTCGCCAATTCTTACACGAATTAATCGTAAAGTAGGAAAACCAACAGCTGCTGTCATTTTACGTACTTGTCTAAATTTTCCTTCTGTAATAATGATAGAAATCCAACTTGTTGGGCCATGTCTTTCATCACGAATTTTTTGACTTCTTAAAGGAAACTGAGGATCATCAATTAAAAAAGCTTTACCAGGTTTTGTGGTGTATTTTTTACCTTCAAAACCAATTTCTACACCATTTTTTAACTGTTCTATTTCTTTTTGGGTGATGATACCATCTACCTGAACAAAGTATTCTTTTTCGTATTTGTTGCTTCTAATTTCTGCAGAAACTTTACCATCTGTGGTTAATAAAAGCAAACCTTCAGAAGCAAAATCTAAACGACCAATTGCCATAGTTCCTTCAGGAAAATCGTGTAATTCTCCCAATAATTTTTTCTTCCTTTTGGTTTGGTTGTTTATAAATTGCGACAAATAACCATAAGGTTTATGCAGTATAAAATGTCGATGTTTTATCAAGATAAATTAACTTTTAAAAGGCAAAAATACGTTTACTTAAACACACCTTTGTACAAATAATAGGCTTTAATTTTATAACCGTGTTTTTCTATGTTTAAAGTATCTATAAAAGTTATTTTTTTAAATAAAGCTTTAATTTCATCACTTAAAACGTCATCGTCATTACTATCTGTTAATAAAATACCTTCTGTATTGGTTTTGTATTTTATGTTTTTACTCCAATAATCAAACTGATCAAATCGTTTAGAATAAGAAAATATTTTTGGATTATTTAGTTCAAAAGCCAACAAAGACGCACTTCTATAATTAGAAGTTACAATTGGTATTGCTTTAGCTGTTTGTAGTTTTTTAACCTCATTTCCTATTTTTTGCCATCCATAATGATAAATATTATCTCTGTCAGAACCTCCAAAAACTGATGTTAAAGGTACAACACCAAAATGAAAAATGACGCCAAAAACACCCAAAGCACTATAACTTAAAGTAATTAAAACTTTCTTTTTTTTGATAAGATAATTGCTTGCTAAAAATGTAATAAATATTAAACCAACAATGTTCCAATAAAACAAAACATTAGAAAAAAGCGAAAAGAATAAAAAAACAACAGACGATGCAGAAAAAATGGCAACTGCAAATTTGGTGTACACAATTTGATAAGATGTTTTGTTTTTGATTTTTTTATCGGCTGTAAAAACTTTAAAAATTGCCCAACAAAAAAAGGGTGATAACATTAAAATAGTCCCTAGAATAAAGCCTAAATAATTTCCTCCAAATAAATTAAATTCCTCAAAAATAGGACTTAAAGTTCGTTGTTGAAGGTTAAATTCAAAAGAACCAAATTTGTTTTTTGTGTTCCAATAAATTATGGGTACACTTAAAATTGCAATAATTAACAGACTTATATAAAACCGATAATCTTTAAATACTTTGTAAAATTTTTTGTTTAAAATCAACAAAAAAAAGATTCCTAAACCCAAAAAAACTGCATTGTATTTCGATAAAATTGCCAAACCAAAAAAGAGACTTCCGAGAAAAATATCGGCAGTTTTTCCTTTTTTATCTAACCAAATATCATGTAAAAAATTGATGTAAAAATATCCAGAAAGTATGCAATTTGTTAGTAATACATAATCGTTCCAAGCATAGGTTGTAAATAAAAAAAACAAAGGACAACTAAAAAATAATGCAATTGCAACAGGTTTGTTTTTAAAGTCTAATTTTTTAGCAAAGAGATACAAAACAGTTGCAATAAGTATACAACAAATTATTACTGGCAATCGTAAAGCAAAATAAGACGTACCAAAAATAGTAGAAAAAAGTGATTGAATTAATGCTTGTAAAGCAGGATGATCGTGATAAGAAAAATCTGGATATTGCCCCCAAAACCAATAATAAGCTTCATCTACATTCGGAAAAACAAAAAACCAATAATAAAGTTTACAAATCAGAATAACAGAACAAAGAACATAAAAAAGATTCTTTTTCATACTAAATAAAAAGATTTTAGTTGCGTAAAAGAATCAAAGGTGATGATTTATAAAACCTTAATTGTTACTGAAAAGTTATTTTTACCTTTCGATAAAGTCATGTTTTCTTCCGAAAATTTCTGATCTGTGTAAGAAGTATATTGGGTTATTGGCTCAATGCAAAGCATATTATCAACTTCGGTCCAAAGCATAAAATTATGAAAACCGTTTGTCGTAATTTCTAAATCGTTTTTATTGATATTATGTAAAATAATTTTTTCAGTTCCTAAAACCGGAAATGCATTAGAACCTGCTTTGTAAACATCTGCTAACGTTATTTTTTCAGTACCAGCTTCTAAAGTTTCGTTACCTGTATCTGATAATAAAAATGCAGGATGATAACCCAACATAAAAGGCATATGTTCATCAGAAGTAATTATAAAATCGATGGTTAAAATATCGTCTTCTAATTTAAAATTTTTTTCGAAAGTAAAATCGAAAGGCCATTTTAAAAATTCTTCAGTAGATTTTTTTGGAAACTTACTATTCTTAACAGCGTTATTTTTAGTGTATTTTTTGATGAATTTTGCCGAATTTTCATCCGCAGAAATCAATGCATAATCCATTTCTCTTAACAAACCATGTTGATCTTGAATGGCATCACCATTTTTGGTGTGTACTCTAAAATTATTTTTAGAAGTTGGGCCAATTACAGGAAACATTTCATCATCCGATTTTCGCCAACCTTTATTTCCTTTTTGATGAATATACTCTTGATTATCTTTCTTGTAACTAATTAATTCGCCTTTTTCTATAGTAACGCTACTATTTGTATTTTTTATAATAATATTAGAACTCATACATTTCCTTTTTGTGTAAAAATACTACAAAATTGGCAGTAATTTATTAGGAATTTAAAAGTTGTTTTTTGTAACTTGTGCAACTAAAAATTTAAATAATTAAGCAAAATTTATGGCAGCAGATAAAGAAAAAGCAGCAAAACTAAAAGCCCTACAACTTACTCTAGATAAGTTAGATAAAACGTATGGTAAAGGTTCTGTAATGAAGTTAGGAGATGTAGTTACTGAAGATGTAGATGCAATTTCTTCTGGTTCTTTAGGGTTAGATTTAGCTTTAGGTGTGGGTGGTTATCCAAGAGGTAGAGTTATTGAAATTTATGGACCAGAATCTTCTGGTAAAACAACGTTAACCATTCATGCAATTGCAGAAGCACAAAAAGCTGGTGGAATTGCAGCGTTTATAGATGCAGAACATGCATTTGATAAATTTTATGCAGAAAATTTAGGTGTAGATATCGATAATTTAATTATTTCTCAACCAGATCATGGAGAGCAAGCTTTAGAAATAGCAGATAATTTAATTAGATCTGGTGCAATAGACATTGTTGTAATTGATTCTGTTGCAGCATTAACACCAAAATCTGAAATTGAAGGTGAAATGGGTGACTCTAAAATGGGTTTACATGCACGTTTAATGAGTCAGGCATTGCGTAAATTAACAGGTACAATTTCTAAAACTAATTGTACAGTTATCTTTATTAACCAATTAAGAGAAAAAATTGGAGTAATGTTTGGTAACCCAGAAACTACTACTGGTGGTAATGCATTAAAGTTCTATGCTTCTGTACGTTTAGATATTAGAAGAAGAACGCAAATTAAAGATGGAGATAGAGTTATTGGTAACAGCACCAAAGTAAAAGTTGTAAAAAATAAAGTAGCACCACCTTTTCAAGTTGCAGAATTTGATATTATGTACGGACAAGGAATCTCTAAAGTTGGAGAAATTTTAGATATTGGTGTAGAATTAGGTATTGTAAAGAAAAGTGGTTCTTGGTTTAGTTATGGAGAAACTAAATTAGGGCAAGGTAGAGATACTGTAAAAGGGCTTATAAAAGATAATCCAGAATTAATGGAAGAGTTAGAAAGTAAAATAAAAGAAGCTATTGAAAATCAAGATTAAGTATTAAAAGTTCTAACTATTATTAAACTGCTATTGGAGTAATCAACCAGTAGCAGTTTTTTATTTTTATAAAATGATTAAAGTATCAGAAAATTTATTTTTAAAAAAAATTACAAGTAATGATGCAGAAACTCTATTTAAGTTGATGAAAGAAGTATATCCTGCTGCTTATCATCACTTTTGGGAAGATTCTGGAGATTGGTATGTAAACTCTCAATATAACAAAGAAAATGTTTTAAAAGAGCTAGCTCAGCCAAATTCAGACTATTATTTTATCATTTTTGATGATGAAATTATTGGTAACCTAAGAATTATTTGGAATGAAAAGTTAGCAGGTTTACAGGAAGATAAACAGGTTAAATTACATCGAATTTACTTGCATCAAAAAACACAAGGAAAAGGTTTAGGGAAAAAAATATTCAATTGGTTAGCAGAAAAAGCTATACAAAAGGAATATAAAATTATTTGGCTCGATGTTATGGATGAAAAACAACAAGCTTTTGAGGTTTATAAAAAGTTAGGTTTTACGTACCATTCTCATTACAACTTACCTTTTAAACTCATGTTTAAAGAAATGAGAAAACTGAGTCAAGTTTTTAAAAAACTATAGAAAATTACTCATTAGATAACACTTTTACCAACCACAGAATTAAATAGGCTCCTAAGCCAAGCCCAGCAAAAATGACTAATAACACAAATAATATTCTAATATTTTTTGCTGAAAATTGTGTTTTTGTACTAAGCCATTCGCATACACCTAAAATCATAATTTAAATTTATTATTGTTTATATTTTATCCTTTAAAAGGAGGAGTTTCTCTTACTAATCGTTCAATTTCTTTTACAATATCTAGTCTACTTTTGGTTTTTAATTCGAAGTATAAGTTTTCCCAATCTGCATCAAAAGAAACCTTTTTAGTGCTATCGTTTTCAACTTTTGTTAAATTAATAACTCGTAAATAAAAGTATCCATTTACATCATTTTCAGGTCTAAAATCTAGATTTATAGCTCTCATTAAACTATAATTGGTTAAGTGTAAAAGAGAGCTTGCATCTAAATAATGCATGGTTTCTTTAGAAGGATCAACTTCGTAGAATAAATTCCACTCTACATTCCAACTCCCAGTAATTCGTAAAGGCTGTAAATCTATTTCATCCATTTTTAAACTCCTGTACTTCCAAAACCTCCAGAACCACGTTCAGTTTCGCTAAGTATTTCTACCTCTTGCCAAATTGCTCTTTCATGTTTTGCAATGACTAATTGTGCAATACGTTCGCCATCATTAATTACAAAATCTTCGTTTGATAAATTAACTAATATCACTCCAATTTCTCCACGATAATCTGCATCTATAGTTCCAGGCGAATTTAAAACGGTAATTCCTTTTTTTGCAGCCAAACCACTTCTTGGTCTTACTTGTGCTTCAAAACCAACAGGTAAAGCAATAAATAATCCTGTTTTTACAATAGCTCTTTCTAATGGTTTTAAAGTTATAGAATCATCGATGTTTGCTCTTAAATCCATTCCTGCAGCACCTTCTGTTTCGTAATTTGGTGTTGCGTGTTTCGATTTATTTATAATTTGTACGTTCATTTTATAGGTTGTATAAGTAAGTAATTGTATCTAAAAATTCAGCACTCCAAAAAGCTTCATTGTGTTGGCCTTTAGGAACAATTTTAGTTTTTATATTTTCTCTAGGAAAACCAGTATTTAGCAATAGTTTTTCCATTTTTTCGGTGTCTGGTAACATAGTACTGCCTTCATTGCCACCAATTAAAAGATAGAGTTTTGTCTTTTTCTGATTTCCATTTTGCTTTGCAAAAGCATACACATTATTAGAAAACCAAAAAGAGGTAGAAAGTGCACCAATTTTACCAAAAACATCAGGATATTTTAATCCACCATAAAACGAAATTAATCCACCTAAAGAGCTACCAATAATTGCAGTGTGTTTGGCTTTCGGCTTTGTTCTGTAATTTTTATCAATAAAAGGTTTTAACTCATTTACTAAAAAATCTACATAAATTGCACCTTTTCCTCCTCCGTATTTAGGGTGAGTCCATGCTGTATATTCTTCAATTCTTTTATCACCACCATTTTCTATTCCAACTACTATAAAACCCTTATCAGTATTCTTATAAAGTTCGTTTAGGGTTTCATCAACATTCCATTCTTTACCATAAGCAGCGGTTTCTACATCAAATAAATTTTGAGCATCGTGCATATAAATTACAGGAAATTTTTGTAATCTAGAATTATAGTCAGGAGGTAAGTAAACCCAAATCTTATGATGTTTATCATTTAAATCTTTAATAACAAATTCTTTATCTAAAATTGATACGTTTTCTGCTTTTGTAGATTTGCTGTTTTCTATATTAGTTTTGCTTTTGGTTGTTTTTATAGATTGCCCTTTACAAGCAATCATTAAAAATAAAAAACCAAATAAAAGAGAAACTTTTGTTTTCAATGTATAGAAAAATTAGCGTTACACAAATATAATAATTCGCAAATGCATTCATCTATAGATAATACTTTTATTACTTTTGATTTTAAAATGAAACACTAATGGATGAACATCAAAAAATAGCGGTTTTAGGAGGTGGAAGTTGGGCAACAGCCATTATTAAAATGTTGATGGAAAATTTAGATAGTATTGGTTGGTACATGCGTAATGAACAAAACATTGAGCATATTTTAGAAAATGAACACAATCCTAAATATTTAAGTTCTGCTGAATTACAAGTAGAAAAACTAGATTTATCTAGCGATATTAATTACACAGTTGCTAATTATGATATTTTAATTTTTGCAATTCCGTCTGCTTTTTTAACCATAGAACTAAATAAATTAAATGCTTCTTTAAATAACAAAACAATCTTTTCTGCCATAAAAGGTATTGTGCCAGAAACAGGATTAATTGTTGGCGAGCATTTTAATCAACATTTTAATATTCCATTAGAGAATATTGGTGTTATAACAGGACCTTGCCATGCAGAAGAAGTAGCCATGGAGCGTTTATCTTACTTAACAATTGCTTGTATTGACGAAAATAAAGCCGAAAAAATGGCAAATGCCATACAAAGTTGGTATATAAAAGCTACTATTTCTGATGATATTATTGGTACAGAATATGCAGCAATGTTAAAGAATATTTACGCAATTGCAGCAGGTATTGCTCATGGTTTGGGTTATGGAGATAATTTTCAGTCTGTATTAATGAGTAATGCAATTAGAGAAATGAAACGTTTTATAAAAAAAGTACATAAAATGAAACGTAACATTAACAACTCTGCGTATTTAGGCGATTTATTAGTAACAGGATATTCTACCTTTAGTAGAAATAGAATGTTTGGTAATATGATTGGTAAAGGATATACTGTAAGATCTGCGCAACATGAAATGAGTATGATTGCAGAAGGTTATTATGCCACAAAAAGTGCCTATAAAATTAAAGAAGAAAATAAAGCCAATACACCAATTATAGATACAGTTTATAAAATTTTGTACAGCAATAAAAACCCTAAAAAAGAATTTAACAAGTTAACCAATAAGTTAGATTAGTTTTAGAAATCTTTTAATGTTGAGGTTTTGTTTAAATGTTTAAAATTAAACAATCTAAATCTTTAAAGTATATATTTTCAGCTAAGTAGAATAGGTAATCATAAATTGTTTATTTTTGAACAATTATTTATAATTTTAAACTTTTACTATGAAAACAATACAAGAAGTTGTTGAAAGTACCATCAGAAAAACACCTTTTATAGAGGAAGCTTTAAATGAAAAGTTGATAAATGTTTCTTCTTTGGCTAGAATTATTTTACCTGAAGTTTCAGAAATTTTAAAGAAAGATGTTAAAGTAGGTGCTGTAATGATGGCAATTAACAGATTATCTCCTGCTAGTGAACTTCGTATTCGAAAAAACATTAAACGCTTAGCTTTAGATTTGGGTGATGTTATTGTACGCTCAGATTTATGCGATTTCACGTTTAAAAACACACCTTCTTTACTCAAAGAAATTGCAAAAATATTAACCAAATCTGCAGAAAATTCTGATTACTTTTTAACAGTTTCTCAAGGTATTTTCGAAACAAATATTGTTACAAGTAAAAATTTAAGACCTTACGTAGAAGAAATATTTGAAAATGAAACACTAACACACAGTATGTTAGAGTTAGCATCTATTACTATTAAACTACCAAAAGAAAATTTAGAACAATCTGGTATTTACTATTTTATTTTAAAACAATTGGCTTGGGCAGATATACCTTTACAAGAAATTATTTCTACAACAAACGAAATGACAATTGTGGTAAAAGAACAAGATATTAACCAAACTTTTGCCATTTTAATGGATATGAAATTAAGCTAACTATGGCTAAACAAGACCCTTATGCAGCATTAAGAATAAGAGAATTCAATATTTTTTTATTGGTAAGATTTCTATTAGTTTTTGGGTGGTCTATGCAATTTATTGTTATAGAATGGCAAGTATATTCCATTACAAAAGATCCACTTTCTTTAGGCATTATTGGTTTAATGGAAATTATACCTGCATTTTCTATGGCACTTTTTGCGGGTCATATTGTAGATCAAAACGAAAAAAGAAACTTGTTGGCCATTTGTACAGCAGCTTTTTCGTTCATAAGTTTGGGTTTATTTTTATTAACCTCTAATAATTTTGTGAATAACTGGTCTACAAATTCAATTTTATATGCTATTTATGGATTGGTTTTTTTTGGCGGATTTTTACGTTCTTTTTTCGGGCCAACAATTTTTTCTTTAGTGGCACTTTTGGTTCCTAAAAAAATATATCATAATGCTGCTACTTGGAGCACAAGTACCTGGAAAACAGCTTCTGTTTCTGGAGCTCTTTTTGGTGGTTTTTTTATCAGTTGGATTGGCGTAGACAAAACACTATGCTTAGTTTTTATACTTGTAATTTTATCTTTAATAATCCTTTTTCAAATAAAAAAGAAACCGATTTTAAACACAAAAATTGGTGAGCCAATGATGCAAAGTTTAAAAGTTGGTGTAAAGTTTGTTTTTAAAAACAAGGCTATTTTAGGGGCTTTAAGTTTAGATATGGTTGCTGTTTTATTTGGTGGTACTGTAGCTATTTTATCGGTATTTGCGCAAGATATTTTAAAGGTTGGGCCAGAAGGTTTTGGCCTTTTAAATGCTTCTATTTCTATGGGAAGTATTTTAACTATGTTTATTACAACTTACATTCCCATCCACAGAAACACAGGTAAAAAAATGTTGATTTCTGTCTTTATTTTTGGATTGAGTATTATTGCCTTCGGATTATCATCTATATTCTGGGTAAGTCTTTTAGCATTATTTATAAGTGGTGCTGCAGACGGAATTTCTATGGTGATAAGACAAACCATTTTGCAATTAAAAACACCAGACGAAATGCGTGGTAGAGTATCTTCTGTAAATTCTATGTTTGTGGGTTCATCAAACGAATTAGGTGCTTTTGAAAGTGGTTTGGCTGCTAAATTATTAGGACCAGTTACTGCTGTTGTTTTTGGTGGTACAATGACTTTAATTACAGCTGTTACCACAGGAATTGTGAGCCCCACAATTAGAAACCTAGATTTAACTGCAGATATAGAAACTGATGAAAAAGAAGACCAGTTATAGCGTTTTTAAAGGCTAAAATGAAACGATTATTACAATCATCTAACACTATTAAACTTATAGAAATACTAGTTCTATTTGCTGTTTCGCCTATAGTACTTTTATTACCAATTTCTATCTTTATTAAAGTTATTTATGTTGGTTTGGGTGTGGTTTACATCACTTTAATTTCCATATTTATAGAAAAATTTCAAAAAGAAAAACTTGATAAAGAATTACGAATTAGAGCCTTTAAACATATTGCGTTTCGTTTTTTGATCATTGTTTTAGCAACTACATTGGTTTTGTATTATCAAAATAAAGAAGATTTGTTTAATGTAATTGTAAATAAACCAGATTTATGGTTAAAGTTTAGTGGAGTTTATATCCTGTTTTCGGTAATTCCTCAAGAACTAATTTATAGAACTTTTTTTGTAAAACGATATCAAAGTTTAGTTGAAAAGCAATGGATGTTTGTTTTTATAAACTCGGTATTATTTTCTTTTGCACACCTTTGGTTTCAGAGCTTTACAGTTTTGGCTTTTACTTTTGTGGGAAGCTTGCTTTTTACAAATACTTACTTAAAAACCAAATCTACATGGCTAATTATTTTAGAGCATTCTATTTACGGAGTTTGGCTATATACAGTGGGTTATGGAGAATTATTTATGTTTCCTGTATAAATAAAAAACCGCTTTTTGATTTTTTCAAAAAACGGTTAGTACATGTTTATTTTAATAATTTAAGAGCTATTATTGATTTAACTTTAAAGGTCTTTTCAGAGTTTTCCTCTTCTTCTTCATCTGTTTCATTGACTTCTTTTTCTACCCAAATTATGGCAAATTTTTTGTTCAGGTTTTCGTCATCTTCTAAACTGATATCAATATCATCATTGTAATCGTAAAATAAATATTCATTTTTATCAGCATCAACAAACTTGTAATATTGATCTTCTGTTAAGCCTAAAAATGTAGCTGTTAATTTATTCGATTTTTCTTGAACGTTTGTAGTAAAAGAGAAAGACGCAGTAACAAGTAGCACAAGTGCTACCACATATAATTTTTTCATTTATTTATAATTTTTTAAGTTGTTTTTAAAATATAGTAGCCATTCTTTTTCTTAAAAGAACATGCTTTTTTTCGGAGTAAATTGAACTATATTTTCATAGGCCAAAAAATTATAAAATAACTATAGTAAATGTAAACTATTTTTTAATTGAATGTACAAGCTAATGTTAAATTTTTATCTAATTCTTGTGATTTTTTTTCAGTGGTATTATCATCCCAATGAAACTGATTTTTAAATAGTTGAGTTACATAATCTTTGTAAAGATCTACACTAGTTTTATCAAAAAACAAACGACCTGTTCTACGCATAAAAAAATCGGTTGGACTGCAAGCCATCTCGTAATTTATAGCAAACCAAACTTCTGCATTTATCATTTTTTCTTGCATATTATCGTGCATTATATCATCAAATTTTTGAAGGATAATGTCTGTCTGTTTCCCATAATTATGTACTAAATATTCTGCATCTTTTCTGTTAAAATCTACTTCTGCAATTCTATTTTGTATGGCATCTGTATAACTTTTAACTTCATCGTAATTTTTAAAAGTACCACCAGAAAGTACAATATCTTTAGTTTTAATCTCTTCGAATTCTTTGTTAAATCTGCGTTTGTATTTTTTATCAACTAAATCTACAATACGTTCTGCCATTTTACGATAACCTGTTAATTTACCACCAGCAATAGAAATTAGTTCTGTATCAGACACAAAAATTTCATCTTTTCTAGACAATTCAGAAGCCGATTTTCCTTCTTCGTGAATTAGAGGACGTAAACCAGCCCAAGAAGATTGAACATCATCTAAAGATAAATTGATGTCTGGAAACATATTATTTACAGCAGAAATTAAATACGTTGCATCTACTAAATTGGTGTTTACGTTTTCTTTATCTAGTTGATAATTGGTATCTGTAGTACCAAAATAAGTTACTTTTCCACGAGGAATTGCAAACATCATTCTACCATCAGGAATATCGAAATAAACAGATTGTTTTACAGGTAATTTTTCGTGAGCAACAACCAAATGAACTCCTTTGGTTAAGTGTAAACGTTTGCCTGTTTTTGAGTGATTAATTTGCCTTAATTCATCTACCCAAGGTCCGCAAGCATTTACTACATATTTGGCTTTTATTTCGTAATTATCATCAGACAAAACATCTTTTACTTTTGCACCAACCACTCTTTTATCTTTGTAAATAAACTCGGTAGCTTCTGTATAATTAATGATTTTTGCATCGTAATTTAAAGCTGTTTTTAAAACTTCTATGGTTAAACGAGCATCATCTGTTCTGTATTCTGCGTAAAAACCAGCACCATTTAAAATCTTATTTGGTAGTAAAGGTTCTTTTGCTAAAGCTTCTTCTTTATCTAGCATTTGTCTTTTGTCTTCGCCTTCTACTGCAGCCAAAATATCGTAAACTTTTAATCCTATAGACGTTAGCCAAGAACCATAAGTTCCTCCATCAATTAAAGGTAAAATCATTTTTTCTGGTACTACCAAATGCGGAGCTAATTTGTGCACAATTGCACGTTCTGTGCCCACTTCTTTTACCAACCAAAAATCGAATTGTTTTAAATAACGTAAACCACCGTGAATTAATTTTGTTGATTTGCTCGAAGTTCCTGAAGCAAAATCACCTTTTTCTATTAAGGCTACTTTCATACCTCTAGAAGCTGCATCTAAAGCGATTCCTGCACCTGTAATTCCACCACCAATAATTAAAATATCAAACTCAGTTTCTTTTAAGTTTGATTTAATTTCTGCTCTTTTAAAGTATGAGAAGTTTTTCATTTTTGTAAAATTTTCAAAAGCTTTTTAGGATTTTGTCTATTATCCCAAAAAGCAGAAATTATAATTTCTGTTGGTGTTATTTTATAAAAAATACTGTAATTATTTAAAGAAGCAACTCTTATTTCTTTGAAACTTGTTTCCTTATAAGAGTAGGGGTTTTTAGCAATTTGAAGAGTTCTGTTACTGACAATTTTAATCAATTTTTTTGAGAAAACTGTAGATTTATTTCTTTTTACCCAATACTCAAGAATACCAACAAATTGTATGTCTGCAGTTTTTGTCCAAACTACATTGCGTTTAACCATTCAAAATTTCTTTTATTCATAGCTTCTTGAGAAATTACATTACCATTTTTAATATCATTTTCACTCATTTCTAACATTGTAATTTGCTCTTCTGTGAATTCAATTTCTTCAGAATTTATTTTACTTGTAGAAATCAATTTATCAATTGCCTCCAAAACATCTTTATTATTAATAGATTGTAACTTGTCTATTAAGCTATTTCTTATGTTATCAATTGTTTTCATCCCTCTTAAATTTATATAAATATCTTAAAATAGATTTATCTAAACAAATATCAAATGTTATTATTCTAAAATGTTTGTTGGTAAACCATCAATACTAGTTTGATTTTTATCTTTCCAATAGTTTGCAATGCCTTCTTTGCCTTGTTCTGTAGCCCAGTCATTCAATTCATTTCTTTCGCCTTTATATTCAAAAAATGGAATAGACATTCCACAAGAAGTTTGTGCAGAATCTACAGTAATATCAAAAATTTGACGCGTTCCTGGAGTTTCTGGAAACAGTTGAATTAATTCATCCCAAGAAGCATCACCTTTTTTAATTTCTTTGCCTTTTCCATACAAACGCAAAATATTAGGAGCACCTTCAAAAGCACAAAACATAATTGTTATACGTTCATTTTCTAATAAATGAGCAGCAGTTTCGTTTCCACTGCCTGTAACATTTAACCATAAAACTTGGTTTTCATTCATCACCCTAAAAGAATCCATACCTTTTGGAGATAAGTTTATTCTACCAGAATTTGGAGCAGTTGCCACAAAGAATATTTTTTGAGCTTCGATAAATTTTTGAAGTCTTGAGGTAATTTTAGTATAAAATTTTGACATATTTTTTTAGATTTTTAATCGATCCAATTTTTAGAACGCTCAACAGCTTTTAGCCATTTTTTATAAAGACGTTCTCTTTTTTCTTCTGATATTTTTGGTAGAAATTCTTGGTCTATTTTTTTATCGGTTTCAATATCTTCTAACTGCCATAAACCTACACAAATTCCTGCTAAATATGCAGCACCCATAACAGTAGTTTCTGTATTTTTTGGTCTGTCTACAGCAGTGTTTAAAATATCTGCCTGAAACTGCATTAGCAAATTATTTGCACTTGCACCACCATCAACTTTTAAGGCTTTTAAAGGTGTTTCTGCATCGTTTTGCATGGCAATTAACAAGTCTTTGGTTTGGTAAGCCAAAGATTGTAAAGTGGCTTTTATTAAATGATTTTTACCTGTATCTCTAGTTAAACCAAAAATTGCACCTCTTGCATACATATCCCAATAAGGAGCACCTAAACCAGCAAATGCAGGCACTACAATTACGGGGTTTACTTCATCTACTTTTTCTGAAAAAAACTCACTTTCTTCTGCAGATTCTATAATTTGTAATCCATCTCTTAACCATTGAATTGCAGCACCAGCAACAAAAACACTGCCTTCTAAAGCATAATATACTTTGTTGTTAATTCCCCAAGCAATTGTGGTTAGTAAACCGTTTTTAGAATATTGAGGTTGTGTGCCTGTATTCATCAATAAAAAACAACCTGTACCATACGTGTTTTTGGCTTCGCCTTTTTTAAAGCAAGTTTGTCCAAAAAGCGCTGCTTGTTGATCGCCAGCAATACCTGCAATCGGAATTTTACATCCATCTAAATTAAAATCACCAAAATGATAAGAAGAAGGTTTAACTTCTGGCAATACGTTTTTTGGAATGTTTAAGGCTGATAGAATAGTAGCATCCCAACACAAATTGTTGATATCAAAAAGCATGGTTCTAGATGCATTACTGTAATCTGTGGCGTGAATTTTTTTGTCTGATAAATTCCATAAAAGCCAACAATCTATTGTGCCAAAAAGTAAATTTCCTTTTTTAGCTTCTTCTTTTGCGCCTTTTACGTTTTCTAGAATCCAATGAATTTTTGTTCCAGAAAAATACGCATCAACCACTAAACCAGTTGTTTTTTTTATGTGATGTTCTAATCCTTTATTTTTTAAATCCTCACAAATATTTGCGGTTCTTTTATCTTGCCAAACAATAGCATTATAAATTGGTTTTCCTGTGTTTTTATTCCAAATTACAGTAGTTTCTCTTTGATTTGTAATGCCTAAACCTACAATATCTTTAGGTTGAATATCGGCTTTTTGTATCACCTTTTTTAAGGTAGATAATTGAGTTTCTAAAATTTCTAAAGCATTATGTTCTATCCAACCAGTTTCTGGAAATATTTGTTGAATCTCTTCTTGTTCTATGGCTACAATACTTCCTTTTTCGTCAACAATTACAGTGCGTGAACTTGTTGTACCTTGATCTAAAGCTAAAATATATTTTTTTGACATTTTTGGTAAAATCAGATTCACAATTTACAAAATAACAAGTATATAAATTATTACCTTTAGCAAAATAAAAACGTCTTTTATGGAATATGGATTTCTGTCAGTAATACCACCAATTGTTGCCATTATTTTAGCACTTAGAACCAAGCAAGTTTATATTGCTTTGCTTTTTGGAATTTGGTTTTCTTGGTTCATTGTAAAAGGTTGGAATCCTTTAGAAGGAACTTTAGCCATGATAGAAGGTATGGTTAACGTTTTTCAATCGAAAGGAAATACAAGAACCATTATTTTTAGTGCTTTGGTTGGTTCTTTGCTGGTATTTATTCAATATTCTAGAGGTGTAGAAGGTTTTATCAATTTTATCAACAAAAAACTGGTAAAACTAGAAGCAAAAAAATCTGGATATAGTAGAGTTATGGTTCAAATTTTGGCAACGCTTACAGGATTGTTATTGTTTGTAGAAACCAGTATTTCTTCTTTAACAGTTGGTACTTTATACAGACCAATTTTTGACAAATTAAAAATTCCTAGAGAAAAACTGGCTTACATAGCAGATTCAAGTTCAGCACCTTCATCAATCTTAATTCCTTTTAATGCTTGGGGAGCATTTATTATGGGTTTGTTGTTAACACAAGGTATAGAAAAACCGTTTTCGGTGATGTTAGCCTCTATTAAATATAACTTTTATCCACTTTTAGCAATCGGAATTTTATTCTTCATCATCTTATCAAAAAAGGATTTTGGATTGATGAAAAAAGCAGAAAAAAGAACTAAAGAAACAGGTTTGTTAATGAACGAAGGTTCTAAACCAATGATTTCTGATGAGGTAACTTCTTTTCCGCCAAAAGAAGGTATTGAGGCCAAAGCGTATAATATGATTGTGCCACTTTTGGTGATGGTTTGTATGATGCCAATTAACTTAATTTATACAGGTTGGGATGCCGTAAAAGAAGCAACCTCATTTTTAAATCATGCTTCTTTAGCCATTGGTGAAGGTTCTGGTTCATCATCGGTTTTATATTCAGTAATTACGGCTATTTTAGTAGCAATTATGATGTATTTTGTTCAAGGTATTTTAAAACCAAAAGAAGCCGTAAACCTAACTTTAAAAGGAATTAGCGAGTTAATGCCTTTGGCTTTGTTAATGTTATTGGCCTTTGCTATTGGTGATGCTTGTAAAGTTTTAGATACTGGTAATTACGTAGCAAATATTACAGAAAGTTGGTTGTCTCCAGAATTGTTGCCTGCTGTTGTTTTTGTGGTGAGTTCTTTTATTGCATTTTCTACAGGAACTTCTTGGGGAACCTTTGCTATTATGTTGGCAATTTCTGTACCTATGGCAAATATTCATAATGCAGATTTAACAATTGTAGTTGCTGCAACTTTAGGAGGTGGAATTTTTGGAGACCATTGTTCGCCAATTTCAGATACTTCAATTATTTCATCAATGGCTTCTGCTAGTGATCATATAGACCACGTAAAAACACAATTGCCTTATGCTTTATTTGGTGGAATTATTACCACTATTTTGTATTTAATTATTGGGTTTTTGGGTTGATGAAAAAATAAACGTAAGACCTTTCAGGTTTTTAAAACCTGTAAGGTCTTATAAAATGAACCAAAATGAAAGAAAAAGGAATCATAAAGAAAACAACAGAAACTATAAGTGAAGGAGCAGACCAAATTTTTGAACAATTCAAAAATGGCATTTCTAAAATTGGGGATATAGGAACAAGTACTAAAAACAAATTTGTTGATTATGTTAAAGATGTTTTTAATGTTTTACCAATATTAGAAAAAGCAGGTTTTAGAACCAACAGATTAATTGTTGGTGTTTCTATTCCTCCATCAATAGAAATTCATTTTAGTAGATTTAAAGAAATTAATAAGGATAAAATAGACATTTTATACGAAGAATATAAAGACAAAAAAATGTTTAAGTTGATTTTAAAATCTTTGTTAATGTCTAATGATTTTCAATCAAAATTATCCTCAGAAACTATGGTTTTTTCAGAAACCTGTATTGAAATATCAATTCCGCCAAAAGTTAGCATTAAATATCTAAACAAAGATATTGCCAACTTGCATAAAATAGAAGCTGATTTTGATTAATCTAACCAGCCAAAACTCCACGTTTATTTAGCTCAGTTATCATACGTAAAGCACCTTCTTTAATGGTGTTTTCTTTAAAGATAAAAGTTTTTTCATACAAAGTATTTCCTTCAAAAAAAGTAACTTGAAAACGATTGTTCAATTTGAATAATTCAGGTTGAATTAATTCAATCTTAGCAAAAGAATTTGCAGGTAATTTGTCCAGTTTTTTACGCAATAAAGAGGTGGTTTTCGTATCAGAAAAACCTTGAGAAACAATTACAAGCATTTCTAAATCAACATTTTTTTTATTGATGATGTACACATTCCAATCGTCTGTTTTATAAATATCATTGTATTCATAAACAACAGCCATTTCTACATTTGTAACTTCTGGTATTTGGATGTCTTTTTTCACTTGTGCTGAACTTGTTTCAGTATCTTTTTTTTGCCACGAATTACACAAATTTTCACGAATACATTTCGTAAAGATTTGAGTTCCTTCTCTTTTGGAAGGCTAGGATGGGCTTCTTTAGATTATTGATTTAAATTGCTCTAAGAAACGCTTATCGTTTTCATAAAACATTCTAATATCTGGTATTTGGTATAACAACATTGCAATACGTTCTATACCCATTCCAAAAGCGTAACCAGAATATTTTGTAGGATCAATGTTTGCATTTTTCAACACATTTGGGTCTACCATTCCACAACCCATAATTTCTAACCAACCAGTACCTTTTGTAATTCTGTAATCAGTTTCAGTTTCTAATCCCCAATAAATATCTACTTCTGCACTTGGCTCTGTAAACGGAAAATAAGAAGGTCTTAATCTAATTTTAGACTTTCCAAACATCTCTTTTGTAAAATATAAAAGCGTCTGTTTTAAATCCGCAAAAGAAACATCAGTATCTATATATAAACCTTCTACTTGATGAAAAATACAGTGTGCACGAGCAGAAATATCTTCGTTTCTAAAAACTCTTCCAGGAGAAATAGTTCTAATAGGTGGCTCGTTATTTTCCATGTAGCGTACTTGCACAGAAGAAGTATGTGTACGCAATAAAATATCTGGATCTTGTTCTATAAAGAACGTGTCTTGCATATCTCTTGCAGGATGATATTCTGGTAAATTTAAAGCAGTAAAGTTATGCCAATCGTCTTCAATTTCTGGTCCTTCAGAAACTGTAAAACCAATTCTATTAAAAACTTCAATAATTTGGTTTTTTACTAAAGATATTGGATGACGAGATCCTAATTCAATAGGTTCAGAAGGTCTTGTTAAATCACCATAAACTCCTTTTTCTTCTATGGCACTTTCTAAAGATTCGTTTAAAGCTGCAACTTTACCTTCAGCAGCATTTCGTAATCTATTTAAAGCTTGTCCTAAATCTTTTTTTAGTGATGCATCAACATTTCTAAATTCAGCAAATAAACCTTTAAGTAAACCTTTGCTACCCAAATATTTAATTCTGAATGCTTCTACTTCGTCTTTTGTGGTTGCTTTAAAAGCATCAACATCTCCAATAAGTTCTTTTACTTTATCTAACATTTTAAAATAAAATTATGCTGCAAATTTAAACTTTTTTAAAGAGTTTAAGATTGCTTTTACTAATAAATGAGGTGATGCAAACGAAATCGATTGAAATAAGGGCAATTAAATATATTTAAGAAAACTTTTGTATTTTATCATATTGAAAAATAACTATCTTTGCTGCGTTAAATTTTATTAATATCATAATAAAGTATGGAAGAAAATATGAAATCCAAAATTGATGGCTTCATGAAGTTGGTAGAACAACGTAATGGTCATGAACCAGAATTTTTACAAGCTGTACAAGAAGTTGCAGAAACTGTAATTCCTTATATCATTGATAATGATATTTATTTTGGGAAAAACATTTTATTAAGAATGGTAGAACCAGAAAGATTAATTTCTTTTCGTGTATGCTGGGTAGATGATGATGGAGAAATTCAAGTAAACAGAGGATATAGAGTACAAATGAATTCTGCAATTGGTCCATATAAAGGAGGTTTGCGTTTTCATCCTACAGTAAATGCTAGTATTTTAAAGTTTTTAGCTTTTGAACAAGTATTTAAAAACTCTTTAACAACATTACCTATGGGTGGTGGTAAAGGAGGTTCTGATTTTGATCCTAAAGGAAAATCAGACAACGAAATTATGCGTTTTTGCCATGCTTTTATGACAGAATTATTTAGACACATTGGCCCAAGTACAGATGTACCTGCTGGAGATATTGGTGTAGGTGCAAGAGAAATTGGTTTTATGTTTGGTATGTATAAAAAACTAAATAACGAGTTTACAGGTGTTTTAACAGGTAAAGGTCAATCTTGGGGAGGTTCTTTAATTAGACCAGAAGCTACAGGTTATGGAGCTGTATATTTTGCAGACAATATGCTAAAAGTTAAAAACGATTCTTTTAAAAATAAAACAGTTGTAATTTCTGGTTCTGGAAACGTAGCACAATATGCTGCAGAAAAAGCCATAGAATTAGGTGCAAAAGTAGTTACATTATCAGATTCTAGTGGTTATATTTATGATGAAGAAGGTATAGATGGCGAAAAGTTAAAGCACGTTATGTATTTAAAAAATGAAAAACGAGCTAGAATTAGTGAGTATTTAGAAAAATACCCGAATGCTAAATATGTAGCAGAAGATAGACCATGGTCTGTTAAATGCGATATTGCTTTGCCTTGTGCAACTCAAAACGAGTTAAATGGAGAAGAAGCAAAAACATTAATAAAAAATGGTTGTATGTGTGTTTCTGAAGGTGCAAATATGCCTTCTACACCAGATGCTATGCATACATTTCAAAATGCAAAAATTTTATTTGCACCAGGAAAAGCGAGTAATGCTGGGGGAGTAGCTACTTCTGGTTTAGAAATGAGTCAAAATGCACTAAGAATGAGCTGGACTCGTAAAGAAGTAGATGAAAAGCTAAAAGATATTATGGAAGATATTCATGACTCTTGTGTAGAATATGGTAAAAATGAAGATGGCTCTATAGATTATGTTAAAGGAGCAAATATTGCCGGTTTTGTAAAAGTTGCAGACGCAATGTTAGCACAAGGAATTATCTAAGAAATCTTTTTTGAGTTATTATATGTTGTAAACGCATCAATTTATTGATGCGTTTCTTTGTTTCTTTGCTATATAATAACAAACCATGACCTTTATTTTCTGCTTACTTTTGGGTTTTGTAATTGCTGCAATGGGTAGCATTACACCTAGTTTTTTAAATTTAACTGTAGTAAAATATAGTTTAAGAAATGGCAAAAAACCTACTTTTTACTTAATTGCTGGTTATGCAACAGTATTGTTTTTTCAGGCAAATTTAGGGGCTTATTTGGCCAATATTTTAATGAAAAACTCAGAATATATCACCTTAATTCAACAAATAGGAACAGGTATATTATTTCTATTATCTGTTAATTTTTTTCGAGTTTATTATTCATCCAAAGAGCAAAAAAAGGAAAAAGAAATTCCGAAATCTAAATCTTATTTCTACGGAATTTTAATGTCGTTGTTAAATATGATGGCCATTCCTTTTTACTTTACTTTTATATCGCTTTTAATTGGTTTTGAGTATTTTAACTACAGTTATTTAAATGCGTTTTATTTTTCAATTGGTTCTACAATTGGTTCTTTTACGCTTTATACAATTTATGCTATTGTTGCCAAAAACATAGAACACAAACTAACTTTTATAGCATCTAAGATGGATTTTATCTTAGGATGTTTAACCGGTTTTGTAGCTATAGGTAACTTAATTTATCTGCTCAATAAATAATAATAATCACCCAACGTTTTAATGATTAGTGCATTTATCTATTTTTAAGTTTTATTGCAGCTTGTTTTGGTAACTTTACTATATTTAAACTTGTTATATAATTATTTCTGATGAAAATACTTAAAAATATAATTGTTGATGGCATTCATCAAAAACCAATTGTTACGGATGTTTTTTACAATCCAAATAATCAACCTAAAAAAGTAGTTATTTTTTGTCATGGTTATAAAGGTTTTAAAGATTGGGGACCTTGGAATTTAGTAGCAGAACATTTTGCAAAAGCCGGTTTTTTCTTTATAAAATTCAATTTTTCTCATAATGGAGGCACCATAGAGCAGCCTATAGATTTCCCAGATTTAGAGGCATTTGGAAATAACAATTACACCAAAGAATTAGATGATTTAAAAACTATTATTGATTGGATTTCTACTGAAAACACGTATAAAAACGAGGCCAATATTGATGATATTTCTCTGATTGGACATAGTAGAGGAGGAGGAATTGTGTTATTAAAAGCTAATGAAGACAATCGTGTTAAAAAAGTAGTAACACTAGCAGCAGTTTGCGATTTTGGCAAAAGAAGCTCAACTATTGGCGATTTAGAAAACTGGAAAAAAAACGGAGTTAAATTCGTTGTTAACGGAAGAACAAATCAGCAAATGCCTCATTTTTATCAGTTTTATGAAAATTATAAGCTAAATGAAGCTCGTTTAAGTATTCCGAATGCAGTTAAAAATTTAAATATTCCACAGTTAATTATTCACGGAAATAAAGATGATGCTGTTTTTATATCCGAAGGAGAAAATCTAAAAAAATGGAATCCAGAAGCACAATTTAAGGTTATAGAAAACGCAAATCATGTGTTTAATGTTTCTCATCCTTGGCATAAAAATGAATTAACCAAAGAGCTAAAAGAAGTAGTAGAAATTTCTATTGATTTTTTACAATAAAGTGTTTTTTATAATTAAAATAGTTCTATATTTTTAACAAGATTGCTATAAAAACTCACAATCAGAAACACTAACTTTTTTGTAAATTCGAAAGATGGAATTACAACCTCCTTTTCGTAAAATTATTCATGTAGATATGGATGCGTATTATGCATCTGTAGCGCAATTAGATAATCCTGAATTAAGAGGAAAAGCCATTGCTGTTGGTGGAGGAGGTGATAGAGGTGTAGTTTCTGCTGCAAGTTACGAAGCTCGTAAATTTGGTGTAAAATCTGCAATGAGCAATGTTTTGGCCAAGCAGAAATGCCCACACATTATTTTTGTGAAATCCGATTTTGCTAGGTATAAAGAACTCTCTTCGAAAATTCGAGAAATTTTTTACGATTACACAGATTTGGTAGAACCTTTGTCTTTAGACGAAGCCTATTTAGATGTTACCGAAAACAAAAAAGGAAATCCGTCTGCCAATGATATTGCCAGAGAAATAAGACAGCGCATTTACAATGAAATTGGTTTACGAGCATCTGCAGGTATTTCTATTAATAAATTTATTGCAAAAGTTGCTTCGGATATCAATAAACCCAATGGACAAAAAACGGTTCATCCAGATGAGGTAATTCAGTTTTTAGAAGAATTGCCTGTTAATAAATTTTATGGAGTGGGTAAAGTTACTGCTGCAAAAATGTACAATTTAGGCATTTTTGTAGGCAATGATTTAAAGCAAAAATCATTAGAAGAACTTACCAATCTCTTTGGTAAATCTGGTAAACATTATTACAATATTGTAAGAGGTATTCATAACAGCCCAGTAAAACCAAACAGAATCAGAAAATCTGTTGGTGCAGAACGTACTTTTTTTGAGAATATATCATCAGAAATTTTTATGCTAGAAAAACTAGAAAATATTGCTGATGAAATTGAAAAACGAATGCTAAAATCGAATACCAAAGGGAAAACCATCACCCTAAAAATTAAATATTCCGATTTTACACAACAGACCAGAAGTAAAACTGTAGATCATTTTATGAGCACTAAAAAGGAGTTTTTTCCTATTGTAAAAGAATTGCTTTTTCAAGAAAAATTAAAAAACTCGGTTCGTTTATTAGGCATTTCTTTTGGCAATTTAAATACAGTAATTAAAGAACCAGTTTGGGTTCAATTAAAATTTGAATTTTAAGACACACTTTCCTGCAAGGTTTTGAAAAACTTGTAGGTTTAACTCAAAAAAGATGAAAATAGTTAGAACAAATTCAGAAAACCAAGACTTTATAAATCTAGTAAAACAATTAGATGCGTATCTAAAAATTACAGATGGAGATGAACACGATTTTTACAATCAGTTTAATAATATCGATGTTCTAAAAAATGTGGTTTTAATTTATTTAAATGATATTGCTGTGGGTTGTGGAGCCATTAAAAAAATGGATAACTCTGCTGCAGAAGTAAAACGGATGTTTGTTTCTTCGGATAAAAGAGGCAAAGGAATTGCTCAAAAAATACTCACTGAATTAGAGGTTTGGGCAAAAGAAATGGGCTATAAAAAGTGTATTTTAGAAACCGGTAAAAGACAAGTTGAAGCCGTAAATTTTTATCATAAATGTAAGTATAAGGTAATTCCAAATTACGGACAATATGCTAAAATGGAAAACAGTATTTGTTTTGAAAAAGAGCTTTAAATTATAAACCATTTAGACCTCACAGGTTTCTAAAACCTGTGAGGTCTAGAGGATAAAAAAACAATAATGAATTATAGTTATTGGGAATTAAAAGAATGGTTTACAAACCTCGATTTTACAATTGTGGGTAGTGGAATTGTGGGCCTAACTTGTGCTTTAGAACTCAGAAAAAAGCATCCAAAAGCTAAGATTTTAATTCTAGAAAAAGGAATGTTGCCTCAAGGAGCAAGTACTAAAAATGCAGGTTTTGCTTGTTTTGGCAGTTTATCTGAACTAATAGACGATTTAAATTCGCACACAGAAGAAGAGGTTTTTAACTTGGTAAAAAAACGCTGGGAAGGTTTACAACTTTTAAGACGAAATTTAGGTGATGCAACCATCGATTTTCAGCAAAATAAAGGTTTTGAATTGTTTAAAAATCAGGCTTTATTTGAAACCTACTTATCAAAAAAAGATGAAATAAATAAGTTGCTAAAACCCATTTTTAAAGAAGATGTTTTTTCTGTTTCTGATAATATCTTCGGATTTCAAAAAGTGCATCAAAAATACATTGTCAATCAATTTGAAGGTCAGATTGATACTGGAAAAATGGCAAGTCAATTGCTTTTAAAAGCCCAAAAAAACGGAATTAAAATCCTGAATAATATCACCCTAAAAAGTTTTGAGGAAAATAACAGTCAAGTAGATTTAAAGACAAATAGAATCAACTTTAAAACCAAACGCCTTTTTATTTGTACCAATGGTTTTGCAAGTCAATTATTAAACGAAAAAGTGAAACCTGCTAGAGCACAAGTTTTAATTACAAAACCAATTAAAAATTTACAGATTAAGGGCACTTTTCATTTAGATAAAGGTTATTATTATTTTAGAAATATAAACGATAGAATTTTATTTGGTGGTGGCAGAAACCTCGATTTTAAAACAGAAGAAACTACAGCGTTTGGGCAAACAAAAATAGTTCAAAACGAATTAGAACGGATTTTAAAAGAAACCATTTTACCCAATACAAAATTTGAAATTGAACACAAATGGAGTGGAATTATGGGTGTGGGTAGTCAGAAAAAAGCAATCGTAAAACAAGTTTCTAATACTGTTTTTTGTGGAGTTCGTTTAGGAGGAATGGGCATTGCCATTGGTAGTTTAGTGGGCAAAGAATTGGCAGAATTAGTTGAGTAATTTTTTTAGAAAATATTAATATTGAGTGTTTTAAATACTTAAGATTTTTATTTTAAAATACATTTATAAAGAAATTTTTACTAAATTGGTGACTTAAACAATTCCCCCTTATGTTAAAACGTTCCCTTTATTTCGTTCTGTTTTGCCTTTCCAGTACTATTTTTTCTCAAGAATGGCAGCAAAATTCTAGTCAAGCTTTATTTTCAGTAAAAAAACTCGGTATCAATGTTGTTGGTAATTTTAATGATGCTAAACTGTACACCAACTTTAATTCTAATGATTTAGAGAATAGTTACATTAACTTAAAAATTAGAGTAAAATCAATTTCTATGAAAAGAAAAAATAGAGAAAAATTGATTTTAAAAAGAAAATATTTCTTCGAAGACAATTATAAATACATTCAATTTAATTCTTCAAAAATAGAAAAAAAGGAAAATGGAGTTTTTTTTCTACTTGGTATTTTAAAAATAAAAGGAATTGCAAAAAAGGTTCAAATTCCGTTTGAAGTATCAGAAAATGGAAAAAAAATTACCATCAAGTCGATTTTTAAAATTAACAGAAAAGATTTTAATATTGGAGAAAACGATGTAAGTTTGTCTAAATCTGCAAGCATAAAATTAGAATTTACAGGAACTACATAACACTCAATTAAATATATTTTGGTTGATGAATCCTATCAACCAAAATAGAAAAATTATCAGTTTCAATTTCTATATTCATTCTATTGTTTTTAGATTCGTTTTGCAATTTTGTTAGTATAATGGATGTTAAAATAGCGCTTTTTAATCAGTGCAAGGAGTTTGTAAATAAACGTTTGCAAACTGTAGAAGAAATTATATCTTCTAATCAAAAAGCATTGCAATCAGAAACAAAAAGTTCTGCTGGTGATAAGCACGAAACAGGTAGAGCAATGTTGCAACTAGAAATGGAAAAAGCAAGTCAGCAATTGGCAGGAATTTCTGTAATGAATCAAATTTTAGCTAAAATTGATGCATCAAAAACATCAGAAATTGCTCATTTAGGCAGTGTAATTATTACAGATAAAGCCAATTATTTTTTAAGTATTTCTGCAGGTAAATTAACCGCTTTTGGTAAAGATTATTTTGCAGTTTCTGTATCATCGCCAATTGGCAAAATTTTATTAGGTAAAAAAGTAAACGACACTTATTTGTTTAATAAAATGAATTATAAAGTTATGTTGATAAAATAATTAGTAATTTTATTGGCAATATAAATCCCCCTAAAAAAAATGCCATTAGTTTCTTTCTTTGTTGATTATGGACTCAATTATTCGATTTCTAAATTTAGGATTGCAAAAATACCTGAATTATTAACATCGGATATTTCAGGTTTAATTACGCAAAACCATAAAGTTAATTCCTATATTTTAATTTTTATCGAAAAGAATTTAGGAAGGCACTCTGTTGGGTATACTGACTATTACTACACAAAAGGTACAGTTTTAGCTATAAGAAAAAATAAAGTACACCATTTTTACAAGAACAATAAGGTTGAAGGTTACTTTTTAATATTTAGTGATGATTTTTTAAATAGTTATTTAAATCAAAGAGAAGTTGCTAAAATTATTCAGTTGTTTAGCGAGTTTTTAGTATCGTCTAAAACACAATTAAAAGAAGATGAGTTCACTGAAGTTTTTTACCTTTTAAGGAAGATAGAAAAGGAGTTTACAGAAAAATCTGATGAATATTCTTTTAAAATAATTAGAAGTTTATTGCATATTTTAATTACGTTACTGCATAGAATTAAATCTAGAGGTCACAATAAAGTACAGTTAAGTAACTATTTAAAGGAATTTATAAAATTTCAGAATTTATTAGAGAGCGATTATGGTAAAAGTAAAAAGGTAAAATACTATGCCAATAAATTAGGTTTTTCTACTAAAAAGTTAAATACTATTGTACAATATATAGCAAATAAACCTGTAAAATCTTTTATTGATGATTTAGTTATTACAAAAGCAAAAAGTTTTCTGTTAAACACTAATATGTCTGTAAAAGAAATCGCTTTTAACCTAGGTTTTAAAGACCCTTCTAATTTGTACAAATATTTTAAGAAACATACTTTTAATACTCCAGAGTCTTATCGAAAAAAATATAAGAATTAATTTTTCCCATTTTTACAGTCTTAATGCTAGTTTTTACCTTACATTAAAGTATTTTCTTTGTATTTTTGATTTACAATTTTATTGTTATACTATTAGAATTATCCCTCCAACTTTCTTTCTTTTAAATAAATAATAGTTATTTATTAGAAAGTTTATAATTCAGGTGCACCTTTACTCTTTGGAGTTTGGGTGTTTTTTTATAGAAATATGAACAATTTTTCCTTTGCTTAAATAAATAGAATGTTTCAAAAATACAGTCTGATTTTTAAAATTTACTTCAAGTAACCAATAATTACCTTTAAAATAAGAGTTGATAACTGTTGCTTTTATCAAATTAGATTTATTTTTAGAAGCAGAGGTTTCTATAATTTTAATTTGATGAGGATATAACAAATAGTTGTTGTTATTTAGTGTAATTTCGTTGATATCATCAAACAACGCAGCAATGTATTTTTCTGTTGGATTGTTATAAATTTCTTTAGGATTATCGTTTATTAAAATTGTATTATTTTTAATTACCAATAAATAATCTGCAAAAGAGAGCGCATCATTTTTATCGTGCGTAGCAACAATACATGCAATATTTTTTTCTTTTAAATAACCAAAAAGGTTTCTTCTAAGTGTATTTTTTTTAAAATTATCTATTTGTCCAAAAGGTTCATCTAACAACAATAATTCTGGTTCTTTAGCCAAAGCTCTTGCAATGGCTACTCTTTGTTTTTGCCCACCACTTAAATTTTTAACCATTGTGTTTGCAAAAGCACTCATTTCTATAACAGCCAATAATTCTTGTGTTCTTTTTTCACTTTCTTCTGGATAAAAACGAGATAAGAATTTTTTAATATTTTCAGAAACAGAAATATAGGGCATTAAATCAAAATCTTGGGCAACGTATTTAAACTTATCAAACCCAGGAACTAGATGAAAAGCGGGGCCTAGAATTTGTTCGTCGTTCCAAAAAATTTTACCTTTTTGTAGATCTACTAAACCATAAATAGATTTTAATAAAGTAGATTTTCCACAACCACTTTCGCCCATAACACATAAATGCTCTCCCTTTTTTAAGCTAAAGTTAAAGTTTTCTAGAACGGTTTTGGTTTTAGAATATCCAAAAGAAAGGTGTTGTACTTTAAGCATAAAAAATTATAAAAAACGATTGTACCAACTTTCTTCTATAGGGATTTCCCAAAAGTTTTTAAAATCGTGATTGTTGGCAATTAGGTTATCAAAAATGATGGTTTTACCAGTAAGCGCTTTGTTTTTTAGTAACTTTTTAAAGTCTTTAAGTTCTTTATATTGTACAAATTCACCTTGCTTAAAACAGACGTTCATTTTGTCTAAAAGTTCTATATTATACGTTTCTTGTAGTTCTAAAATAAAGGCAACAGAAGCATCTATATCTGCATTTGTTAGGGGTGATTTTTCATCATCTGCAACCAAAACAATAAATCTATTGTGTAAAAATTGATAAGAAGCAATGAAGTTTTCGTCTTCTTTTTTCCAGTTTTCTACAAAGTGTTTAATTTTATTTTCTAGCGCTTCAATTTCTGTTTTATAAAATTTTCTGCTAGATGGGTAAACCCACACTTTAGCATCATCAGAAATTGATTTATAATCTACAAACATAACCAGTTATTAAGATTGCAAATATACGCAAAGAAAAACCGCAAACCTGATGTTTCAGACTTGCGGTTTTTTTATCATTTTAAAGTATCTACACTTCTTTAAGTAAAGATTTTTGAATTAGTTTTATAAAATCTTCTTGTATGCTTTTGCCCTTGTCTTTGTTGTACCAAACTTGTAAATCTTGTTTAAACTGTGCGTCTACAACTCCATGTTTAGCTTTATAATCTGCTACCATTTTAGTTGCAACAGTTGGTCTTGGTCCCCAAGTATCTATTATATTATTATCGGTATCTAAAGAAATTAATTTAGGTATGGCTCTTCCTCCATTTGTTAAAAATAGATCCATTAATTCTAAATTTTCATCACGCAAAACTATTTTTAAGCGAATGTTTTTATTTAGTTCTGCCATTTTATGAATAACAGGTAAATTCTGTGCAGCATCTCCACACCAACCTTCTGTAATTAGCAACCATGTTTGGGGCTCTTTAATATCTTTAAGTAGGTTAGTCGTTTCTTCGTTAATTTTAATGGTTTTGTCTAAACGTTTCATTCTTTTATCGTTTAACAAACTATAATTTGTTAAATCTTTAGATTGATTTGGGCCTGTAGCTTTACCATTAGAAAGTAATGTGCTTACTAAATTTCTATATTCTTGGTAAGTATATGTGTTTGCTAAACTTTGTTCTATAATTGCTTTCATAAATTTAATGCTAAATACAAGGTGTTAGACGTAAATTTAGCACAAACTTACAGCTTCTTTATTTGGTCAATAATGACTTTTGTCATGGTTTTTAAATCGAACTTATGCTCCCAATTCCAGTCTTTTCTTGCAGCAGAATCGTCTATAGTAGAAGGCCAACTATCTGCAATTTGTTGTCTAAAATCGGGTTTATACGTAATCTTAAAATCTGGAATGTATTTTTTGATTTCTAAAGCAATTTCTTTTGGAGTAAAACTCATTGCAGCCAAATTGTAACCATTTCTAATTTTTATGTCTTCTGGATTTGCTTTCATAAGTGCAATGGTTGCGTTTACAGCATCATCCATATACATCATTGGTAAACGTGTATTTTCTGATAAAAAACACTCATATTTTTTATGTTCTATAGCTTTAAAATAAATATCTACAGCATAATCTGTTGTGCCTCCACCAGGTTTGGTTTTCCAAGAAATAATGCCAGGATAACGTAAACTTCTAACATCTACTCCATATTTGCTATGGTAATAATTACACCAAAATTCACCAGAAACTTTACTAATTCCGTAAACTGTAGAAGGTTCCATTACTGTTTTTTGAGGAGTATTTTCTTTTGGAGTTGTGGGGCCAAAAACAGCAATAGAACTTGGCCAATAAATTTGTTTTATGTGTTTTTCTTTGGCTAAATCTAATACTGCCAGTAAAGAGTTCATGTTTAAATTCCAAGCTTTTTGAGGATGCTGTTCTGCTGTAGCAGATAACATTGCTGCCAATAAATAAACCTGTGTAATTTTATATTTTTTTATCACAGTAAATATAGCTTCTTTGTTAGTAGCATCAATAATTTCAAAAGGCCCAGTTGCCATTATTTCATCACTAGCCATTCTAATATCTGAGGCAATTACATGATTATTACCATAGATAAGACGTAACTTTTGGGTAAGTTCTGTACCTATTTGTCCACTTGCTCCTAAAACTAGAATATTGCTTTCCATTGTTTAAAATTACAGTATTAATAAAAACAAAGGTAATTAATTTAGTTATTCGTAATTAAAATAGATGTAAACATTTTTTTGTTGATGATATTTAAATATTAAATTCTATAAATTTAAGTTTTTACTAAGAGACTAACCTTTAAAAAATGTTTATTTTTACAAAATCAATTTTCTATATTTTGAAATATTTCTACTTACTTACAATAGCAATCTTATTTTTTTCTTGTGATGATAAACCAGCAAAAAATAAGCAAGAAGATTCTAAAAAACCACTGTTAAGTGTTGTTCATGAATATTCTGATACGCAAAAAATTAAACCTGCTTATAGAAGTGAGATAGAAGAATGGAAAGAACTAAGAGTGATTGATAAATTCTTAGAAAGGTTTAAAAAAGCTTCTCCTCACGAAATTTTAAGTAATGCTATAGAATTAAAAGGTTTGGTTAAAAATTTAAAAGACAGCATAAAACCCACACTTTTTAATAAAGATCCTTCTTTTGATGCGCGCGTAAATATTTTTTACAATGAAACTTTAAGGCTTGCAGACATGACGTCTATACCCGCTATAAAAGCGGAAGAAGTTAATGTACAAACCGAAAAAACAATAGCAGCGTTTTCCTCAGTAAACGCTAAAATAAATACTATTTTGGCTAAGAAACGTTTTGAAGAAGCTATAGATGTAGATGGAATTTTTGTAGGATTAGATTCCACAAAAATGGATAGCGTGTCTAGAAAATCGGTAAATATAAATTTACGAGAGCAACATGAACAAAACAAAATAAGGCAAAGTAGTGAAAAGCTGAAAACGCCAAAAATAGACAAGAACTCTAAATTTAAAAGACAATGAGAAATAACTTAATTTTACTTTTTGTTATACTTGTTTTTGTTTCTTCTTGTAAAACATCAAAAAGTATTATCACTAAGGATGATAAAACTACTATTAAAACTGAAATTAATCAAATTTTAAACGATTGGCATTTGGCAGCTACAGATGCTAATTTTAACAATTATTTTGGTAAGATGGATAGTATTTCTGTTTTTATTGGTACAGATGCCTCAGAAAATTGGACTAAAAAACAGTTTGCCAATTTTAGTAAACCTTATTTTGATAAAGGCAAAGCCTGGGATTTTAAAACTTTAGAAAGAAATGTTTATGTAAGCGAGCAAGGTAATTTTGTTTGGTTTGATGAATTGTTAAACACGTGGATGGGAACTTGTAGAGGTTCTGGTGTATTAGAAAAAAAAGGGGATACTTGGCTAATTAAACATTATGTGCTTTCTGTGGCCATACCTAATGATGATGTACAAGCTGTAATTGCTGCAAAGAAAAAAAATGATAACCTTTTTTTAAAGAAGTATAATTAAGAAATTACTTCATTTACCACTTTATAAATTAACTCAGATTCAAAACCTTTTCGCATTAAAAAAGCGATGAGTTTTTGTTTTCTTTTATAGTGATTTGGTTCTGATATAACTTCGTTTCTGTTTTCTGTAATTCTGTAAATGGTTTCTATATATTCTTGTTCATCAATTTCTTTTAGCGCAGTTTTAATATTATAAGCAGAAATATCTTTAAATTTTAATTCTCTAATAATACGTTGTTTTCCCCAGTTTTTTATTCTGAATTTACCTCTTGCAAAACTTTTTGCAAAACGTTCTTCATTTAAAAAATTGTTTTGCATAAGGCTTAGTAAAATCATTTCTCTAGCCTCAGGAATCAAATTAAATTCCCGCATTTTTTGCTCTACTTCTTTATGGCATCTGTCTTGGTAAACGCAATAGTTTTCTAATTTTCGTTTTATTTCATCAACAGTAAAAACCTTTTTTAACATCTAACAAACTTACAAAAAGGGCTGAAATTATATAAATTTCAACCCTTTTTTATCATCAACCAAAAAATATTTTTGCTAATTAAGAAGCTATTGCATTCGATGTTGTTTTTCTTTTTAACCACATTTTAAATTGGGTAACTAAAAAGAATAAAATTGGTACAACAATTAAAGTTAAAAAGGTTGCAATTAACAATCCGTAAATTACGGTCCAAGCTAAAGGACCCCAGAAAACAACGTTATCACCTCCAAAATAAATATGAGGATTGTATTCTGTAAATAAAGTATAGAAGTTAATATTTAAACCAATTGCTAAAGGAATTAACCCTAAAATTGTAGTTATTGCTGTTAATAAAACCGGTCTTAAACGTGCTCTACCTGCTCTAACAATAGTTTCGAATAAATCGTTTTTTTCTAAATAATCATTTTCATCTAAACCTAATTCATGTTTCTTTCTATCGATTAATAATTGCGCATAATCTAATAATACAACTCCGTTATTTACAACAATACCTGCAAGTGATATTATCCCCATCATTGTCATCATAATTACAAAGGCACTACCAGAAATTACAATTCCACCAAAAACACCAATAAAGCTTAAGAAAATGGCTAACATTATAATACCAGGTTTTGTAATAGAGTTAAATTGGAAAATTAAAATGAAGAAAATTAAAGCCAAACCAGTAAAGAAAGCACCTACTAAAAATGCCATTTGTTTGTTTTGTTCTTCTATCTGACCAGTATAATCTATTTTAACGCCTTTAGGTAAATCTTTAAAGTTTTTCATTTCTGCTTGTATTTTGTTTACAACAGCAGCAGCATCAGTTTCTCCAGGAGCTAAAGCAGAATATACAGTTACAACTCTTTTAATGTCTTTATGCTTAATAGCACTAAAACTAGAATTATTACTTTGCGTAGCAACAGTAGAAACAGGAATTTCTTTTATTTGACCAGATGCCATATCTCTAAAAATGATATTCTGATTAAAAAGCGCACTTTTATTATATCTGTTTTCTTTATTAAAACGAACATAAATATCGTAATCTTCTCCATTTTCTTTGTAAACACCTGCTTTACTTCCAAAGATAGATGATCTTAATTGCTGACCAACTTGCCCAGAAGAAACCCCTAATTCACCTGCTTTTTTACGATCAACTAAAACCTCCATTCCAGGTTTGTCTTTGTTAACATCAATCTTTAATTCGTCTATACCAGCTATGCTTTTAGTATTGATAAAATCTCTCATTCTCTGAGCAGTTTGAATTAACTCAGCATAATCATCACCCTCAATTTCTATGTTAATTGGAGGGCCTACAGGAGGTCCGTTTACATCTTTTTCTAAAGAAATTAAAACTCCTGGATAAATACCAACCAAGCCTTTTTGTACTTTTTGACGCATTAACTCACTGTCTAAACCTCTTCTATATTTATACTCTCTCATAGAAGCAGTGATTTTACCTTTATGAGGCATTTCTGCTGCAGAACCACCATCAGTTTGTGGGTTTCCTGCTCCTTCACCAACTTGAGAGATTAAACTTTCTACCATAAAGTTATGATCTCCATCCATATATTCATCACTATATAGAATGTCTTCTACTTTCTTTTCAATCAGTTTCGTGATTTCATTTGTTTTTTGAATATCTGTACCTTCTGGATATTCGATATAAACAATAATTTGGTTGGGTTTGTTATCAGGAAAAAACTCAACTTTAGTTCTCTGTGTACGTAACGACCAACCAAATGCTATGAAAGAAGCAATTAGTAAAATAAAGGTTAATGCTACTAAAAAGTATGGTTTTTTACCAGACAAAGAGTTTCTTAATCTTCTTTCGTACCAACCTTCTAAAATTGGCAATATTTTATTTTGAAAGCTGTTAGACCATCCTCTTAAAACCAATCTATACACCCAAAGCATTATTGCTGTAAAAATCATTAACGCACCAAGAGCACTATATGCGCCACCAAATAATAAAATTATTATTCCAAAAGCAGTCATAATTCCTGTTAAAATAGCAATTTTTTGAATTGGCATATCTACATCTTCTACACTCATAAATTGAGAAACCAAAACAGAGTTAAAGAAAATAGCGACCAATAAAGATGATCCTAAAACTGTAGATAACGTTATTGGTAATAATACCATAAAATCTCCCATAATTCCTGGCCAAAGACCTAATGGAATAAAAGCGGCAACTGTTGTTGCTGTAGATATGATAATAGGAAAAGCAATTTCGCTAATTCCTTTTTTGGCAGCTTCAACTCTGTTCATGCCTTCTTCGTCCATTAAACGATAAACGTTTTCTACAACTACAATTCCATTATCCACTAGCATTCCTAGCCCCATGATTAATCCGAAAAGAATCATGGTATTCATAGTATAACCTAGCATGTTTAATATCATTAAAGACATAAACATAGACATTGGTATTGCAAAACCTACAAATACTGCATTTTTAAATCCTAAGAAAAACATTAAAACAGTTACCACTAAAATAACTCCAAAAATAATGTTGTTTACTAAATCGTCTACCTGACCAATGGTTTTGTCTGATTGATCGTTGGTGATGGTAACTTTTAAATCTTTAGGAAAATAGTTTTCTTTGGCCTCGTCTACAATTTCTTTAATTTGTTCTGAAGCAGCAACCATGTTTTCTCCTGCACGTTTTTTAACATCTAACATTACAACAGGTTCTCCTCTTTCTCTTGCAAAGGTTGTTCTGTCTTTGTCTTTAAAAGACACAGTTGCAACGTCTTTTAAATAAATAGGATTATTAAATTCTGACTTTATTACAAAATTTTCTAACGCAGCTGGCTCATCAATTTCACCAATAATTCTAACAGTTCTTCTCTGTTCGCTTGTAATAAAATTACCTGCAGACATGGTTACGTTT
The DNA here is from genome assembly GCF_054968445.1 of Polaribacter sp. M10. Taxonomy (NCBI): domain Bacteria; kingdom Pseudomonadati; phylum Bacteroidota; class Flavobacteriia; order Flavobacteriales; family Flavobacteriaceae; genus Polaribacter; species Polaribacter sp. M10. The sequence continues at coordinate 221,773 of NZ_JBSSBG010000002.1, forward strand.
CCATTGCTAATGGCAGAAGTAATGTCGTTAAAACTAACTTTAGCAGCCATCATTTTATAAATATCTACTGCAACTTCTACTTCTTTTTCTTGAGCTCCACGAATGTCTGCTTGTTTAATTTCTGATAAATCTTCTATTTCGTCTTGTAAATATTCTGCAAACTCTTTTAATTTATAAATAGGATAATCACCAGAAATATTAATGTTAGAAATTGGCATTTCTTCAGACATGCTTAAATCGAACACATTTGGTTCTATTTTAGCCCCATTAAAAGTTGGCCAATCTTCACTAGAAGTTTCTGTAGAGATTTCGTCTTTAACTTTTTGTTTTGCAAGTTCTACAGAAATCTTTTCATCGAACTCAACAATAACAATAGAGTAATCTTCTTGCGATGTTGAGGTAACTTCTACAACGTTACTTACTGTTTTTACTTGATCTTCTATAGGATCTGTAATCAGTTTTTCTATATCTTCTGCTGTATTACCAGGATAAGCAGTGCTTATGTATATTTTAGTTTCTTTTACCTCTGGAAAATTTTCTCTTGCCATGGTTAAATACGCAGAAATACCATAGAAGAATAATACAGCCATTATTACATAAATGGTTGTTTTATTATGAATTGCCCAAGATGATAATTTAAACTCTTTATCTACTTGTTTTTTTTGTTCTGTCATCATTAATTATTTTATATTGATAACTTTTACAGTTTGCCCATTATTTACACTACGTGCACCTTCATCAATAATTTCTGTACCTACAGAAAGGTTTTCTAAAACTTCGATGTAATTTCCTTGTGTTTTTCCAGTTTTAATAATTACACGTTCTGCAACAGCTTCGTTATCTGCATTTTTACCTTTAATAGCATAAACAAATTGCTCTCCATTAGCATTTTCTGAGATAATACTTTGAGGAATTAAAATGGCTTTGTCTTGCGAGTAATCATTAATTTGAAGCTTAGCAGTTAAGTTTGGTTTTACATTTCCGCTTTTATTTGCAACAGGTACTTCTATTCTAAAAGATCTGTTATTTGGGTTGATAAAACTACCTACTTGTTTTACAGAACTTTCTATAGTTTCTCCTAAAACAGGAAAAGAAACTTTTACTTCTTTATTTTTAGTGATGCTAGCAATGTATCTTTCTGGTACTTCTGCTTCTACATACATGTTGTTAAGATTTACGATTCTAAAAATTTCTGAACCTGGTCCACCTACTAAAACTGTACCTGGTTCTTTTATTACATCATCTATAACACCAGAAAAAGGAGCTCGTACAGAGGCTTTAGACAATTGACTTTTAAGTTGTTTTAATGTATTCTCTTGAGCCTCGTAATTTGTCTTTGCTTGTAAAAACTGAATTTCTGAACCAATTTCTTGATCCCATAAACGTTTTTGACGCTCAAAAGTTGTTTTTGCTAAGGCTGTTGTTGCTTCTAATTGTGCAACTTGACTGCTTAAACCACCATCATCTATAGTCGCTAGTAATTGCCCTTTAACAACTCTTTGGCCTTCTTTAACCAAAATACTTTTTAAGATACCTGGCATTTCTGGGTATATTAAAATGTTTTGCTTTGTTTTTACATTACCTTGTAGTTCTAAATAGTGATTAAAAACTTCAGCTTTAGCTGTAATTGTAGTAATTAAAGGTAATTTTTTAACGGTATCTTTTTTAGAAATGGCTGCATTTATAGCTTCTAAATCTTTATTTATAGCTTCTAAATTTGCAGATATTTCTTTCTTTTTAGCGGTTAATTCTTTTAATGAACCTGAAGCCACTAAATCTGCTACAGAGGTTGTTTTCTTTTCTCCACATGAAAATAAAACAATGGTAATAACTAGTAATGAATATATTTTTCTCATTGTGTTGTTGATTATTTGATTGGTAAGTTTAATGCGTTTTCTAATGTTGCTTTTGTGGCAATGATGTTTAACATTGCTTGTACATAGTTGTTTTGCTGAGTGTATAATTGGTTTTGTGCCTGAAGTAGATCAAAACTAGTGGTAATACCTTCATCAAATTTTATTTGTTGTTTCTTTTCAATTCTTTCTGCAAGGTTTAAGTTTTTCTTTGCTGTTTCATAATTATCGATACTTAATTGATAATCGCTTTTTGCACTTTGAGCAGCCAAACTTAATCTCTGTTTGGTTTCTTCTAAACGAATGTCTGCAGTTTCTAGGTTAATTTTGGTTTGAGCAATTTTTGCTTTTCTACCAAAACTACTAAAAATGGGTACGTTTAAACTAACACCAAATAAAGAAGACTGAAACCATCTTTGTTCGCCTTTGAAAAAAGAAAATTCTTCAGAAAAAGCTTGTGTTCCGTAATTTACAAAAGCACTTAAACTTGGTAAATTTTTACTTTTTTCTAATTTCATAGTTAAACGTTTTGTTTCTCTATCATTTTCTGCAATTTTAAAATCGATATGATTTTCTAAAACAAAATCTTCTACTAACAACTTTAAATTTGTGTTGGCAAGTACTAAAGATTCTAAATTGTCTGTTAAAATTAGCTTAGTATTAATTGGGTTTCCCAAAGAAATGTTTAAAAGTTTGTATGCAATATCTCTTAACCTTTCTGTAGCTCTAATGTTATTTTCTATGTTACCTTTAATAATTTCGAACTGTTCTACATCTTCTTGTTCTGTTAAACCATTTTCGTAACCAACTTTTGCTTCTTTTAAAATTCTATTGTTAACCTCATTATTTCTTTTTAGAATTTCGATGCTTTTTTCGGCAACTAAAACATTACCATAAGCGTTTATAATAGCTTCTCTGGTTACTAATTCTGTTTTTTCTTTGGCTTGTTTAGAAATTTTTAGATAGGTTTTAGAGGCTTGTAAACCTACTAAATAAGAACCATCAAAAAGTAATTGACTCAGTGTTACAGAAGCATTTACATTTTGTTTTTGTACAAATATAAATTCTTCATTTACACCATCATTATCAAAATCTAATAAAGTAACAGGCAACTTTAAATATCTTTGATAATCTACAGCTCCGTTAATTTGTGGCAATCCAATTGTGGTGGTTTCCCAAACGGTTTCTTTTGCAACTTTAATATCGTTTTCAGCTGCTTTTGTGTTGTAGCTATTCTCAATAGCAAAATCTATTGCTTCTTTAAGAGATAGCTTTATTGTTTTTTCTTGCGCATTTGTAATTAAGAAAAAACAAGTAGTTAAAAATACCAGAATTGTTTTTTTCATTGGTTCTATTTCTGTTTAAGTTGATTTTCTAATTGTTCTAATCCTTTTTCTGTGCAAATACCTCTTAAATGATACTCTAAATAATAGTTCATTAAGGTGTTCATAGAGTAGTTATTTAATGGAAAAAGTTCTTTGTCTTTGATGGTTATCATTCCATTAAAATAAATTCTAGAGATAAATTCTACATCTAAATTTTTTCTGTATAACCCCTGTTCTATACCATCATTTAAATTTTGAATTACACAAACTTGCATAATTTCGAATTGTTTTTTTCTGATGGATGCAAAAATTTTTGGATAATATTTTTGTAATTGATATTGTGGAGATGATTTTTCGTCTTTTAAATTAGCCATGATAAATCTCTTAATATCAAAAACCTCTTCAATAGGATTCTTTTTTAAACTGCAAATCTGGTTAATACCACAACTTATATTGTTAAAAATATGTTCGGTTACAGAAGTTACAAGTGCAGTTTTGTTATTAAAATATTTATAAATAGTTTTTTTAGATACGCCAAGAGCACTGGCTATTTCATCCATAGTTACACTCTTAAAACCAAAGTTTAAAAAGAGTTCGTTAGATTTTTCTATTATTTTTTCTTTCATAATTCGCGTGCAAATATACACTTGGAAACTTTAGAAACAAAAAAAGTTTCCAAAGTTTTAATGATTTTTTAACATTCGAATGAAAAAGTGATATTTGTTTACATTATTTTTACAAAAAAAATACAGATTTGGACATTTTACATTATCAACAAGAATTTTTAGAATATTTAAAATCAAAAAATTGGATTCAAGAACCTAAAAACCTATACGAACCTGTAGATTATATTCTACAATTAGGAGGTAAACGAATTCGACCAGTTTTAACGCTAATGGCTGCTGATATTTTTTCATCAGATTATAAAAAAGCATTACCTGCAGCATTGTCTATAGAAGTTTTTCATAATTTTACTTTGGTGCATGATGATATTATGGATGATGCTCCTTTAAGAAGGGGAAAAGCAACTGTGCATGAAAAATGGGATATTAATACTGGGATTCTTTCTGGTGATGCCATGTTGATTTTAGCGTATCAGTATTTTGAAAATTACGAACCAATTGTTTTTCAGAAATTAGCCAAACTATTTAGCAAAACTGCATTAGAAGTTTGTGATGGGCAACAATTAGATGTAGATTTTGAAACCAGAAGCGATGTTACTATTGATGAATATATTAATATGATTCGTTTAAAAACATCGGTTTTAGTTGCTGCAGCTTTAAAAATGGGCGCAATTGTAGCAGAAACTGAAGATAAAAATGCTGACTTAATTTACGACTTTGGTTTAAATTTAGGGTTGGCTTTTCAGTTGCAAGATGATTATTTAGACACTTTCGGAGATCCAAAAACTTTTGGAAAACAAATTGGTGGAGATATTATTGAAAATAAAAAAACCTTTTTATATTTAAAGGCTTTAGAGGTAGCTAATGAAAAAGATCAACAAAAACTATCCTTTTTTTATAAGCAAAAATTAGAAGAGAATTCAATAAAAATAACTGAGGTAACCAGAATTTTTGAGTTGAATGATATACCAGAATTAATAAAAGAACAAATAGAAAATTATACAGTAAAAGCATTTGATACTTTATCTAAAATGGACATTTCTGAAGCCAATAAACAAAACTTAAAAGATTTTGGTTTATGGTTAATGAATAGAACTGTATAATTATTTTCATTTTTTTTGCAAATAATTTAAAATAAATAGTACATTTGCAAACCAAAATTATAGGTCCTATAGCTCAGTTGGTTAGAGCACCTGACTCATAATCAGGTGGTCCATGGTTCGAGTCCATGTGGGACCACAACAAAACAGCTTAAGTATTTGATTGTAAATCACTTAAGCTGTTTTTTGTTTTAAAATGTCAGTATTTGGTCAGCAATTAAAAAATTATTTACGGTTTTAATATTTTTAAATAATCTAAAAGTTCTTCTCTTTTTTAATAGACTCTATTTTCAATTCCATAAGAAGTTAGCACCTTTTTTCTGGTCTATTGTAGGCCTTCCTTAATTAGAACAGCTTAGTTTTCTATGATGCTTTCTAATTCAGTATTAAATTTTTCACTCATTTTTCATGAAAAATTATTTTTTTATAACTTCTTCTTAACCTGTAACCTCTACTAATTTGTTTCTGTAAGCTGTTAATAATTTCGATTTCGAAATAAACCCAACATAAGTATTGCCTTTAATTACGGGTAAATTCCAAGCGCCACTATCTTTAAACTTTTTCATCACTTTTTCTACAGAATCTGTATGATGAATAATTTCTGGAGCTGCTTTCATAAAGGTTTGCACAGTTGTTGTAGTGTACATTTCTTTATCGAACATTATGGGTCTAATATCGTCCATTAAAACAATTCCTAAAAATTGATTTTCTTTGTTTATCACCGGAAAAAGATTTCGTGCAGATTTTGCAACGGCTTTTTTTAGCATATCACCTAATAACATTTCTGGATATACCTTTTTAAAATTGGTTTCAATAAGGTCATCAATTTGCATCATCATCATTACATTTTTGTCTTTGTTGTGTGTAATGAGTTCTCCTCTTTGTGCTAATTTGTAGGTGTAAATTGAATTAGAGATAAAGTATTTCGTAAAGGCAAAAGAGATGGCTGCAACTAACATTAGTGGTACAAATAAATCGTAACCACCAGTAATTTCTGCAATTAAAAATATGGCTGTTAAGGGCGCATGTAAAACTCCAGCCATTAAGCCTGTCATACCAATTAAGGTAAAATTGGCTTCAGAAACTTGAAAACCTAAACCGATGTTGTTTATAATTTTAGCAAAGGCATTACCAAGTGCACTTCCCATAACCAAAGTAGGAATAAAAATTCCTCCAACTCCACCAGCTGCAAAAGTGGTACTCATGGCTATGGCCTTAAAAAAAGTAATAAGTAATAATAGAATTATAACAATCCAAATATTGCTTTCATCAAAAGAAAAAGGAGTGTTACCAATGGCTGCAATATGATTTCCTTTTAAAAGATTATTGATTAATCCATAACCCTCACCATATAAAGAAGGCATTAAAAATAAAATAAAACCAATAATTATACTTCCAATAATTAATCTTTTAAAACGATTTTCAAATTGATAAAAAAACTTTCTAATTAGAAAATAAATTTTAGAAAAATACACAGAAATAATACCTGTAAAAATTCCGAAAATGGCATAAAAACCTATTTCGTTTATATCAAATTCATCATTTAGTTCAAAACCCAATAAAACATCAGAACCTAAAAATAGGTAAGAAGTAACAATTGCAGAAACAGAAGCTAATAACAATGGTACCAAAGAAACAAAAGCAATATCTAAACTAAAAACCTCTAAAGCAAAAACAATACCTGCAATTGGAGCTTTAAACATAGAAGACATGGCACCAGCTGTTGCACAACCAATTAATAGCATTCTGGTTTTTGTGTTCATATGAAACAGCCTAGAGGTATAAGAAGCCAAAGCTGTACCTGCACTAACAGCAGGGCCTTGTAAACCTACAGAACCCCCAAAACCAACCGTAATTGGTGCTGTTAATAAAGAGGCATAAATATTATATTTTGGTATAATTCCTTTTCTTTTAGAAATGGCATAGAGGGTTGTAGAAATTCCATGGCCAATATGTTTTTTAAGCCAAGTTTTTTTAATGATGGCAACAATTAACAAACCTATAATCGGAAAAATAAAATACAATGAACTTTTATAACTTTTTAAATAATCTACAGATAAAAGCAGTTGAATGTAGTGTGTTAAGTTTTTTAAAGTTACAGTACCTAAACCAGCCAAAAAGCCGACTAAAATACTTAAAAGGTAAACAAATCTGCGTTCAGAGATATTTTTATATCTCCAAAGTAAAATTCGTTTTAGGTATTTGTTTTTGGTTGGCATTTTTGGTAGAACTAAATGATCTTTAATTCACATACAAAATTACGGATATTTAATTTTGATTTTATGAGAAAAGACAGGTTTTAAGATAGTTTTTTTTGATACGATTTTTGATAATAATTTAAACTTTATGCACTTAATGTCTATTTGTAATCTCAAACTGAACATTTGTTTCCATAAACTAACCACAAAGTAAGCATATTTACATCAATGTTAATTTCAGGCTAAATTAAAGGTTTTAAAATGTTACCTTTTTTATAAAAAAAGCTGTTAAAAAGATAAACATCAAAATAAAAGATGATTCTAAAAAAAGTAAAGAAAATTTCTGTAATCTTAATTTTGTTATCATCAAGCTTAATGTTTGGTAAAACAATTTATGTTGCTACAAATGGAAGCGATGCAAATAATGGAACTATAAATAGCCCTTATAGAACTTTAAGCAAAGCAATTTCTGTTTTAACTGCTGGAGATGTTTGTATAATTAGAGGAGGTGTTTACGAAGAACCTTTTGTGATTTCTAAGAATGGAAACAGTAACAATTACATCACCATAAAAGCTATGGATGGCGAAAAAGTTGATATTAGAGCCACAAAAAAAATAAATAACTGGCAATTGTATCAGAATGATATTTATAAAACTACTGTAAATATGAATATTGAAAGTAGGTTTAGAGCTGTGTATCATAATGAAGAATTCATGGATTTAGCACGTTGGCCTAATAATGTTGATAATAATAGATGGACAGTAGATTGCCATCCAGTTACTGGTGGTGGTTCTGGAAATTATATTACAGCTTCTGGCATACCAAATATTAATTGGGCAAATGGAGGATTAATGTATTATTTAGGGGCGCATTCTGGTACAAGTTGGACAAGACCTGTTACTTCTAGTACAACCTCTAGAATAAATCATCAACAAGTAGATTTAAACAAATGGCCTTTTAACACGCACAATGCAGAAACCTGGAGAAATTATGCAGGTAATGAAAGAGGGCAATTCTACTTATTTAACAAACTAGAAGCTTTAGATTATTTTAGAGAGTGGTATTATAATGCAGCTACAAGCACACTTTATTTAAAAACCAGTAATGGCGCAAAACCAACTGATAATTCTGTAGAGTATGCAGCAGCTAAATTTGTGGCAGAAATTAAAGGAGATTATATAAAATTAGAAGGATTAGATTTTTTTGGAGGAAGTGTAAAAATTCATAACAACGCAGATAATAACATCATTTTAAACTGTAAAATAATTCATGGTAGTGAAGGTTATGATGAATTAACGAACAGTTCTGCACAAGTAGGTGAAGCCGCTCTAGAAATTCTTGGAGCTAATACAATTGTAAAAGGAAATACAATAGATCATTCTTCTGTAAGCGGAATAACAGTTGTGAATTGGTCTGGTGCACACAATTGTGTTATAGAACAAAATACAATTTCTAATACCGATTATGTAGGTATTCATGCATCTCCAATTCGTTCTTCGGCAAATAATTTAAAAGTATTAAAAAACACAATTTATAATACTGGTAGAGATGGTATGTATGTAGCTGGTAACAATTGCGAAATTGCTTATAACGATGTTTCTGCATCGCAAAAAATAAATAGCGATTCTGGTGTATTTTATACAGTTGGTAACAGCAGTTTTAAAAATAATGAAATTCACCATAATTGGTTTCATGATGCAACTGCACCTAGTTACTCTCATAGCCAAAACGACCCTGCTAAAGCAGCAGGAATTTATTTAGATAATGATAGTAAAGGTTATGTTGTGCATCATAATGTGGTTTGGAATGTTTCTTGGAGTGCCTACCAAGTAAACTGGAACAACATAAACTTAAATTTTTATCACAACACCATTTGGAATGCAGAGAGAGCCATGGATTCTTGGGTAAATGGGTACAGCCAGTCTAACAATAAGATTTACAATAATTACTCAAACGTTTCAGAATGGTTTTCAGGAAATGGTTCTAATGAGTTTGATATAAAAGACAATGTAATTACAACTGCTGCAACATTGCAAGATCCAAACAATCAGAATTTTATGCCAATAGCTAATGCTGCTGTTGTAGATAAAGGAAGAATTATTTCTGGTTTTACAAAACCATATAAAAATACTGCACCAGATATTGGTGCTTATGAGTTTGGTGGTACTGCTTGGACAGCTGGTATTAATGCTATAGAAGATTCTGGAGAACCATTGTCTGTTGATGATTTTTTTCTTGATAATAAGTTGATGATATACCCAAATCCAACATCAACAACCTTAAATCTAAAATTTACTACTGATTTAAATGGTTTAGTAGATGTTAAGATTTATTCGGTTTTAGGCAAACAAGTTTTATCTAAAAAAAACCTAAAATCTATAGATGTTTCTAGCTTACAATCTGGAACCTATTTTATTAATATTAAAAATTCAAACAAAGTGTTTAATACTGTATTTGTAAAAAATTAGTATTTAAAACCTAAATTTATTTAAAACATGAAACAACTAAAAACGTTTACCTTTTTACTTTTTATTTTTTTAGGATTTAGTAATAACCAAATCCAAGCACAAGAAAAAATAGTTGTAAAAGGTATTGTAATCGATGAATTTGATAACCCTATACCATTTGCTGCCATAACTTTAGTTGGCAAAACAAAAGGTACATCAAGTACAGAAGATGGTGGTTTTTCTATTTTTCTTACAACTGCAGAATTAGAAGACACCTTATCATTTTCGTCTTTAGGTTTTACACCTACAATGATAAAAGTAAAAGATTATTTGGCACAAAAAGAGCAGAAAATTGTATTAAAAGAAAGTGTTATGGAAATGGATGAGATTACAATCTTACCACCAAAACACTATGTTTTATCAGCCATAAAAAAGTTAAAAGAAAACACTTTAAGTACGCCTCATAAATTAGAAATATTATTTAGAAGAGCAGCCACAGAAGAAGGTAAATCTAAATTTTTTGTAGAAAATTATGTAGCAGTTAGAGATCGAGGTCCTGCGTATTCTACAGGGCAAATTCAGGTGTTACATACCAGAAAATCTGCAGATTATAGATACTGGAAACGAGAACAATGGAGGCATCCAATTGTTGGTATGCACGAGGTAAATCCTTTAAGGCCAATTGCTTCTCAACACAGCAGAAATTTAAAAAAGTTTAAATGGGTTGTAGATGGAGATACTTCTTATGATGGTGAAGAAGTATTAATTTTAAAAGGAAGTAATCCTAAAAATGATTGGGAAAAAATAATCTTATACATTGGTATGGAAAGCTATAAAGTTTATCGAATAGAAAGAGGTAAATCTTTATACATCTATAAAAAACATCAAAATGGAAAATTGGTAATCAGTTATTATAAAAATGATTGGAGCTTTCCTAAGTGGAATATTCCTAAAGAAATGTTAGGTACGCCTGCAGAAACTTTAAGGTATCAATTAGAAGCTTTTGTGTATGATGTACAAACTGATAAGAAAAAGATAAAAGTTAGTGCTTATGGAATAGATAAAGATATGGGGAATTTAGAAATACCTTACGATCCTGTTTTCTGGAAAAATTTAAGTATGCCACCAGACACCAAATTTTATAAAAAAATAAAATCAGGTTTAGAAAGTAATTTCGGAGTGCCTTTAGAAACACAATATAAATTGGTAAATAAGTAATGATTAATTTTAGTATGAAGAAGTAGGTTTTAATTCTTTTAAAATTAAAGATTATTTGGCGCTAGCAGAAAAGAAAATTGTTTTAAAAGAAACTGTTTTCGAAATGGATGAGATTACCATTGTTGTGCCAAAAACCTAAGGCTTTTGTTTATAAAGTAGAAACGGATAAGAAAAAAATAAAAGTAAATGCTTTTGGTGGTGGCACAGATATGGGCTCTTTAGATTTACCTTAAAATGCAGATTTTTGGAAAAACCTAAGTATGCCACCAGATACCAAATTTTTTAAACAAATTAAGAGTGAGTTGGAAGGTAACTTTGGTGTGCCTTTAGAAGTACAATATAATTTAGCAAATCAATAAAAACCAAAAATTTGTTGATAGTTTGGGTTCGGTTTTCATTTTAAAATCGAACCCTTTTTGTTTTTTAGTAAGTTGTTGTTTTAACTATTTTGATTAAAAAAAATCAATGTTTTTTCTAGATGTTTAATCCAATAAGGCCATTCGTGTCCACCATCAAATTCTTCGTAAATATGATTGATTGCAGTCTCTTTTAACTGTTGATGTAATAACCTGTTGGGTCCAATAAGTTCATCAGTTTTACCACAATCAAAACGAAAAGGTGGAATTTTTGATTTGTTTTCTTTTAAAATATCAATCACATCAGGAAACTTTGCTTCTTTTTGATAGGCTTGCAAAGGTTCTTCTACAAACAGTGCCATTTGTTCTAATTTTGTTATAGAACTATGCCCAGAAATGGCTTTAAATTTCTCTGGAAATCTACCACCTAAAGCTAAAGCTCCATAACCTCCCATAGATAAACCACCAATGCAAGTTGATGTTGAATTTTTTGCTTCAGGAATGTTTTCTTTTACAGCAGTAATTACATCATTTACAATCCATTTGTCAAATTTTTTTTGATGATGAGCAAAGTATGCAGAACCATCACCCCAAAGACCATCAGAAGGCATTGCAATAATGGCTGGTTTTATGGTTTTATTTTCTATTAATTTTGCTGCAGTTTTATGAGCACCACCTTTCATTGCCCAAATCCAAGCACTGCCATAAACGCCATGCAAAAGGATGTAAATTGGTAGATTATCGACGTTCTCATCCACTTGTGGTACGAATAAACAAATATCTCCTCTACCTTTTAAATTTGCAGTTTTAACGGTTAAAAAGCGTAAGTTTTGCGATTCGAAAATAGAATCTGAAAGTTCGATAGTTCTAAAACTTGATGCCATAATTTTCTTATTCTACAATTAATGATGAATTTACTTGCTGCAATTGATCCGATTTTACATCCATAGAAATAATCCCTTTTTTGTTCGATTTTACAAAAATAGCAGCTTGGCCATTAAAGAATTTTCGAATGGGTTTAGAAAGGTTTTGCATATTGGTTGGGTCTCCATTACCTGCAGCTAAAAATGTAGCTGCACCATTTACCAAAATGTTCATGTTTTTATTATAGTTTACACATAAGTTGCCATTTTTATCTAAAACAGAAACGATATACACCCCAACTTCACCATTTTTAATACTCGATAATTCTGGTTTTATTTCTATTTGATGAGGTGCAGAAGCAGTAACTCTTTTTACCTCAGCAACAGGCTTTCCTTTTTTATTATAAGCTACAATTTTTGCTTCTCCTGGTTCATAAATAACATCATCCCAAACAATGGCATAGGCTTTAAATAAATCCCAATTTCCACCACCAGAAGCAGGTTTGGCTATTGAGTTATTTTCGTAACTGTGTTTTTTTATGGGTTTTTTAGTTTGTATGCCATAACTTTTTCCGTTGATAAAAAGTTCAGCTTTATCAAAAGAAGTATAACAAACCACAGGAATTTCTTTGCCTTTCATTGTGTCTGGTAAACTCCAATGAGGAAAGAAATGCAATACATCTTTATCCTTTTTCCATTGGGTTTGGTATAAGTAGAATTTATCTTTTTCTAAACCAATAAAATCTACAGGTGCAAAATAAGAACTTCTCGATTTTGCATCATGATATGGAGAAGGTTCACCTAAATAATCATAACCAGTCCAAACGAATTCTCCATAAACAGAAGTGTTTTTTTCTAAAGCCGCAAACTCTTTGTATGCAGGATATCCCCAAGGAACATTGGTAGTTTCGTAATTACCTGGATAACCATCTTTGTACACTTTTGTGTTTAAAGAATTCCCTCTTTTGTTGTGTAAGGTATCAAAAACAACAGGGAATTTATAGCTATTTCTAACACTTACAGCACCACCAGTTTCGCTGGCATAAAACTTTAAATTTGGGTATTCTTTTCTTATTTGATGATAAATTCCTGGTTTATAATTAAACCCAGCAACGTCTACTGTGTGTGCCATTTTACTTCTTAATGCACCTACAGAAGAATTAAAACCAGCAGTTGTTGCACGAGTGGTATCTAAAGATTTTACAATTTTGTTTAAATAGCCAGTAATATCTTTTGGATCTTTTCTGTATTGTTCTAAAATTTCGTTACCAATACTCCACATAATAATGGATGGATGATTACGATCTCTTACAATCATATCTGATAAATCTTTTTTAGACCATTTGTCAAAATGCAAAGCATAACCATTCATAACCTTACCAATTTGCCATTCATCAAAAGCTTCATCTATGGCTAAAATTCCCATTTCATCACAAATATCTAAGGCTTCTGGAGCAGGTGGATTATGAGAAAAACGAATGGCATTTACACCCATTTCTTTCATTTTTTTCATCTGACGAATAAATAATTCTTTGTGAAAAGCAGCACCAACAGGACCTAAATCATGATGCATATTTACACCTTGAAACTTTACTTTGTTATCATTTAAATAAAAACCATCAACCTCAAAACGAACTTTTCGAATCCCGAAAGTGGTGTTATAGGTGTTTATAATTTTGTCATCTTTTAAAATACTAGTTTTTAGCTTGTATAAATTTGGCGATTGAATATCCCAAAGTTTTGGTTTTTTTACCTCTAAATCTGCTGTGATTTTAGTGTTTTGGTGCAGTGTAATTTCTTTTGATTTTTTTGCAACAATTTTTCCATCCGAAGAAATTATTTCATTTACCATGGTGTAATTTCCAGAACCTAAAACTTCTAGATCTACATGTACTTTTGCAAATTTCTTTTCAATGATAGGTGTTGTTACAAAAGTTCCCCAAGTTTTAACGTGGGTTTTATTGGTTTTAATAACAGAAACTTTTCTGTACAAACCAGCTCCTGGATACCAGCGAGATTGACTATTAAAATTTTCTAATCGAACTGCGATTGAATTGTCTCCTGCTTTTAAATATTTGGTGATATCAAAATAAAAAGAAATATATCCAAAAGGTCTTTCGCCTACATAATTTCCATTTACATATACTTTTGCATTGCACATGGCACCATCAAAAAGCAACTGAACTTTTTCTGCTAAATCAGCTTTAGAAACTGAGTAGTTTGTTCTGTACCAACCAATACCCACATAAGGTAAAGCTCCAGATCTACCAGTTCTGTATCTAGGTTGTGTTTCTCCATCTTGTATTACCATGGTTAACTGAACATCGTGCGCAAAATCAAAATCTTGCTTTACGGCCCAATCATGAGGTACAGTTACTTTATCCCAATTAGAATCATCGAAATTTTCTTGAAAAGCAGCACCATAATCGTAATTACTGAACTTCCAGTTTTTTAAAAGTTCTACTTCTTGAGCAGTAAAAAAGTGATAGCAGCAGCAAAAAGTAAAAAGTAAAATGGATGTTTTTATTTTCATAATAGAATGGTAATTTTTTTAGTTTTTATCTTCTAATTTATAAGTTCTTATGTAATCTATGTATGCAGTTCTGTCTTCTTTTGATGCACTTGCTACTTTGACTTTTCATATTTAGATTATTTTTAATCAAAAACAATTACACCTTTTGCATTTCTACCAGCCAACATATCATCAAAAGCTTGTTGTAAATCTTCTATAGGATAGGTTTTGGTAATCATTTCATCTAATAGCAAATCACCTTTATCGTATAAATCTACCAATTTTGGAAAATCGATTTGCGGTCTGCATTTACCATACAATGGATTGATATAAATTTTATCCCATTCAAACAAATTCATGTCTATAGAAATGGTTTCTTCAATTCCACTTACTTGAACAGCTGTACCTGCATTTCTAATCATGGCTAATGGTGCAGCACCTAAAGCAGGAATTGCTGTACACTCAAAAGCAAAATCTGCTCCTCTGCCATTTGTCATTTTTTTTACTTCTTCTGATGCGATCATTAAACCAACATCATCTTTATTTGCTAAAATGGTATGTGTTGCTCCAAATTGTTTGGCCATTTCTAAACGTTCAGGATTAATATCAATAGCAATTATTTTTGATGCTCCAGATATTTTTGCACCCTGAATTACATTTAATCCTACACCACCAGTTCCAAGAATTACAGCAGAACTACCTGCTGTTACTTTTGCGGTATTTACAGCAGAACCATAACCTGTTATTACACCACAACTAATTATACTTGCAGATGGCATTGGCATTTCTGATTCTAATTTTACACAAGCAGATGCTTTAACTAGTGCATATTCTGCAATGGTACCAATATTAAAAGAACGTTCTATAGGTTCGTTTTTCCATTTCGATCCTTCTAAATGTGCGTGGCCAGGTGTGTAACCATTTCCGCCAGCAGTTACAGGAGAATTGTTTTCGCAAATATGTTGGTTTCCTTCTTGGCATTGAAAGCATTTCATACATGGAGTTGCCCAGTTTAAAATAACTTTATCACCCACATTAAAATCGGTAACATTGGTACCAATTTGTGCTATAATTCCTGCACCTTCATGCCCTAAAATAATGGCTTTACCCCAAGTTAAAGAGTCGTGGTCTGTATGGCATAAACCTGCAGCTTTTATTTTTACAATAATTTCGTCTTCTTTTGGGTTTGCAATTGTTATGGTGTCTATGATAAACTTTCCATCTCCTGTTGCAATGGCAGATTTTGATTGTAAACTCATTCTATTTTTTATAAAAAACTGTTGGGTTTCATTGGTATGGAAACATCAACTAGTTTCGATTTATTAATTTTTTGTTTTCCTTTTATAAAACGTGTTCCTAACACGTAAGCTTTAGCATTATTAATGGCGTCTACTGCTAATAATTCATCATTTTTAAAATACCAAATAGAAAAACAGGTGTTTTCTGTTTCCTCTTTTCTTAATAGTACTTCATTATAACCATTTGATAAACCTACCATTTGCAATTTAACATCATATTGATCTGACCAAAACCAAGGAATTGAATCATAAATAATGCTTTTACCACAAATTGATGCAGCAGCAATTTTACTTTGATCTACGGCATTTTGTACAGATTCTAAACGAATATATTTATTATAATTAGGGTTGTAATGTAAAGTACAATCGCCAATTGCATAGATGTTTGCATCGTTTGTTTGTGTAAATTCGTTTACTTTAATTCCGTTTTCTATGGTTAAATCAGCTTTTTGCGCTAACTCCGTATTTATACGAATACCAACACCAACAATTACAAGATCTGCTTTAAAATCAGTGTTATCATCACAAAAAACTGTGTTATAATTGCCTTCATTTTTTATAGAAATTACATTTTTATGTGTACGAAGATTTACCTCGTTTTCTTGATGTAAATCCATAAAATATTCAGACAATAAAGGTGCTGTTACTCTTTCTAAAACTCTAGATTCTCTTTCTAAAACGGTTACAGAAGCTCCTATTTTTTTTAATGAAGCTGCTGTTTCTAAACCAATATAACCACCACCAATAATTACTACTCTTTTTTCTGTGGATGTTTCTAAAGCATTTTTAATATTTATAGCATCTGCAGCAGTTCGCATTGCAAATAAATTGTGCGCTTCATTAATTCCTCTAATATTTGGAATTAAAGGACTTGCACCAGTTGCAATAACTAATTTATCATATTTTTGATTAGCTTCATTTTCGATAGAAATGCTTTTTAAATCTCTATTGATATTGGTAACTTTTTTACCCAATTGTAAAGTGATGTTTTCTTTTTGGTAAGCTTCAATTGGCTTTAAAAGATTGCTATTTAAATCGCCATTAATAATATAAGACTTAGATAAAGGAGGTCTGTGATAAGGTGTGTTTTTATCGATATCAAACAAAATAATTTCTCCTTGCCAACCTTCTTTTCTTAAATTAAAAGCAAAGTTTACACCTGCGTGGCTAGCACCAATTACTACACAAATTTTATTTGCAGTTTCTAACATCAACAAAAATTATTTAGCCACTTTTAAAACAATACCATCTAATTCTTCGCTAACTTGTAATTGACAAGAAAGACGACTGTATTCGTTTGTTAAATCATCGAATTCTAACATGTCGTTTTCCATTTCGTTAGGAGCACCAGTTTTATTAAAATCTTCTGGAGCTACGTGAACGTGGCAAGTTGCGCAAGAGCAAACGCCTCCACAATCGCCATCAATTCCTTTAATGTTATTGTTTACTGCTAATTCCATTACAGAACCAGAAGTTGCTTCTAGAGTTACTGTTTCACTGTCGGAAGTTATAAATGTAATTTTTGCCATTTTTGTTATTTTTTAAATTGTACTTTTAGTGAATCGAAACCCACTTTTCTTTTAAACTTGCCTAAATCTTCTATGTTTTCTTTTGCTGCTACTATTTTTATTTCGGTTACTTTTTCTGATAAAGTAGCAAGTAATATTCTTAAAATTTGACGCGCATGTGTAGCTCCTAAACAGTTATGTGTACCAAAACCAAAGCTTATATGCGGATTTACTTTTCTGTCTAAAACAACCTCGTTCGGATTTTCGAAAACACTTTCGTCTCTGTTTGCAGATGCCCAGTTTAAGGCAATTCTGCTATCTGCTTTTACTGCGTGTTCGCAAACTTGAGTGTCTTTGGTGGCAACTCTACCCATCTGTGTAAGAGGCGTAAAATAACGCACCAATTCTTCAACAGCATTATTAATCATTGCTGGATTTTCTTTTAATGCTTTTAACGAATTAGGATGTTCTGAAAAGTACGCAATAGAGTTGGTAACAGCATTAATTACAGTATCTCTACCTCCTGCAAAGGTTAAAATGATAACTCCTTTTACTTCTTCTTTTGTAAGTTTTCTACCATCAATTTCAGAATTTAAAAGCACAGAATATAAACTATCACTTGGGTTTGCTATAGCATCGTCTATTTTAGCATCTATATAATTGTATAAAATATTGGCTTTGTTTGCATCTAAAGCAGAATCGTCGCTTCTAAAAACATGTGTGCCCCAAGAAATCCATAAATCAGCTTCAGCATATGGTATGTTTAATAATAAAGTTAAAGCTCTTGATTGTAGAGGTAAAGAAAAATCGCCCACAACTTCTATTGTGTCTTTATTTAAAACTTCATCTACAATACTTTCTATTTGTGCCGTTAATTTATTTTTATAATCTTCTTGCAAAGGTCTTTTAAACCAATCTTCTAAAAGGTTTCTGTAAGATTTATGTTCTGGCGGATCTACCTCAAAAGGAATTTGTCTGGTATCTCTAATATTTACTTCGGATGGAATTACAATTCTACCAGGTTTTGCACCCGATTGAAAAGTTTGCCACTGATGTGCACATTTACGAACATTTTTATGTCCTAAAATTACCATTGCAGGGTCGTTTTGATCGTTTATAGAATCGTACCCTTTTTCTTCTCTTTCTTTTTTAAAAGGATCTGGAAATTCACTTATTTTCATAATCTTCTTGAAATGTGTTAATAAGAACCTTGCAAATATTCATTGTTTTGTTTGTTATAATATGTTCTTTTTTTGCAATTATGTGTACTATTCTGTTTTGTTAATGTGGTTTTTGTTATTTTAGTTGTTAAAATAAAGTATATGGATCCTAAGTTTGAAAAAGTTCCTTTGGGAGAAAAGAAGTCGATTTTGGCTTTTCGGTTTTCTTCGAAAAATTTTGAAGCACCTTGGCATTTTCATCCACAGCACGAATTAACGTTAATCGAAAAAAGTAATGGTACTAAATTTATTGGCGATTATGTAGGGCCTTTTCAAAAAGGAGAATTGGTTTTGCTGCGTTCTAATTTGCCTCATTGTTGGAAAAATGATACCAATTCTAGTGATACATCTGCTTCTGTAGTTATTCAATGGAATAAAGGAATCTTTGCAAGAGTTTATGAGCTAGAGAGGGTTTTTAAAATGCTTAAAGATGCGTCTAAAGGAATTATTTTTGAAAAACAAGATGTAGCTAAAATTGCATCAGAAGTAAAAAAAACATTGCTATTAGAAGATACTGAGTTGTATTTGCAGCTGCAAAGTATTTTGGTAAAATTATCAGAATTGCCTTATGAGCAGCTTTCGAGCAGAAGTTTTATAGACGATTTACCCAATGAATATACATCGCGAATGCGAAAAATTCACGATTTTATTGATCAAAATTATCAAAAGAAAATTTATTTAAAAGATTTGGCAGATTTGGTAAGTATGTCTGAGCAATCTTTTTCTCGATTTTTTAGTAAAATTATGGGGAAACCTTTTTTCGCTTTTTTAAACGAATATCGAATTCATACAGCCAACAAAATGCTGATAGACACAGATTGGTCTGTTAGAGAAATTTGTTTTGCTTGTGGTTATGAATCTTATGCTTTTTTTTATAAGCAATTCCATAAATTTAATAAGACAACTCCTTCTAAGTATAGAAAGAGTCATCGTATTAAATAAAAATTATTTTTTGTTCTTCTGTTTTACATATTGACTTGGTATAACTCCAAATTGCTTTTTAAAACATTTTGCAAAATAAGAAGCTGTGTTAAAACCTGTCATGTACATAATTTCTTTTACAGATAAATCGCTCTGTTCAAAAAGTTGAACGGCTCTTTTTAATCGGATACTTCTAATAAACTCACTAGAAGAAAGCCCTGTAATTTCTTTAAATTTAGTGTAAAGATTTGTTCTACTATATCCCATTTCTTTAATAAGCATTTCTACATTAAAGTCGGTATTAGTCATGTGTTTTTCTACAACTTCCATAGCTTGTTGTAAAAACCTTTCATCCATAGAAGTTACAGTAACTTCTTTAGGTTGTAGGGTTATTTCTAAGTTAAATTTATTTCTTAAATCTTCTCTAAATTTAAGAATGTTGTTTAGTTTTAATTCTAAAATTTCTACATCAAAAGGTTTTCTGATGTACGCATCTGCACCAGTTTTTAAGCCTTCAATTTCATTTTCTTTAGAAAGCTTTGCAGTAAGTAATATTATTGGAATATGACTGGTTTCTTTTTTAGATTTTATTTGATTACATAATTCAATACCATCCATTATTGGCATCATAATATCAGAAATAATAATTTTTGGTACTATTTCTTGTGCTAATTCTAAACCTTCTTTTCCGTTTGCAGCAGTATAAATTTTATAGGTGTTTTTAAGCGCTATTTTAATAAAAGATCTAATGTCTTCGTTATCATCTACAACCAATAAAGTTGGTAAATCAGATTCAGATGCTTTATTTAATTTTTCATCAACAATTTCATCATTTATACTAATGGCTAATGAGTCTGATTCTGAAGAACGTACATAAAAATCACTTTCTGTAATATCTTTAATGGTAATTTCTGGTATGTTTAGATAGGCTTTCTTTTCGATAGGTAATCTTACAATAAAGTTAGTACCTGTACCAACACTACTAATTACTTTAATTTCTCCTTGGTGTAATTCTACAATGTCTTTAACAAAAGCTAATCCAATTCCCATACCTCTGGCATCTTTCTTTTCTTTATTTTTTTCAGAGAAAAAGCGTTCGAAAATATTTTCTACTTTAGATTCGTCCATACCTTTACCAGTATCTTTTACTTGTATGTATACAAATTTTGAAACTTTGGTAGGATTTGTAAAATTTGTATTTGTTTCGTTATTTCTAGAAATATGAATTTTTATTGCACCATGATCTGGAGTAAATTTAAATGCGTTTGATAACAGGTTATTGATAACTTTTTCTAAAACTTCATGATCGAACCAAGTTTCTAAGGTTGTTTCTGTGGCATCAATGGTAAAATCAATAATGTTTTTTTGCGCTAAAAACTGAAAAGGTTCGCTTACTTCTTTTATAAATTGAAAAATGTTACTTTTTCTCATTACCAATCTCATTTTACCTTGATTTAGTTTTCTAAAATCTAATAATTGAGAGATTAATCTTAGCAAGTAATCTGCGTTTTTCTGCATTAATTTGTATTGTTCTACAATTACTGGTTTTTCTAAGGTGTCTCCTTGTTTTTGAAGGTAATTTAATGGTCCTTTAATTAAGGTTAAAGGAGTTGTAAACTCATGTGTAATATTTGTAAAAAACTCTAGTTTTATACGCTGTAATTCTTCGTTTTTTTCTTTGGCAACATGTTCTAATTCTAAACTGTGTTTTTTTGATGTTCTTATAATTGTAAATCTTCTGAACAGAACTAAAAACCCAATAAATAATAAGAAATAGATAAAGAAAGCTAGTTTTGTTAACCAAAAAGGCGGATCTATTTTTATATCTAATTCAAAAGGAGTAGAGTCCCAAAGTTTATCGTTATTAGAAGCTTTTACCAATAATTTATAATCGCCAGAAGCCAAGTTGGTGTAAGTTGCGTTTCTTTTTTTAGAGTCTGTATAAATCCAATCTTTATCAAACCCTTCTAACATATACGCGAATTCGTTTTTTTCTGGAGCAGCAAAATGCAGTGCAGCAAATTCGAAATAAAGGTTGTTTTCGTAATGAAATAAATTAAGTTCTGATTGATTAGAAATTGAATTTTTTAACAGCACTCTACCATTTACATTTTCGCCAATATTTATAGGTTTGTTTGCTATTGATAGATTGGTTACAATAGTTTCTGGTTCGTAAGAGTTGTTGTTAACTTCAGAAGGTTTAAAAATATTAAAACCGTTTACACCCCCAAAAACCAATTTGCCATTTTTAAGTTTTGTTCTTGCAAGTTCTTGGAATTCATCATCTTGTAAACCATCATTAACATCGTAATTCATAAAGGTTTCTTTTTCTGGATTAAATCTAGAAAGTCCTTTATTGGTAGAAATCCAAAGGTTATTTTGTTCGTCTTCTAAAATACCTTTTACTACATTATTGGGTAAACCATCTTCTTTTCTATAGGTTTTAAATTTGGCGCTATTACCATTGGTAGCTGGTATGTATTTGCTTAATCCACCACCAAAAGTACCAATCCATAAATCACCTTTTTTAGATTCGAAAAGTTCTAGAATATAGTTATAACTGATGCTTGTAGAATCGTTTGGATTGTTTTTAAATATTTTAAATTTAGGTTTTTCTTTTTGCGCTTCTTCTTTAGATAATAAGCACAAACCATTACCAGTTGCAAACCAAAGATTTCCGTTTTTATCTTCTAGAATATTTCTAATAATATCACTAGAAATACTAAGAGAATCTTTAATGTTGTATTTAATAAAATCGCTGGTGTAGGTTTCATTTTCTTTATTAAAAAGTATTCTTGTAATACCATTATTGTAAGATCCTATCCAGATGTTTTTATTGCTGTCTGATAAAATAGAAAAAGTTCTTGCATTGTTTTTTTTGAATGCAGGAAAATTGATTTCTTTGATGTTTTTAGGATTGGTAATATCTAATTCTGATAATTTAGAATTCGAAGAACTACCAACTAAAAGTATTTTTTTATTTCCTTTTTTTATTTCTTCAATAGCAAAGGTGTTTTTAATGTTTGGGTACTTAACAAAATTAAAGTTGTTGTTTTCTCTATCTTCTTTTGTAAGCATATTTAAACTACCACCTTCTGTACCTATCCATAAATAACCATTACTATCTTCGAACACAGAACGTACTTTGTCGTAACTTAAACTTTTTGGGTTTGTGGTGTTTTTTATATGTTTAAAAGGTTTTCTTTGAGCATCGTATTTATTAATACCACCTCCATTTGTACCAACCCATAAAATATTGGTTTTGTCTTTAAATAAAGAGGTAATTATATTTTTGCTAATTCCGTTTTTCTTATCAGCATCATAACTAATTATTCTTTTAAAAACAGGTTTTGAGCCGTTTTTTAAAATATCAAATTCTACTAAACCATTGGCTGTACCACCCCAAATCTTGTTTTCGAAAACAATAATTTCATTTAAAGAATACAGGTAATCTGTTTTCCAAATAACCTCTAGACTCTTGTTATTGTTTAAGCTTAAAGAGTATAAACCATTACTAGAACCAATAATTAAATTGTTATTGTATTCTTTAATACTATGCACAAATTGTACATCTACATTTTGTTTTTCTAGATATAAATCGTTGTTGGTTTCGTCTTCTATTAATTTAAATAAACCCAAAGCAGTACCTATCCAAATGGTATTATTACTGTCTTCGAAAATAGAATTGATAACATAAACGCTTTTATTTTTAAACGGAAAGCCTTTAATTTTTATATGATTAAATTTAATTGATGCTATAGGCTTATCAATATTTATCATATCTAATCCATTAGAAGTACCAATCCATAATCTGTTTTTAGAATCTTTAAACGTATTTGTTATGGTATTACTTATAATGCTGGTAGAATCATTTAGGTTGTGTGTAAAATGAGTAAAATCTTCAGTAGCTCTGTTAAAGTAATTAAGTCCACTTCCAGAAGTACCTATCCATAAATTGCCTTTATTATCACCATCAATAGTAAAAATTAAATTACTGTTGATGCTTTTTTTGTCTTGTTGATTGTAATTGTAAACGGTAAAATTATAACCATCAAATTTATTTAAACCATCATGCGTACCAAACCACATAAAACCTTGGTTGTCTTGGTAAATGGCATTTACATCATTTTGAGACAAACCATTTTTTGTAGTAATTTGCTCAAAATAAATATCTTCTTGTGCATGTAATTTAGCACCTAAAAAAGACGCAGTTAAGAATATAAATAAAGAGGTAACAAAATAATTTTTCTTAAAAAAAACAGACATATAATTAATAAGTTATTCTAATGGTTTATTAAAAAAATAGGAATCTTATAAAGATAAGAGAATACAAAACTAATGAAAAACAACTTATATTTTAGTTGGATTTTATAAAATATAAATCGCTTTTTTATTCTAAATTTAAGATATCACTTTTAAATGAGTTAATAGCCATTTATTCTACATTTTGTCCATTTATTATATCATTTAGATTATATATCGCCTCAAACAATCTGTATTTTTAAGAAGTTTACACTCTATAAACTAAAATTATAATAAAGCTAGGCTTAATTTAGATAGTTTATATTTAAAAAGTAAGATAAATAGAAAATAACCTCGATTGTTAAAGTTTGTTTTTTTAAGGAAGATAACGTTTTGATACATGTTTTTATGATGATAAAACATTTCTTTATAGCTTTAAAAATCGATGAAAAAAGATAAAATTTTAAAAAAATAACTAACACTATAAATATGAAGTTGAATAGCTTAGGTAAAATTATAATTGCTCTTGCAGTTTTTCAATGTGTTTTACAATCAGAAACTAAGGCTCAAAAAAAGAAATTTAAAGCGAATTGGGAATCTTTAGCAAAAGTAAATGAAGAGCCAGATTGGTTTCAAGATGCTAAATTTGGTATATATGCGCATTGGGGTCCAGTTTCTAACGCATTTGTAGGTGGAGACCCAGATGTATGGTATGCAGGTTGGCATGGAATGAAAATGTACACAGATGGTAAAGTTGTGCCTACAAAAAATGGAAAGCCGTCTAATAATTACAAGCATCACTTAAAAAAATATGGAGATCCAAAAGAGAAAGGCTATATAGAAATTATCGAAGAATTTAAACCAACTGGGTTTAATGCCAAAGAATGGGCTAGATTGTTTAAACTTTCTGGAGCAAAATTTGCAGGACCAGTAGCTATGCATCATGATAATTTTGCAATGTGGGACGCAAAATCAACGCGTTGGAATTCTATGAATTATGGAGGTATAGACCCATCAGCAGCATTAAAAAAAGAAATTGAAGCTAATGGAATGAAATTTATGGGTTCTTTCCATCATGCATTTACTTGGCAATATTTTGCACCAGCACATGCTCATGGTAACATCAACCCAAAAGATTACGATTTATATACAAGTCCTCATGAGTTAGATTCAGAAACTCCAGATGCTCGTTTTTACAAAGAATGGTGGGCAAAATTAAAAGAATTTATAGATGTGTATCAACCAGATTTAATTTGGTTTGATTGGTGGTTAGAAAATATGACAGAAGAATCACGCACTAAATTTTTGGCATATTATTATAACAAAGGAAAAGAATGGGGTAAAGAAGTTGCAGTAGCGTATAAAGAAGCTACTTTTCCGAGTTCTACTGCTATTAAGGATTATGAAAGAGGTCGTCCTAATCAACCAAAAGAAGAAGTTTGGTTAACAGATACTTCTCCTGGACAATGGTTTTACAGACCAGGTGCAAAATTTAAAACACCAAACGAATTAATAGATATTTTAATCGATATTGTTTCAAAAAACGGTTGTATGTTGTTAAATGTTCCTCCAAATCCTGATGGTTCAATTCCAGAAGATATGGCGTATTTGTTAGAAGAAATGGGAGCTTGGTTGGCTGTAAATGGAGAGAGTATTTATGGTACACGTCCTTGGGCTATTTTTGGTGAAGGTTCAACGCGTTTGCCAGAAGGAGGCCATAAAGTAGAGAAATTAAAAATTGAATATAAAAACACAGATATTCGTTATGTAAAAAAAGGAGACAAAATTCTTTTTGCTACAGTTATGGATAAACCAGGTGAAGAAACTATTTTAAAAACCTTAAGTACAGACATTGGAGCATTAAATTCTAAAATCGAAAAAATAGAATTATTAGGAAGTAAAGAAAAAATAGAATGGGTTAGAGATACAAGAGGTTTAGTGATTAAAACACCAAAATCACTTCCAACGCAATATGCTCATAGTTATAAAATTACTTTAGAAGGTTATAAAGAGAATAACATTGGTGGTGCAGTAGATGCACATGTAGATTAAAACTTAACAAAATCTTACTTTTTAAAGTAAGATTTTTTCTTTACAAAAGAAAAAAAAGAACTAATGAAATTAAAATGGATCGTGTTTGCCTTTTTGGTACAATTAAGTTTTGTTACTAAAATTGAAGCTCAAAATAATAGAAAACCAAATATTGTATGGATCGTTTCTGAAGACAATTCTAAACACTATTTAAAACTCTATGATAAAACAGGAGCAGCAACTCCTAATATCGAAAAATTAGCAGAAACAGGAGTGGTTTTTAATCATGCTTTTTCTAATACACCAGTTTGTAGCGCAGCAAGATCTACTCTAATTGCGTCTTCTTATGGCCCAAGATTAGGTACTCATTATCACAGAAAAATAAAACAAGTTCCAATTCCAGAAGGCCAACAAATGTTTCCTGCTTATTTAAGAGAAGCGGGTTATTATACTACAAACAACTCAAAAGAAGATTACAATATTATTAAAGCAGATGATGTTTGGGACGATTCGTCAAAAAATGCAACCTGGAAAAACCGTAAAAAAGGACAACCATTTTTCCACGTTTTTAATACTTCAGTTACGCACGAATATAATTTACATTTTTCTAAAGAAGATGTAAAAAAAGGAACCAAAACAAACCAATCTAAAATGTTTGTACAGCCTAATCATCCACAAACAGATTTGTTTAGGTATACAGTTGCAAGATACCATGACAGAATAAAAACTATGGACGCCATCTTGGGTAAAGTTATCAATGAACTAGAAGAAGCTGGTTTGTTAGAAGACACCTTTATTTTTTATTATGGAGATCATGGAGGTGTTTTACCTGGCAGCAAAGGATATATTAATGAAATGGGTGTGCACGTACCATTAGTAGTACATATTCCAGAAAAATTCAAACATCTAACGTCATTAAAAAGGGGCACAAGAAACGATGCTTTTGTAAGTTTTGTTGATTTTGGAGCAACAGTATTAAACCTTGCAGGCATAAAAATACCAAAAGGAATGGATGGTAAACCTTTTTTAGGAAATAATGTTACCCAAAAAGACTTAAAAAAGAGAGATGAAACCTTTAGCTACACAAATCGTATGGACGAAAAATACGATATGGTTAGAGCACTTAGAAAAGGTAAATTTAAATATACCAGAAATTATGAGCCGTTTAATTTTGATGCTCTAATGAACAATTATCGTTACAAACAATTGGGCTATCAACAATGGATTAAATTCTACAAAGAAGGAAAATTGAATAAAGCACAATCGAAATTCTTTGAACCTAAACAGCCAGAAGAATTGTATAATGTAGAAGAAGATCCTTATGAATTAAACAATTTAGCAAATCTACCTGAGTATAAAAACATAGTAAAAAGTTTAAGAAATAACTTAAACAAACGTATGTGTGGTTTACCAGATTTATCTTTTTATCCCGAGTTTTATTTAATTAATAATGCGTTCCAAAATCCGGTTGCATTTGGGCAAACGCATAAAAAAGACATTAAAAAATACATTAAAACTGCAAATTTAA
The DNA here is from genome assembly GCF_054968445.1 of Polaribacter sp. M10. Classification (NCBI taxonomy): domain Bacteria; kingdom Pseudomonadati; phylum Bacteroidota; class Flavobacteriia; order Flavobacteriales; family Flavobacteriaceae; genus Polaribacter; species Polaribacter sp. M10. Next base: position 249,017 of record NZ_JBSSBG010000002.1, read on the forward strand.
TGTTGCTTCCTTTTAAAGAGGCAAAATCAAAAATCATTAAAAGTTTAAATTCTAATGATCCATGGGTTCGTTATTGGGCGTTAATTTCGTCTAGCGCTTTTGGTAATGAGGCTAAAGAATTGACGGCAATTATTAAGACAATTTCTAAAAACGATTCAGAATTGGTAAATAGGGTAAGAGCAGCAGAATTTTTAGGATTGATAAAAGCCGAAAATCCACAAGAAGTTATGCTTAATTCACTTTATGCGTCTAATGATGGTGTAGAGGCTTTGTTAATTTTAAACTCAATTGTGTTGATGAAAGATGGCAAACATCAGTATAAATTTACACTCGATAAATCTAAAATAAAAGCCAAGGTTTTAGAAGAACCTCAAGTATTAAGAAGGTTAGAATATTTAAAATAATTTAGGATGATTTTTTTTGATAAAGTTTATTTTACATTAAAAGATATGATTAGGTAATAAATTATTTAGGTTGATGTAAAAACCGCAGTTAAAAAGGAATAACATCTATAATTTTAAGATCAGTTTCTGTTCTATTTATTCCTTTTACTTTAAAAATAGCTGTAAAATACTTTTTCCCTTTCAGATATTTATCAGAAAAAACTTGTAAACTATCTTTACTTAAAAAATAATCTACAGTTGCACTTACGCCAATATCATGCTGCGAAAAAAACACAAAATGTTCCGTATTTCCAATGCTTTTGTATTTTGAAACAATGGCATATTCTTCTGCAATTATGGGCGATTTTATAGAAATTATACTGTCTTTTTTATAGATAGATTTGGCTATAATTAAATCGTCATTTTCAATTTTACAAAACGGATTTCCTTCGTTAAAAAACTTTAGAAATAAATTTTTGTTTTTGGTAGGGCCAACATAAATTACATGGCCTTCCTTTATTTCTGGAATAGCAGTTTGTGTAGAAAATCGAATGTCGAAACTTTTTTTATAATTCTGAAAAAAAGACTGAAATTTTTGGGTAGCCAAAGCACTCATTCTTGTGCTATAACTGTATTTCGAAGGTTTAATTTTATTTTTTAAATCCGGGTTTTTATCAATAAATTTATAAAAGTCTTCAGATGAGTTAATCTTAAAATCTCTTGTCCAACCATTTTTATTGGTAATTGTTTTTCCTGATATTCCAAAATGATCGCCAATAAAAAGTTTTGTTTTTGCATCATTTTTTAAAAAAGGTTTCCATAATTCTGGAGGTTTATTAGGTAAAGAAGTAAAGAACCATAAAAGCAAAACAGCAAACAAACTAAAATACGGTAAAGCCACTTTCCAATTTATTTTTTTTAGTTTTTGCTGTTTAACATCGTTTCTAATAAAGCTAATGTTGTATTGCCCTTTTAAAATTTGTAAAATCCATTCTTCATTTTTTCCTTCATTTAAATAAAAGGCATCTAATTTCTTTCTTAAATTATAAACATTTACTCTAACTCTCGGGTTATTTTTGTTTGATATTTCAAAACCACCAAAAAAATCAATATCAATAATGCTCTCTTTTAAAGGTGTTTTATTTTGAGTAGCTTTAAACAAATAGCGCAATAAAGCAATGCTTGTAGGTGCATTTTTAAAGGTGTTACTTTCAGTAATTCTAGCAACAATTTCTTCTTTTTTTTGATTGCTTAGCTTCATGCTTCTTTTTTCAAATTTTAACGGTTATAGCTACAGTTAAAGCGACGTTAATGTACTCAAATTTAATGATTATTGATAAATTTAAACTCTAAAAATTCAATTATTCTTTATTTAATATGCAAAAATTTAAAAATTTATTAATAGCATTTATTCTGCTGTTTGTGCTAAAAGGTTCTGCTCAAAATGAGCAGGAAAGCAATTCTAAAAATGCAGAAAATACAACGCAAATAAAATATCTGTCAGGTACAGATAAAGACAATTTAGTGGAATGGGATTTTTGGATTTCTGAAGGAAGAAAAAGTGGAAAATGGACAAAAATTGCTGTGCCTTCTTGTTGGGAACAAAAAGGTTTTGGAAACTATAATTATGGTTTTGATGCTAAGAATAAAAAGAAGGTTTTTGATGAATTTGGATTGTATAAACATCGTTTTTTTGTAGATAAAGAATGGAAAAATAAAGCTGTTAAAATTGTTTTTGAAGGTGTAATGACAGATGCTGAAGTTAAAGTGAATGGCAAACTTGCTGGGGCAATTCATCAAGGGGCATTTTACGAATTTAAGTATGATATTACCAAGTTGCTAAAGTTTGGTAAAGAAAATATTTTAGAGGTTAAAGTAAATAAAAGATCATCAAACGCATCAATAAATTTTGCAGAAAGAGATGCCGATTATTGGATTTTTGGTGGAATTTACAGACCTGTTTATTTAGAAGTGTTACCAAAAAATAAAATTGATAGAGTTGCCATTGATGCTAAAGCAAATGGAAATATAAAAATGGATGCTTTTGTTGATGGAAATAAAGCAGATCATATTCAATTAACTTTATTAAACGTAAAAGGTGGTAAAATTCAAAATTTATCAATAAACAAATTTGAAAAAGTAAAAGGAAAATTTAGGATAGAAAGCAAAGCATCAAACATCAAAACTTGGAATGCCGAAAAACCAAATTTATATCAATTAAAAATCGATTTATTAGATAAAAACGGAAGTATACTTCACAGCGTAAAAGAAAGAATTGGTTTTAGAACTGTTGAAGTTAGAGAGGCAGATGGAATTTATGTAAATGGTCAAAAAATAAAATTTAAAGGCGTAAATCGTCATTCTTTTCATCCTTCTTCTGGAAGAACAACTTCAAAAAAGTTGAGCATTAAACATGTTAAAATGATGAAAGATATGAATATGAATGCTGTAAGAATGTCTCATTATCCACCAGATAAACATTTTTTACAAGCTTGCGATTCTCTAGGATTATTTGTGATTGATGAAGTTTGTACTTGGCATAGTCCGCATTTAGATACTAAAGTTGGTCGTAAAATAGTAAAAGAAACAGTGGTTAGAGATGTGAACCATCCATCAATTTTATTGTGGGCAAATGGAAATGAAACTGGTTGGAATACAGAGCTGGATGATGATTATGCTATTTGGGATATCCAAAAAAGAGAGGTAATTCATCCTTGGAATATTTTTAGAAAAACAAATACCTTACATTATTTCAGATATCATGCATTGGCTTCTGATGCTTATAAAAAGGATAAAATATTTTTTCCAACTGAATTTTTACACGGTTTATTTGATGGTGGTCATGGAGCAGGTTTAAATGATTATTGGCAGAAAATGTGGAATATGCCTTTAAGTGCAGGTGGTTTTTTATGGGATTTTGCAGATGAAGCCATAGAAAGAACAGATCAAAATAATCATCTAGATACAGATGGCAATCATGCAGCAGATGGTATTGTTGGGCCTTATGGAGAAAAAGAAGCCAGTTATTTTACCATAAAAGAGGTTTGGTCTCCAATTTATATTGAAGATAGATACATTAGAGATAACTTTAATGGAAAGTTTAACATCGAAAATCGATATCATTTTACCAACTTAAATGAATGTAAGATGATTTCAAAATGGATAAAATTTAATAATCCAGATGATAAAGAAAATTCGGTTGTTTTATCAGAGAGTAATGTAAAATTACCAGCATTATTACCTTTAGAAAAAGGAAGTTTTTTTGTTGATAAACCATCAAATTGGAAAGAAGCTGATGCACTACATTTAACAGCTTTTGATGTAAAAGGAATGGAAATTTTTACTTGGTCTTATCCTGTAAAAACACCAAAAGAATTGGCAACATCTATCAAAATAGATTCTGAAAAAGGAACAATAAAAACCGAAAATAAAGATGGAGAAATAACAGTATCTGTAAACAATATGCAGTACAATTTCTCTAATAAAACAGGGATTTTAAATAAAGTTGTTAAAAACGGTAAAGTTATTCCATTATCAAATGGACCACTTATTTTGGGGCAAAATGATAAAATTATTGATCTAAAAATCAGTGAATCTGAAGAGAACACTAAAATACAAGTCATTTTTGAGTTAAAAGACAAAACTCCAGCTTGGGCAAGTCACGTAGAATTGAGTTCTGATAAAATTCAATGGACAATTCATAAAAACGGAATTTTAGACCTTCATGTAGAAATGAAAGGAAAACGTATTGTTAAGAATTATAAGGGCATTACGTTTTCATTTCCAGAAGAAGAAGTAGAAGGGATGAAATGGTTGGGTGATGGACCATACAGAGTATGGAGAAATAGAATGAAAGGTACTCGTTTTCAGGTTTGGGAAAACGATTATAATAATACTGTAACAGGAGAATCAGGTTTTGTGTATCCAGAGTTTAAAGGATTCTTTTCTAGTTTGTATTGGGCAAAAATTAAAGGGAATAAAAATAACGGATTTACAGTGTATTGCAAAACTCCATTTACATTTTTAAGAATGTTAACGCCTCAAAACCCGAAGAATGACAACAAAGACAGAACGTCTATAAAATTTCCAAAGGGAGATATTTCTTTTCTAGTGAATATTCCTGCTATAGGTACAAAATTTCAAGATCCATCAACTATGGGCCCAGAAGGAAATACAGAAAATTATTTTGGTAATGATGATGATCCAATCATCATAGAATTAACCTTCGAATTTTAAAAACTATGATAAAAGTTAAAAACATTTTAGTGCTTTTTATTTCAATAGGTTTACTTTTTTCTTGCGATAAAACCACAAAAAGAGATGAATATAACAGCAAAAAAGACTTTCCTTTTTTTATGCCTTCAGAAAAACCTAATAGACCTTTAAGTGCAGCTGTACAGCGTAATTATGACAATTACGAATCGATTAGACCAGAACAAAATGAACTATATTCTCAATTTAAATACACCAAATTAAAAGGTTTTGATTACAATAATGGAGATGGTACTATTACACGTAGAGATCCATCAAAAGTAATTTATGAGAATGGCAAATATTATGTTTGGTATACAGGCCGTAAATCTCCAGTAAAACCAGTTGGAATGGCAAGAGCCAAAGAAGCTACAGATCAAATACCTTCTAGTGATTGGGATTTGGCAGATATTTGGTATGCAACTTCAGAAGATGGTTTTACTTGGAAAGAAGAAGGAATTGCAGTAGCTAGACCTCCAAAACCTCAAGCGGGTTGGCGCTCTGTAACCACCACAGATATTTTAAAATGGAAAGGAAAATACTATTTATACTTCCAAGCATTTATGGAAGCTAGTGGTTTACGTGGCGATTTTTGTCCTGTTTCAGTTGCTTGGGCAGATTCTCCAGATGGACCTTGGACTCACACAGGTAAAATTGTAATTCCTAATGGGCCAGAAGGTTCTTGGGATCAATACTCAATTCATGATCCTTATCCTTTAGTACATGATGGAAAAATATATTTATACTATAAAGGCGATTTTGATAAAAAACCAGAACTAAAACCATCAAAAATTAGAATGCAAGGTTTAGCAATTGCTGATAATCCTTTAGGGCCTTTTAAAAAACACCCTTTAAATCCGGTAATTAATTCGGGTCATGAAACAACATTATTTCCTTTTAGAGAAGGTGTTGCTGCTATTGTTCAAAGAGATGGACAAGAACATAACACCATACAATATGCCAAAGATTGGGTAAATTTCGAAATTGCTTCTATTACAGAATTACTGCCTGTTGCAGGAGGACCTTTTGTGCCAGATGCGTTTACAGATACTAAAAATGGAAAGGGAATTACTTGGGGAATTTCGCACTTTATCAATGCAAATGGTAACTGGAGACATACAGTGTTAACTCGTTTTGATTGTGATTTAAGCACTGAAATTCACGATGATGATATGAAAAAACATTATTACAGTTATCCTCAAGATTTTTATTACAAAAAACATGGTTTAAATAAAAAGCAACGAAAAAGAATTGAAGAGCAGTATAAAAAATTGAAACAAAATGCATCAAAATAAAATATTTGCTATTGCTGTATTTGTATTATTAATAGTGGCTTGTTCGCAAACTAAGCGGAATACAAATAAAGGTATAGAGTTGTATAAACCCACCTTCGAATCGCTATCAAAACATGGTGCAGCACCTGAGTGGTTTGCAGATGCAAAATTGGGTATCTATTTTCATTGGGGGCCTTATAGTGTGCCTGCTTATGGCAGCGCTTGGTATCCTCATAATATGTACAAAGACAATAGTGCTGTACGAAAATATCATGAAAAAAATTACGGAAGTATTTATGAGTTTGGGTACGAAGATTTTATTCCGATGTTTAAAGCAGAAAAATTTGATCCAAATGATTGGGCTAAATTATTTAAAATGGCAGGTGCCAAATTTGCTGGGCCAGTAGCTCAACATCATGATGGTTTTGCAATGTGGGATAGTGAAATAAATCCATGGAATGCTGCAGATATGGGGCCAAAAAGAGATATTTTGGGTGATATTTTTACATCACTAAAAAAAGAAGGGTTAAAAACCATTGCTACTTTTCATCATGCAAGAAATGGGCAACGAAATGCAAATAAACCAGAATTATGGAAAAACGCTTACAACAGTCATTATGTATATCATCCAGATTTACCCACTGCCACAACAGATGAAAAACTAAGAAAATTATTTGGGAATTTTGAAACTATAGAAGAATTCAATCAATATTGGTTAGATCAAGTAAATGAGGTTGTAGACAAATACAGTCCAGATATTTTATGGTACGACTCTTGGTTAAATTTAATTCCTGAAGATAAAATTTTGCAAATGGCTGCACATCATTTTAACAACGGATTAAAGAATGATAAAGAAGTAATGTTAGCGCATAAACAAGAAGATTTGCCACAAGAATTTAGTGTTTTAGATTACGAACAAGGAGGACGAAAAGATGCTTGGCCAACTCCATGGATGACAGATGTTACTTTAGGTAAAAATAGATGGATGTATGTAAAAGGGCATCCCTACAAAACTGCTGATTTAGTAGTTAGAAATATGATTGACGTTTGGAGTAAAAATGGAGTTGTTTTGCTAAATGTTTCGCCAAAAGCAGATGGTGTCATCAACCAAGAACAAAGAAATATTTTAAAAGAAATTGGAGATTGGATGCAAATTCACGGAGAAGCTGTGTATGGTACAAGACCTCATAATATCTTCGGATTTGGAAATGCACAAACAGGTAAAGGACATAATGCAGGGCAATCATCAACCGTAAAATATACTGCAGATGATGTGCGTTTTACTGTGGCAAAAGATAAAAAAGCCATGTATATTTTCTTTTTAGGAAAACCAGAAATTGGCAAACGCATACAAATGAAATCTATTGGTGGCTATCATAGAAATATACCTCCAGGTAAAATTAAAAAGATCATTCATTTGGGTTCTAATACCGAAACTAAATTTGAACACAGCACATCTACATTTTATTTAACCATACCTGATGCAGAGTTAAATAGCATAGCAAATGTCTTTAAATTAGAATTAGAGTAAGTTATTGCTAAGTTAGTTTGTGGGTAAATAAAGAACATTTAATCTCTAAAGATGAATATTTGTTTACTGCTTTAAATAAAGTAGCAACTACATTTACGGAATTAATCAACTGCTTCCAACATCAATTAAAATGAAAAAAATATTTATACTTTTAGTCTTACTAAGTTTTTTAAATGCTTGTAATAAAGCAACAGAAGAAGTTACAACAGAAACTTCTGAAAAAGAATTAAAAGCATTTCCACATCATTTGCCAAATAAAAAACCGGATATGCCTTTAAGTAGCGCATTAAATCGTTTGTATGATAATTATTTAGCACCAAAACCTCAAGATAATGAGTTGTTTTCTCAGTTTAAATATACAGAGTTAAAAGGTTTTGATTATAATAATCATGATGGAACAATAAGCAGAAGAGATCCATCAAAAGTCTTAAAACATAATGGTAAATATTATGTTTGGTATACTTACAGAAATACACCAACACCACCAAAAGGAGCTAAAAAAAGTACAGATGTTATTCCTTCTTCAGATTGGGATTTAGCAGAAATTTGGTATGCAACTTCCGATGATGGATTTACTTGGGAAGAACAAGGAGTGGCTATTAAAAGACCAGAAAAACCAATTGTTGGTTGGCGTTCTGTAACCACTACAGACATTTTACAATGGAAAGGTAAATATTATTTATATTATCAAGGTTTTATGGAAGCTAGTGGAAAACGTGGTGATGATTGTCCTGTAGCAGTTTCGTATGCAGATTCTCCTGATGGACCTTGGACTCCTTATAACAAAATTGTAATTCCTAATGGTGGAGAAGGAGAATGGGATCAATATTCAATTCACGATCCATATCCACTTGTGTATAAAGGTAAAATCTATTTGTATTATAAATCAGACTTTGGAGAACCTGGAGATTGGGTAAGAATGCAAGGTTTAGCAACTGCCGATAATCCTTTAGGACCATTTACAAAACATCCATTAAATCCGGTGATTTCTTCTGGACACGAAACCTCACTTTTCCCGTTTAAAACAGGAATTGCAGCAATGGTTTATAAAGATGGAAATGAACACAATACTGTACAATATTCAGAAGATGGTGTAAATTTCGAAATTGCCTCTATTACAGAAATGATGCCATACGCAGCAGCAGCTTATGTTCCTGATGCTTTTACAGATACCAAAGATGGTCGTGGAATTACTTGGGGAATGGCTCATTTTATCAATTATAATTCTAATTGGGGAACTTTTCATTCAGTATTAACTAGGTTTGATTGTGATTTAAGTCAGGATATTCATGACCCTGAAATGAAAGAGCCAAGAATACCATTTACACCTCAAGACTATTATAAACGTAGTTTATCAAAAAAACAAAAGAAGCGCATTCAAGAATATAATAACAAGGTTTTAAAATAACTTTTTGATGAAGTTTAGACTGCCAAATCTAAATTTCTATTTAGTTGAAGAATTTGTAGTTCTCAAAAAGCAAAATTTTATCATTTAAAAGGTTGTTGCTAAAAGAACAAAGGAGGGTAATCAGTAAAACTTATTTATTCGCTGCAAATTAATTGCTATGAGCTTCTCTCACCGATATTTTTTAGACAATAGACTTATATATTTCTTAATTAGAACATATATCCTACAAACTTGGCCATATGTCAGTACTCAATTTGGGATCAATATTTACTTTTATCATCATAAAATAATATTGATAAAAGATTAATTATGGCAAGTTTAAAAAAGTTAGTTGCACTAATAATTATTATAACATTTAATTCTTTGTATGCACAAAAATCGCCTTATTTTCAAAAAGGTGAAGATCCAAAACCAGAAGGTAAAAAATGGAAATTGGTAAAAGGAATGTCTGATGAGTTTAAAGGTAAAAAAGTAGACGAAGGCAAATGGCAAATTTCTGGTCAAGGTTGGATTGGTCGTGCACCAGGTTTGTTCCAAGCAGAAAATATAAAAGTAGAAGATGGTAAGTTAAAAATAACCACAAAAAAATTAGCAAAACCCGTTGTAAAAAACGGAAATACTTTTACACACGGAGGTGGTTATGTAGGTTCTTATCAATCTATGAAATATGGATATTACGAAGCCAGAATGAAAGCCAATAAAACATTTATGTCTTCTACTTTTTGGTTGATAAATGATAGAAAAGGAGCCAAAGGTTGCGATAATAGAGTTACAGAATTAGACATTCAAGAATGTTTTGGACAAATTACATCAGACAAAAAATTTACGATTGGGTTCGATCAAAGAATGAACTCTAATACACACAGTAGAGGTGTAAAAGAAGGTTGCGATATTTTAGAAGGTAGAGCACCAGCAAAGGCAAATTTAGAAAGTGGTAAAGTCTATGATGATTACCACGTTTACGCAGTTTGGTGGAAAAGCAAAGACGAAATTTTATTCTTTTTAGATGGTAAGTTTGTGCAACAAGTAAAACCACCATCAGATTTCGATTTAGACATGCATTTAAGAATGGTGGTAGAAACTTACAACTGGAATCCTGTGCCAGCAGATGGTGGAATGACAGGTTCTAAAGAAGATAGAACAACTTCTTACGATTGGGTACGTACCTGGAAATTAAAATAATAATACAATATTTAATGATGAAAAAAATTATAACACTGTTAGTTTTGGTATGTTTTTTTACCAACGCATTTGCACAAAAAAAAGATACAAGACCTAATATAATTGTTGTTTTAGCAGATGATATTGGTGTAGGCGATATTTCTAAATACAGAAGAATACACAGTAATAATATTATTTTAGAAACTCCGAGTATAGATAATCTTGCCACAGAAGGAATCATGTTTACAGATGCGCATTCACCTGCAGCTTTGTGTGCTACATCTCGTTACGCAATTATGACTGGGAATAGTAATTTTAGAAGTACAGCTCCTTGGGGTGTTTGGTCTGGCTATGCAAAATCGGCCATTAAAAAAGACCAAATGACGCTCGGAAAATTAATGAAACAAGCAAATTACAACACAGCCTTTTTCGGAAAATGGCATTTGGGTACAACTTTTAAATCTAAAAACAATCCAGAAAAATTATATTTCGATAAAAATGGTAAGGTTGATTACGATGTAGATATCTCAAAAATTATCATTGGTCCTAAACAATTAGGTTTCGATTATAGTTTGTCTTTACCTGCAGGTATTCAAGGGCCTCCTTATGCTTTTTATGAAAACCACGAATGGATGAAATTAAAGCCAGATTCTAAAATAGAAATGATTGATGAAAACTATATGAAAAACATCAATCTAAAATTAGATAAAAACCCTGGTTTTGGAGATTCTAATTGGGATCCTCATAATGTTGGCGGAATTTTAGCTACTAAAGCAACAGCTTATATTGCAGAAAACGCAAAAAAAGACAAACCATTTTTTATGTATTATTGCTCGCAAGCAGTACATGTACCACATGCGCCAATAGATAAATTAGATGGTAAAAAAATAAAAGGCACAACTCCTTCTTTGCATTTAGATATGGTTAAAGAATTAGATACACAAATGGGGATGTTAGTAGCTGAGCTAAAAAAACAAGGTGTTTATGAAAATACTGTCTTTATTTTTACTTCTGATAATGGTGGTTTAATGAAAAAAAACACCATAAAATCTGGTCATAAAGTAAGTGATATTTATAGAGGTTCTAAAAACAAATTTCACGAAGGGGGACACAGAGTTCCTTTTATAGTTACGTGGCCAAACCAAATTAAAAAGAATCAAAAATCGATAAAGCCAATTTTAGGACAAGATATTATGGCTACAATTGCAGCAATATCTAATCAAAAATTAAGTAATCAAGTTGCCCAAGATTCTTACAACCTTTTACCAGCGTTATTACAAGAAGAAAAAAAGGAAAAAAGAAGTCATTTAATGATTCAAGGTGGCTCTGCACATCACGTAATCATTATCGAAGATGGTTGGAAACTTGTGATTAAGGTTGATAAAAAAGACAAAACCAATAAAACCAGAATTCCTGTTGCTTTGTTCGATCTAAACACCAATATCAGCGAAAACGAAAAGTACAATTTTGTAGCATCAAAAAAACATCAAGAAAAAGTAAAAACACTATTTGATACCTATAATAAAACAAGAGATTCTAACGAAACCACTTCTGTACATTAACCATTTAGTGTACAAAATTAAGTAAAAGTTAAGTACTTTACGAAACCTAAAAATTCTTAAAAGAACATCTGTTATAACTATTTGCTCATTTGGAATCTTTAGGTTTTTTCTTTTTTTGTTAATTGCTTACTCAATAATTTATCACCAGATAATTAATTAAAAATGAAGAATAAAAGTATTTTATTTTTTGTGATGTTGGCATTTCTTGTTACATCTCAAAACACAATTGCACAAGATTTAAATTTTAACGATTCGTGGCTTTTTTATAATGATGTAGCAAAAGGCGCAGAAAAAGTAGATTTTAATGATGAAGATTGGCGAAAATTAAGTTTGCCTCATGATTGGGCTATAGAAGGTCCTTTTGATGTAAAATACAATGCACGTTCTGGAGGTTTACCTTTTCACGGAACTGGTTGGTATCGTAAGCATTTTACAATGGATAAAAGTGCTGAAGGTAAATTGGTACATATGGAGTTTGAAGGTGCTATGTACGATGCTCATGTTTGGATAAATGGAAATTTTGTAGGCAACAGACCTTATGGATATATTGGTTTTGAGTTCGAAATAAGTAAACATTTAAAATACGATGGTTCAGATAATGTTGTTGCTGTAAGGCTAACCCCAAAAGATTTATCATCTAGATGGTATCCAGGAGCTGGTTTATATCGTTCTGTATGGTTAAAAATTAACAATCCTGTTCATGTAGAACAATGGGGCGCATACATAACCACACCAACAGTTTCTAAAAAAGTAGGTGTTGTTCAAAATGAAACTACCATTGTAAACAGTTCAAATGTAGCTGCTAAAGTAACCGTAAAACAAGAGTATTTTTCTCCTGATGGTAAATTGGCTGCAAAAATTGATGATGAAATAACTGTAAAAGCAAATTCTAAAGCTGTTTCTGGTACCTGGGTAAATGTGCAAAATCCTAAAATTTGGGATACCGAAAATCCGAATATTTATAAAGCGGTAACAACCGTTTTTAAAGACGGAAAAGTAATAGATACTTACAATTCAACTTTTGGTTTTAGATCAATTTCATTTACAACCGAAGGCTTTTTCTTAAATGGAAAAAAGATAAGATTTAACGGAGTTTGTTTGCATCATGATAATGGTGCTATAGGTGCTGCTGTGTATAGAAGAGCAGATGAACGCAAGTTGCAAATTATGAAAAGTATGGGTGTTAATGCTATTCGTACAAGTCATAATCCACCTTCAAGAGAGTTTTTAGAATTGTGTGATGAATTGGGTTTATTGGTTTTAGATGAAGCTTTTGATGTTTGGAAAGAACAAAAAGTAGAAAATGGCTACAACGTGTTTTTTGAAGAATGGGCAGAAAGAGATATAAAAGATATGGTAAAAAGAGACAGAAATCACCCATCTGTAATTATGTGGAGTACAGGTAACGAAATTCATGAGCAACATGACAAAAAGAATGGATGGAAGGTTGCTAAAATGCTACACGAATACTGTAAAGCAGTAGATCCAACTCGCCCTACAACCTTAGGAATGAACAATTTTGAAGCTCCTTATAAAATGAATTTTGCAGCACAATCAGATATTGCAGGAATCAATTATAAGCCAACAAAATATGCTTACATCCATGAAACTTATCCTCAATTAGCGCTTTATGGTTCAGAAACTTCGAGCTGTACAAGTAGTAGAGGTGTGTATCATTTACCTATAGAAAAATATAATACACATGACTCTAAGCATGTAACAAGTTACGATATTATTGGGCCACCTTGGGCTTATCCACCAGATGTAGAGTTCCATTTTCAAGAACAAAACCCAAATATTATGGGCGAATTTATTTGGACAGGTTTCGATTATTTAGGAGAACCAACTCCTTATGGTGGTAAAGACAATTCTACAAACGGATATTGGAATGCAGATTGGCCTTCTCGAAGTTCTTATTTTGGAGCTGTAGATTTAGCAGGTTTTCCAAAAGATAGATTTTTCCTATACCAAAGTCATTGGACCACAAAACCAATGATTCACCTTTTACCTCACTGGAATTGGAAAGGTATGGAAGGTAAAGAAATACCTGTGTATTGTTATACAAATGTTGATGAAGCCGAACTTTTTGTAAACGGAAAATCTATGGGTAAAAAAGTAAAAGGTGTAGATTTTACAGAAATAAAAGTAGACTTTATTCGCTATGAACCAAAAACCTTTAAATCTAAATACAGATTGTCTTGGAACGTGCCTTATGAACCAGGAACTATAAAAGTGGTTGGTTATAAAGATGGTAAAAAGGTTAATGAAAAAACAATTAATACTGCTGGTAAACCTTATCAAGTTAAATTATCTGTAGACAGAAATGTTATAAATGCAGATGGTTCAGATTTGGCTTATGTAACTATTAGAGTAGAAGATAGAAATGGAAACCTAGTGCCAAATGCAGCAAATTTGGTAAAATTTTCGGTAAAAGGACAAGGTGAGTTGTTGGCTGTTGATAATGGAGACCAAACTAGTGTAGAGTCTTTTCAAGCACATCAAAGAAAAGCGTTTAGTGGTATGTGTTTGGCCATTTTAAAATCATCTACAATTTCTGGTAAAATAGAATTAACAGCAAAATCTAAATCATTAAAATCCGATAAAATTATTATAGAAACAAAGTAGTTGAAATTTGTATGTATTTGAATTGATTAAATAGAAGTCAATTTTGGGTTGACTTCTATTTTTGATTAAAGTTTTAAAAATAAATGAAAAAATTATATCAAAATTACTGCTTGCTTTTTATCGCTTTTTTTAGCTTATGTATTCAGGCTCAGAAAAAAGAAACCAAAAAACCCAATATTATTATTGTTTTAACAGACGATCAAGGTTGGGCAGATGTTGGTTTTAACGGAGCAACAGATATACCTACGCAAAACTTAGATAGAATTGCAAAAGAAGGTGTAGTTTTTTCTAACGGATATGTTTCTCATCCTTATTGCAGTCCATCAAGAGCAGGTTTATTAACAGGTAGATATCAAGCACGTTTTGGGCACGATTGTAATATGCCTTACGAAGGTGAAAATGATAATTCAGTAGGTACACCTTTATCAGAAAAAATGATTTCTGAAGCTTTAAAAGAACAAGGTTATAGAACTGCTGCAATTGGTAAATGGCATGTGGGCGATCATCCAGATTTGCATCCAAATGCGCAAGGTTTTGATCATTGGTTTGGTTTTGCTGGTGGATCTATGAATTTTTGGGGAAATGCAGACGGACCTTTAAAAACCATTTTAAGAAATGGAAAAGAAGTGGAGCAAGAAGAACTCAGTTATTTAACGGATGATTTTACTGAAGAAGCCATCAATTTTATCAACCAAAAAGACGATAAACCATTCTTTATTTATTTGGCATACAACGCACCTCATGCTCCAGATCATGCAACTTCAAAATATTTAGAAAACACCAAACATATAGAATATGGAGGCAGAAGTGTTTATGCTGCAATGGTTAATGGGGTTGATGTTGGAGTAGGTAAAATCGATTCGCTTTTAACTGCAAAAGGCATTAAAGAAAATACAATTATTGTTTTTTTAAGTGATAATGGAGGCCGAAAATTCCATGCAGATAATAGACCCAACAGAGGGCACAAAGGAATGCTTTTTGAAGGCGGAATTAAAGTACCTTTTTTTATGACCTGGCAGAATAAAATTAGCCCAAATCAGGTGTATAAAAACCCTATTGTTTCGTTAGATTTATTTCCAACACTTTTAGAAGCTGCAGGTGCAAATGCTAGCAAAGAAACCCAATTAGATGGTGTAAATTTAATGCCTTTTATACAAAACAAAAATAAATCAAAACCTCATCAAAATTTATTTTGGAGGTCTGTTGGTGGGTTTGAATATGCTGCAAGAATTGGCGATTTTAAATTGTATAAAAGTGCATACAAGCAAAAAACAATGTTATTTAATTTAAAAATAGATCCTTTAGAAAGAGAAGATATTGCAGAAAAAAATCCTGAAAAAATTAAAGAAATCGAAAAACTTTACAAAGCTTGGGATGCTAAAAATATTGCTCCTCAATGGGTAGATCCACATCCAGAAAATGTTATTAAAGAAGAAAAACAATTTAAAGCTATTCGAAAAAGAGCTACTAAAAAAAATGAAATAAAATAGAGATTGATATGAAATTCTTATCTAAAAAAATAGTGTTGCAATTAGTATTTATTGGTTTTTCAATAAGTTTTTTAGCACAAAAACGTCCAAATATTGTTTTTATTCTTACTGATGATCAGTCTTATGGAATGATGGGTGCCACAGGAAACAACATTGTACAAACCCCAAATTTAGATCAATTGGCAAAAGAAGGGACTTTGTTTACAAATGCTCATATTACAAGTGCCATTTGTACACCTAGTAGAATCTCAATTTTATTAAGTCAGTATGAGAGAAAACATGGCGTAAATTTTAATTCTGGAACTTCTGTTGCTGATGAAGCTTGGAATAATTCTTACCCAGTTGTTATGAGAAAAGCGGGGTATTATACAGGTTGGATTGGCAAAAACCACGCACCAATTGGCGAAGGTGGTTATACAAGTGGTTTAATGGAAAAAAGTTTCGATTATTGGTATGCAGGTCATGGGCACATCCGATTTTATCCAAAGGAAATACACGAAATTTTTAATGATGCAATTGCTAACACACAACCAGAAGTCATTAACGAAAGTGTAGACGATTTTTTAGATCCGAATGCAAGAAAGTTAAAAGGAGCTGTTAAATTTTTAGAAGTTAGGCCAAAAGACAAACCGTTTTTATTATCCATCAATTTTAATTTACCTCATGGCGCAGGTACAAGTTCAATGAAATTAAAAAAGAACGATGATGATATTTACAAAACATTGTATCGCGATTTAGACATCCCTTTACCAAAAAATTACATCGCCAAAAAAGATATTAAAACTCCAAAATTACCTGCAGATTTACTAAGAACAGAAGATAGACAAACAGGTTATAATCACTCAGATACTCCAGAAGGTTTTAAAGAAAGATACATTAGGCAAATGCAGGCTATGACTGGTATAGACAGAATGGTTGGGAATCTAAGAGCCAAATTAAAAGAATTAAATATCGATAAAAATACCATCATCATTTTTACATCAGACCATGGATTATTTATGGGCGAACAAGGTTTAGGAGGTAAAGCATTATGCTACGAAAAAACCACACACGTGCCTATGATTATTATGAATCCGAATGTAAAAAGAAAACACAAAGGCAAAAAAACGGATGCTTTAGTGCAGTCTATAGATGTTGCACCAACAATCTTAAAATTTGCAGGTGTTGAAGTTCCTAAAGATTTTCAGGGTAAAGATATTTCTCATTTAATAGAAGATTCATCAAAAGAAGTAAGAGACTATGTATTTACAGAAAATTTATGGTCTACGCATTTTGGAAATCCGAAATGCGAAGCTGTGCAAACCAAAGATTGGAAATACATTCGTTATTACAAAAACACAACACGTTCTGCAAGCAAAGAAATTGAAGTTGCTAAAATTATTGGTATGCCTGTAAACAAAATGTTATATGCAGTTCATGATCCAGATATTGCGTATTACAGAACCTTGTCTGATTCTTCTTTAGAAGGAGAAGCACCTGTTTATGAAGAATTATATCATTTAAAAAATGATGCTGAAGAGTTAAATAATTTGGCTTATCATAAACAATATCAAGAAAAATTAGCAGAAATGAGAGCTGCTTGGCAAGTAGAAATAAAAGCTGCAAGAGGTGTAGGAAAACCAAAAGTATTAAGATATACAAACGATAGTCATCCAAAAGGAGGGCATTAAAGTAAAGATTTAATTAAAAAACCATTAATAGTCAAAACAAATGAGATATTTAATTTTACCGTTATTATTTATAACGATGATGTCTTGCAATACCGAAAAATCGGTGGATAAGCAAGAAGAATTACCAGAAAAAGGATTCCCTTTTTATATGCCTAAAGAAAAACCTGCCATTAAATTAAGCAAAGCAATGGAGCGTAATTACGATGCGTATATGGGCATTCAACCAAAATATAACGAGTTGTATTCTCAGTTTAAATACACAGAGTTAAAAGGTTTTGATTATAACAATCATGATGGAACAATTTCACGAAGAGATCCATCCAAAGTAATTTTTGAAAACGGTAAATATTACGTCTGGTACACCTACAGAAACACAAAATCTGCACCAATAGGTACCAAAAATGCAGCAAAAGCAACAGATGAAATCCCTTCTTCAGATTGGGATTTGTCTGAAATTTGGTATGCAACTAGTACAGATGGTATCAATTGGGAAGAACAAGGAGTTGCTGTACCAAGACCACCTAAACCAGCTGTAGGTTGGCGTTCAGTAACTACTACAGATATTTTAAAATGGAAAGGAAAATATTACTTGTATTACCAAGGATTTATGGAAGTTAGTGGTTTAAGAGGCGATGATTGCCCAGTGGCTGTTTCGTACGCAGATTCACCTGATGGACCTTGGACACCTCACAACGAAGTTGTAATTCCTAATGGTGGAGAAGGTCAGTGGGATCAATTCTCAATTCACGATCCATATCCTTTAGTGCATAATGGAAAAATTTATTTGTATTACAAATCAGACTCAGGTAAAGGTGATGATTTAATTCGTTTGCAAGGTTTAGCAACTGCAGACAATCCTTTAGGGCCATTTACAAAACATCCTCAAAACCCAATTATCAATTCTGGTCACGAAACGACTTTGTTTCCTTTTAAAAGCGGAATTGCAGCTATGGTAATCAAAGATGGTAATGAACATTTTACCATACAATATGCAGAAGATGGAGTTAATTTTGATATTGCAGCCATTACAGAATTAATGCCAATTGCTGGTGGACCTTTTATTCCTGATGCGTTTACAGATACCAAAGATGGTAGAGGAATTACTTGGGGAATTTCTCATTTAACGAATGCGACAAATTGGAGTGAAAATCATGCTATATTATTGCGTTTCGATTGCGATTTAAGTCTGGATGTAGATGATCAACAGATGAAAAAATCTCAATATTACAGAAAACCTGCATTTTATTACAAACACGGGTTGTCTAAAAAACAAAGAGAACGAATTCAAAATGCAAATGAAGCTTTGATAAAAGGAAGTAAATAAAAATTATTTTTTTTTCAAATTTATAGACGATTCTCTGATATTTAATCGTCCGTTTAAAATAAGGGTTTGTGGTATGTGCAAGCCCTTATTTTCTATTTGTTCTAGTAATAATTTTGCTGCAGATTGTCCAATATCATGCGTAGGTTGTTTTACAGAAGAAATTGGTGGCGATACATTTTTTGCCAATCTAGATTCTGAAAAACCTACAAAAGCAACATCATCTGGTATTAAAAAACCATGTTCTTTAAAAACCTTCATTGCTCCAATTGCAGTAGCATCATTAGCAGCAAAAATTGCTCTTGGTATTTCTTCTTTTTCAATTAAATCTAAAGCAACTTTTTCGCCATCTTCCATTGTAAAACCAGTATAAATTATGGCTCCTGGTTCTTGTTTGTATTTTCTATGTGCAGCCTTAAAACCTTTAATTCTATTTTTGGTTAGGGTTAAATTTTTACTTCCGGCAATATGTGCAATATTTTTATAACCTTGTATAATTAGGTGCTCAGTAGCAAATAAAGCCCATTTAAAATCATCGAACAAAACTTTAGAAGCTTTAAATTCATCAACCACTCTATTAAAAAATACGATAGGAATTCCTGTTTTAATTAAATCGTTGTAATAGTTGTTGTTATGATCTTCAGATGATAAAGACACAATTAAACCATCAACCATATTATCAACCAAAGTTTCTACATTTTTCAGCTCAATTTCCCAAGAATCGTTAGATTGCATTACAAGCACTTGATAACCTTTTTTGTGTAAAATTTCTTGTGCTCCAATAATCACTTCAGGAAAAAAACTATTCACAAACTCAGGCACCACAATACCAATATTATAAGATCTTTTCTGAATTAGTTTTTTTGCAATAGGGTTAGGTCTATACCCCATTTCATTGGCAGTTTTTAGCACCAACTCTCTAGTTTCTTTTTTAATATCGTACTTGTCATTAAAAGCTCTAGAAACAGTAGATATAGAAACATTTAGCTTTTTTGCAATGTCTTTAATGGTAATATATTCCATAGAATTTTAAAATAGATTTTTCAAAGATACATTTTTCGGAAACGTTTCCGTTAAAATATTTAGTTTCGGAAACGTTACCGAAAATGAAAATACAACTTTATATTATTTAATTGTGTAATTTGGTATAAACAACCACAAAACATAGTAATGGGAACAATAGATCTTTCAGTTATTTTAATTTTTACACTGTTGGTTTTTATCTGCGGAATGAGTTTCTCAAAAGCAGGAAAAAACATGAAATCGTATTTTGCTGCTGGTGGTGCTTTACCTTGGTGGATGAGTGGTTTATCACTTTTTATGAGCTTTTTTTCTGCGGGTACTTTTGTAGTTTGGGGCTCTATTGCTTACTCATCTGGTTGGGTTGCTGTAACCATTCAATGGACCATGTGTATTGCAGGTGTTATTATAGGGTTTTTTATAGCTCCTAAATGGCAAAAAACAAAAGCCTTAACTGCAGCTGAGTTTATTTCTGAAAGATTAGGAAAATCTACCCAAAAAATTTATACCTATTTATTTTTATTCATCTCTATTTTTACAACAGGCGCATTTTTATATCCAGTAGCCAAAATAGTTGAAGTTTCTACAGGAATTCCTATTACCACAAGCATTATTGTTTTAGGAGTATTAATTTTAATATACACAGCTGTTGGTGGTTTGTGGGCAGTAATAGTAACAGATGTATTGCAATTTATAGTATTAACTGCTGCAGTTTTAATTGTAGTACCTCTTTCTTTTGATAAAATTGGCGGCATCAATAATTTTATTTCTAAAGCACCAGAACAATTTTTCGAGTTTACAAATTCTGAATATTCTTGGGTTTTTATGGTTGCTTTCGGTTTGTATAACTTGTTTTTTATTGCAGGTAATTGGGCTTATGTACAACGTTATACAAGTGTTGCAACTCCTAAAGATGCCAAAAAAGTAGGTTGGTTGTTTGGAGCGTTATATACAATTAGTCCTTTAATTTGGATGTTGCCTCCAATGATTTATCGCGTTTTAAATCCAGAATTAGGAGCCTTAGCAGACGAAGGCGCTTATCTTTTAATGTGTAAAGAAGTATTGCCAATTGGTATGCTTGGTTTAATGTTAGGAGGAATGGTTTTTGCCACTTCAAGCTCAGTAAATACTACTTTAAATATTTCTGCTGGAGTATTAACGAACGATTTATATAAAAGTTTTTTTCCAAAAACTACCGATAAAAATTTAGTTAGAATTGCAAGAATAGCCACTATATTATTAGGTGTTTTAACAATAATTATTGCATTGTTAGTTCCGCTTTTTGGGGGAATTGTAGAGGTTGTTATGAGTTTGGCAGCTTTAACAGGTGGTGCCATGTTTTTGCCTCCTTTATGGGCTTTGTTTTCTAAAAGACAAACAGGCAAAACAGTGTTAACAGTCACTTTTGTTTCGTTAGCAATTAACGCTTTCTTTAAATTTTTTGCGCCAAATGTAATCAACCTTACACTAGATAGAGCCATGGAAATGGTGGTAGGTATGGGTATTCCTGTGGTAATGTTAATTGCTTATGAGCTAAAGTTAAAATATGTAAATGGCAATACAACTGCTTTTGATGAGTACGAAACCAACAGAAAACAAAAAGAAATACAGCCAGAAGAATCTTCAGATAATAGCAATACAAAAGGAACTAGAGTTATCGGAATTGGTGTTTTAGCCACAGGTGTTTTAATCCTTTTTCTGGCTTTGATAGGCAATAAAGCACAACTGCTTGTTGCAAGCATGGGCGTTTTAGTTTCTGTATTAGGGGGTTACATCATTTATAAAACTAAAAAAATAGCTATATAATTAATGATTCAAGAAACATTTTACAAACAGGTTAGAAAAACAAAAGAAGTAAATATTTCTTCAGATTTTGTAGTTATTGGGGGTGGAACTGCAGGAGTTTGCGCAGCAATTACAGCTGCAAGAAAGGGTGTAAAAGTAACCTTAATTCAAGATAGACCAGTTTTAGGAGGTAATGCTTCATCAGAAGTTCGTCTTTGGATTTTAGGTGCAACTTCTCACATGGGCAACAACAATCGTTGGTCTAGAGAAGGAGGTGTTATCGATGAAATTTTAGTCGAAAATTTGTACAGAAACAAAGAAGGAAATGCAGTTATTTTTGATACGATTTTGTTAGAAAAAGTTTTAAATGAAGAAAATATTACCTTGCTTTTAAATACTTCTGTGTACGATGTTTTTAAATCTAATGACACAAAAATTGAAGCTGTAAAAGCATTTAATCCTCAAAATTCTACTGAATATAATGTAAAAGCGCGTTTATTTTGCGATGCTTCTGGTGATGGGATTGTGGCATTTAAAGCTGGTGCAAGTTTTAGAATGGGGGCAGAAGCCAAAGAAGAATTTGGCGAACTTTTTGCGCCAGATAAATCGTATGGAGAATTGTTAGGGCACTCCATGTATTTCTACAGCAAAGAAACAGATAAACCTGTAAAATATATTCCGCCTGCTTATGCTTTAAAAGATATTACTACAATTCCAAGATACAAAGCCATTGGTAAAGACGATAAAGGTTGTCGTTTTTGGTGGTTCGAATATGGAGGAAGACATGATACCATTCACGAAACAGAAGAGATAAAATACGAGCTTTGGAAAGTAATTTACGGGGTTTGGGATTACATTAAAAATTCTGGTGAGTTTGAAGGTGTAGAAAACATGACTTTAGAATGGGTAGCAACTGTGCCAGGTAAAAGAGAAAGCAGACGTTTTGAAGGTTTATATATGATAAAACAACAAGATATTATTCAACAAACAAAGTTTGATGATGCTATTGCTTTTGGTGGTTGGGCAATCGATTTGCATCCTGCAGACGGAATTTACAGCGAACTTTCTGGTTGTACGCAATGGCATTCTAAAGGTGTTTATGATATTCCTTACAGATCTTTTGTAAGTAAAGACATTGATAATTTATTTTTAGCGGGTAGAATTATTAGTGCAACTCACGTAGCTTTTGGATCTACAAGAGTTATGGCAACAACAGGTTTTTGTGCCCAAGCAGTAGGTATGGCTGCTGCCATTTGCTTAGAAAATGAGATAATTCCATCAGAAATATTAGAAAATAATAAAATAAAAGAATTACAAAATGAGCTAAATATTATTGGGCAAAGTATTCTTGATGTACCTATCAATAAAACATCCAATGTATTGAGTTTGGCTAAAATTGAAACTTCTTCAAATTTAGAATTAAAAGAAATTCCTTTTGATGGAACTTGGTTTTCGTTAACAATTTCATCCGCACAAATGTTGCCTTTAAAAGCCAATCAGAACTATAGTTTTAAAGTGAAAGTAAAAGTTACTGAAGCAACAACACTAAAAGTTGAACTAAGAACATCAGAAAAAGCAGAAAACTATACACCAGAACTTGTCTTAGAAATTCAAGAGTTTGATTTGAAAAAAGGGGAACAATTCATAGAATTTTCCTTTTCTAAAGGATTGGAAAAAGATCAATATGGTTTTGTTACTTTTTTAGCCAACAAAAATGTAAGTATTAAAACTAGTAGCAAAAGATTTACTGGAATTTTATCCGTTTTTAATGGCGTAAATAAAGCAGTATCAAATAACGGAAAACAAGTTCCGCCTGCAGATATTGGTGTTGATGAATTCGAATTTTGGACTCCTCACAGAAGACCAAAAGGACAAAACATTGCCATGGAAATTGCACCAGCAATTCAAGATTTTGGCTGCCAAAATTTAGGAAACGGATTTGTAAGACCTTACAAAAAATCGAATGCTTGGGTTGCAGATTTAAGTGATAAAAAGCCAACAATAAAAATAGTTTGGGACGAAGTAAAAGAGTTGTCAGAAATCAAATTATTTTTAGATTCTGATTACGATCATCCACTAGAATCTACATTAATGGGGCATCCTGAAGAGGTTGTACCTTTTATGGTTCAGAACTATGTGATTAAAAGTTTAGAAGGAAAAACGCTATTTACGAAACAAAATAATTATCAAACCATAAATGAATTTAAGTTTGATAAAAAAACGAAATTAAAAGGTTTTATAATTGAGCTAGAGCATCCATCAGAAAATGTACCTGCATCAATTTTTGAAATTTTATGTCGATAATTAAATCACTCCAAATGAAAAATAGTTTCTTTTTAATAGTCCTCTCAGTATTTCTAACCGCTTGTAGTTTAACAAATGAACAAATCACCATTGTTCCAGAAGAAATAGTGTCTTTAAATGGCGATTGGAAATTCAACACAATTTACGGACAAGGGTACAATTATATGAATGTAAAATTATCTCCATCAGACATAATTATCGATAATTCAGATGTAGATAAAGTAGAAATAAAAGGGAAAAGATGGGTTAAAAAAACGAAACCTTCTAAAGATTATCCATTTCAAGGAAAAGACTTTTTAATTAGAAACTTCAGAAAAGGAGAAGATAAAGATAGTTATGTCCGTTTTCGTCCTAAGTTCAAAAAATCAGGCTACTATGAAGCTTTTTTAACGCATCCGTATGCAGCTCATAGCAAAGTAAGATATACTGTAAAACACAAAAATGGAGAAGCTTCAAAGCAAATAAGTTCTCGTACGTATTGTGGAGAATGGATTAGTTTGGGTATTTATCAGTTTGATAAAAATGATGATAATTTTATTCAAGTTACTGCTCCCACAGAAGGACAAGTTCCAGTTGATGCTGTGATGTTTCAACAAATTTCTGAAGAACAATATACAGACGCTCAAAAATTACCAAGTCAAATTTATTTACCATCACACAATGATGCTGATTGGGATAATTTAAAAGTCCCTGGTCATTGGGGAATGATCAACAATTTTTCTAATTACACAGGTAAAGGTTGGTATCGTAAATCTTTTGAATTGCCACAAAATTGGTCGGCTCAAGATGATGAACGAATTCGAATTCAATTTGGAGCGGTTTATCATTTGGCTAAAATTTACATTAATGGAAAATTTGTTGGAAAACATCAAGGAGGTTTTACACCTTTTGAGTTTGATGTCACCGATTTTGTAAAATTTGGAGCAAAAAATATAATCGCAGTTGAAGCGGATAATGCCTTTATTGTTGGTGCCACTTGGAATTGGGGAGGAATTATAAGAGATGTAACCATCAAAAAAGATAAAGATGTTCGCATTCAGCATCAATACATTCATGCAGAACCTGATTTAGAAAAGGGTTCAGCAGCAATCAGTTTAAAAGTTCGTTTAGAAAATAATTCTGATGAGTCAAGATCGATTGATGTAGTGTCTAAAATTAAAGAGATTGATGATGTAAAGTTATCCCAAAAAGGGATTGAGATTGCTGCCAACAGTACAAAAACTATCTTTTTAAAAACAACATTAAGTGCTAAAAATGTAAAGTTATGGCATTTTGATGACCCTAATTTATACACATTACAAACTACAATTTCAGACAGCAACATTAACCTAGATTCAGAGGAAGATAACTTTGGAATTCGAAAAATAGAATTGTCAGATTCTCAATTGGTTTTAAATGGTGAACCCATAAGAACTGGAGGTTTTAACAGAGTAAGTGAACAACGTTATTATGGTTCTTCAGAACCTTTAGAAGTGTTAGAAAAAGATGTTGATTTAATGAAAGCATCAGGTGCAAATTTTATGAGAATTATGCACGGAACTCAAAACGAAAAGTTAATCGAGTTGTGTGATAAAAAAGGCATTTTATTGTTTGAAGAAGTAAATGTTCGTCATTTAGAAAATGAAGAGTTTACAGCACCAGATTATCCTTTAATAAAACAATGGACAAAAGAAATGATTGAGCGCGATATCAATCATCCATCAATCATTGGTTGGAGTGTGGGTAATGAATTGTCTTATCATTATGACTATGCAAAAATGATGATGGAATATGTACGCACAGAATTGGATGAACACAGATTATTAACTTGTGTTAGTAACTCAGGGCAAAAAGCTACCTATACAAGAGAAACGGACCCAAATACGCACGTAGATATCATTATGCACAATATGTATCGTTGGCAAGGTAAACCACAAACTATCTTAAATACTTTAAGAGAAAAGTGGCCTAATAAACCCGTTTTTATTTCTGAATATGGTTTTGATCCTTATCCAACAGCTTCTTTAGATGGTGATAAACCCATTGTTTCTGAATGGAATCAGAATTTTAGAGGAAAAAATGAGTTTGTAGTGGGTACTTCAATGTGGACGTTTAACGATTACAGGAGTGGTTATGCAGGAACTTCTGCTGAAGAAAATCGTGTTTGGGGAGTGGTAAATGTTTGGGGGCAAGAAAGAAGATTGTTCGATCGTTTTCAAAATGAAAATAGTCCTGTAAAAACGTTTGACGTTGCTCCAGTTGATTTGTCAAAAAAATCAACCGAAATAAAAATTAACACCAAAGAAATCTCTGATTATCCTAGTTATACATTAAAGAATTATAAACTAGTATATACGTTTTCAGGCGAATCTGGAGAAACGCTTTTTAAAGATGAATTGGATTTGCCAACATTAACTCCAGGAACTTCTTGGGATGGTAAAATTGAATGGAATTCTATAGAAAACCCATATAGATTAAGTATTAAAGTGATAAATCCTTTAGGATATGAAAGAGCAGAAAAAGAAATTTTCTTTAAAGTTCCTGAGGCACCAGTTATCAATCAAGTGATTTCAGGTAATGGAAAAGCAAGAATTTATTTTGATAAAACTTTTGGCGTAAAAGAATACAAAGTAGCTTATAAAACACAGAATGGAGCATATCAATATTCTAAACCAACCATATCAAATTTTATCACTTTAGATAGTTTATCAAATAATTTATATGAAGTAGCCCTGATAGCTCTCAATGCAAAAGGCGATAGTGAAACCTCAAAAAAAGAATTGATAAAACCAAATGGAAAATCATTACCTCCAGTTATTTGGAAATCTTTCATCATCAATAATAAATTGGTAATTGGGTATTCTAGCGATTTTGAAGATGGAAATTATACAGTAAAATATGGTTCATCAAAAGAGAATTTAGACCAAGAATTTACATCAAACGTAAGAGGTATGATGTCTATTGATTTGGATGATGAAAACGAGGTGTATTTTAAAATAAAAAGAACTTTTTTAGGAAAAGAAAGTAATTGGTCTCCAGTTGTAAAAGCCACTAAAACAAAATAATTATGAAGAAAATAATAGGTTTAACAGTCTTAATTTTAGGTTTATATACAGCTTGTTCAAATAAAAAAGAGAGTAAAAAGGAAACTATCATTGATTATAAAATTGAATTGGGTGAAGTATCACCAAAATCGGTTTTTGTAAACGATAGTTTAAGTATTTGGGGTGGTTCTTTGGTAAAAGGAGAAGACAGTTTATATCATATGTTTTACGCACAATGGCCAAAAAAAATGGGTTGGGAATGGGTGAATTACTCCGTCATTTCTCACGCAGTTTCAGATTCACCTTTTGGACCATTTACACACAAAAACGATGCACTTCCAGATCGTGGACCTCAATTTTGGGATGGTTCTACCACTCACAATCCTACAATTCATAAATTTAATGGCAAATATTACTTGTATTATATGGGTAATACAGGCGATAAAAAAATAGTAAGTGTTCCTGGAAAAGCAAAAATAAATTGGGTACATAGAAATAACCAAAGAATTGGAGTTGCAGTTGCTGATAACCCCAATGGACCTTGGAAACGTTTTGATAAACCTGTTTTGGATATTTCAAAAGATTCTTTAGCTCCAGATGCGTTAATGACTTCAAATCCTTCTGTTTGTCAAATGGCTGATGGTAAAATATTAATGGTGTACAAAGCTGTTGGTAAAAAATACAAATTACCTGCAGGTGGCCCAGTAGTGCATATGGTGGCTATTGCAGATAATCCAACTGGACCGTTTAAAAAATATCCAGATCCTGTATTTACGTTTAAAGGTGAACGTTTTCCTGCAGAAGATCCTTACATCTGGTATCAAGATGGAAAATACAGAGCAATTGTAAAACGCATAAAACATACAGGGAAAAAAAGAGATTTTTCTTTAGTGCATTATGATTCTGATGATGGAATCAACTGGAATCAAGCCAAAAATTTTAAAATTTCAGATAGAACTGTAACATTTACGGATGGTAGAAAAATAAAATTTGATCATTTAGAACGCCCTCAAGTTTTTATTGAAAATGGAGAACCGATTGCACTATTATGTGCAACAGATTCTATTGATGTATATAATGTACGTCATTCTTTTAATCTTCAAATTCCGTTGAAAATTACCAAAGAAACTAGAAAATAATGAAAAAAGCGGTTCTACTATTTTTTGTGATATTGATTGGTGCTTGTTCAAAAAGTACAGAATCATATTCAAAAAAAGTAATGTCTTTAAACGGTACTTGGCAATTTTTGGCATCAAATGATCTTAATGAAAAAGACATTATAAAAGCATCTTTTTCAGAATGGGATACCATTAAAGTTCCTGGAAATTGGGATACCAGAAAACAATATTCAGAATACGTTGGTAAAGGATATTATCATAAAGAATTTAGCATCCCAACAAGTTGGAAAAACAAACAAATCAGATTACAATTTGATGCAGTTTACGAAACTGCAAAAGTTTGGTTAAATGGTCAACTTTTAGGAAAACACGTTGGTGGTTATACGCCTTTTGAATTTAATATTACCGATAAAATTAATGCAAACGAACCAAATTCAGTTTTGGTTATGGCAGATAATACCTACAAACGTGGCGCTTGGTGGGCTTGGGGTGGTATTAGTAGAAATGTAAATCTTATTGCCAATAATGATGTTAGAATTGTGTATCAACATATTTCATCAGTGCCTGATTTTGAAACCCAAAAAGTAAATTTTACGATTAAATATAAAGTTGAAAATAATGGAGATTCACCAGTTTCTTTAAAAATTCAAACTGATATTAAAGATATTCATAAAGCTGCATTTAACATTAATGTTGATGAAAAATCAACAGCAATAAAATATCTAAAGTTTCAAAAACCCTTAGAAGATGTAAAATTATGGCATTTTAATTCACCTAATTTATATGATTTAGAGAGTTCTATGACAAACAACAATGTTATTGTGGATAATGCTTCAGATAAATTCGGAATCAGAAAATTTGAAGTGAAAGGAGAACAGTTTTTTTTAAACAACAAAGCAGTTAGAATGAATGGCATCAATCGTGTGCATGATCATCCTCTTTATGGGAATACAGAACCAGACCATTTGGTGTTGAAAGATCTATTAGACATCAAAAATAATTTAAAATGTAATTTTTCAAGATTAATGCACGCTCCGCTTTCTAAAAACATTTTAAAAATTTGCGATAGTATTGGTTTTTTATTAGTGGAAGAAATTCCTGTTTGGGGAGAAAATGATCCAAATTCAAAACCAAACAATCCCATAACCAAAAAGTGGATGCAAGAAATGGTAGAACGTGATTTTAATCACCCTTCTGTGGTTGCTTGGAGTGTAGGAAATGAATTAAGAACAGTAGAACCAAAATGGGGAAAACAACATCTTACAGAAAATCAATATAACTATGTAAATGAGACGTTAGATTTTGTGGGAACAATAGATTCCACAAGATTAAAAACTTATGTAAGCAATACAGCATATCAAGCAGGTGAAATTGGAACTGAACCTTATGAAAAAGTAGATTTTTTATCGATCAACAGTTATGGTCATGCAATAAAAATTGTAGAAAAAGTGCACGAGAAATTTCCAAACAAACCTATGTTTGTTTCTGAAATTGGTAAAGGTCAAATTGGGCCAGCTCCAGATGCTGTTTTGCAAGATGATTTATTGAGTTGGTTAGCAGAACTCGAAAAATACCCATATATAACAGGATTTTCTCTTTGGTGTTACAATGATTATAGGAGCAATTATAAAGGAACCCCAAAATCAGGTTTTAGAGAATGGGGTATTGTTGATGAAAGGAGAAATAAAAAGAAAGCATATTATCAATTAAAAAAAGTGTATAAAAAATGGAAATAATTTTTAAATTAAAATATGGAATTTTATTAGTTGCAAGTATAGGATTCGTTTCTTGTACACAGCAAACTGATACAGCAAAAGAGCAAAAAGAACAGCAGTCATTAGATACCTTAAAAGGTTATCCTTGGCATATACCACAAACAAAACCAGACAGACCTTTAAGTGCTGCTAATGAAAGATTGTATGATAGGTATATGGCTCCAAGACCTCAAGACAACGAATTGTATTCGCAATTTAAATACACTAAAATAAATGGTTTCGATTATAATAATGGTGATGGAACAATTTCTAGAAGAGATCCATCAAAAATCATTAAAGAGAATGGAAAATATTACGTTTGGTATACCTACAGAAAAACAGTAAAACCTCCTGTAGGTTTTTCTAGAGCACATTTATCCACAGACATAATTCCATCAACAGATTGGGATTTAGCTGATATTTGGTATGCAACATCAAAAGACGGCATTACTTGGGAAGAGCAGGGGCCTGCTATTAAACGACCAAAAAAACCTGCTTTAGGATGGCGTTCTGTAACTACCACAGATATCTTAAAATGGAAAGGTAAATATTACTTGTATTTTCAAGCATTTAATGAGGCAAGTGGAACAAAAGGAGATCATTGTCCTGTAGCTGCTGCGTATGCAGATTCACCTGATGGACCTTGGACAATTGTGGATAAAGAAATCATACCAAATGGAGAGCCAGGAACTTGGGATCAATACTCCATTCATGATCCTTATCCTATTGTTTATAAAGGCAAAATTTATATTTATTACAAAGCAGCTTATGGAGTACGTCCAAAATATTTGGTGGCTGCTGGGTTAGCTATGGCAGATGATCCTTTAGGACCTTTTGAAAAACATCCTTTAAATCCTTTGTTTAATTCAGGTCACGAAACTGCACTTTTTCCTTTTAAAGAAGGTGTAGCAGCACTAGTTCCAAGAGATGGTAATGAGCACAATACTATTCAATATGCGCCAGATGGAGTTAGTTTTGATATTGCAGCAACGTCATCTTTTATACCTTTTGCTGCTGGTTCTTATGTGCCTGATGCATTTACAAGTAATGGTAATGGACGTGGAATTACTTGGGGATTATCGCATTTTACAGGTGCTCAAGGTGCAAGTGTTGGTAAGAGAAGAAAATACAGTTATTTGGCAAGATTTGATTGCGATTTAAGTTTAGATTTAGATGATCCAGAGATGAAAGATACTCGATTATATCTTGACCCTGAAGTTTATTTTTCTAGAAAATTATCAAAAAAACAGTTAAAACGAATTAAAAAAGAGCATGAATAATAATATCATTAAGTTTTTATTTTTATCTATATTTTTTGTTTTTGGTTGTAAAAAATCTAATGAAGAAAATATACCTCCCAATATTCTTTGGATTAATCTTGATGATTTAGGTAAAGAGTTAAGTTGTTATGGAAATCCTGATGTAAAAACACCCAATATCGATAAATTGGCAAGCGAAGGTGTTTTGTATACCAACGCTTTTGCAAATGCGCCTGTTTGTTCATCAAGTCGTTCTTCGCAAATTACGGGCATGTATCCTAGTGCTATAAATGTGTTGAATCATAGAACCATCAACAAAGAAAAATTACCTAAAAATATTGCTACAATAATGGAGCTTTTTCAGCAAAAAGGATATTTCTGTACAAATGGTTGGGCACACAATAGCAATAAAAAAGGAAAAGAAGATTATAATTTTTTAGGCAATAAATTTTTTGATGGTACAGATTGGAGTCAGCGTAAGGAAGGGCAGCCATTTTTTGCACAAATTCAAATTCACGAGCCTCACAGAGATTTTAAATACGATAAAGAAAATCCTATAGATTATAAAAAGGTAACCTTGCCAGAAGTTTATCCAGATTATCCATTGTTAAAAGCAGATTGGGCAAAATATTTAGAAAGTGTTCAAATTGCAGACAAAAAAGTCGGGCAGATTTTAGAACGATTAGAAAAAGAAGGCTTATCAGATAATACCATTGTTATTTTATTTGGCGATCATGGTCGTCCGCATTTAAGAGATAAACAATGGTTGTATCAAGGGGGTTTGGCAATTCCGTTAATTGTTCGTTATCCAAAGAAAAACCATTCAGGTACTGTTAAAAACGATTTAATTAGTTTGGTTGATGTAACTGCAAGCACCTTAAAATTTGCAAATCTTGATGTCCCTAAAAATATGCACGGAAAAGATGTTTTAGGTGATGAAAAAAGAGATTATGTTTTCGGTTTTAGAGATCGCTGTGGAGATGCAGTAGATGATATTCGTTCCATTTCTGATGGCAAATTTAAATTAATTTGGAATAGAATGCCACATTTGCCTTACATGCAATTGTCATCTTATAAAAAGTTACAATACCCAGCTTTTTCGTTATATAAAGTATTGCATAAAAAAGGTGAATTGAAATATCCATACAATCAATTTATGGCAGAAAAACGCCCAGAAATAGAGTTGTACAATTTGCAAAATGATAAAAATGAATTGTATAATTTAGCGGATAATGAAGCTTATCAAACCATAAAAAATACGCTTTTTACAACTTTATCATCGCAATTAAAAGAAATTGAAAAAGATATAAAACCAGAATCTTTAGAAGCTATTCAAAAAGCTAAAAATGGTTCTTATGCATATTATTTAAAAGGATTAAAAAAGAAAGGTTTACCAGAAAATGCTACAGATGAGCAAATTGTTGCTTATTGGGAGCAAGAATTATTAAAAAGTAAAGATAAAACACAGTAAAAATGTTTTGCTAAAAGAACATTTGTTTTATTGATTAACCTATTTGTGTAATTGCTTTGTTGTAAATTATTAGTTATTTGTTTTAGCTGATAATTAATTTACGTAAATATTCTATAAATGATGTTTTTAAAAAGAATTGCAATTCTAACTTTAGTACTAAGTTTTTTCTCTTGTAAACAAGCAGAAAGTCAAAAAACAACCAAGCAGCCAAATATAATTTATATTATGGCAGACGATCATACCTCGCAAGCATTTGGTATTTATAATAGTCGTTTATCAAAATTAAATCCTACACCTACTTTAGATAAAATTGCAAAAGAAGGTATTATTTTCGATAACTGTTTTGTAAATAATTCTATTTGTACACCAAGTAGAGCCGCTATTTTAACTGGCCAACACTCACAAGCAAATGGAGTGCTAGATTTAGAAGGTAGCTTGCCAAAAGATCATCAATATTTACCAATAGAAATGAAGAAATTGGGTTATCAAACTGCTATGATTGGTAAATGGCATTTAAAAGAAGAGCCAAATTTCGATTATTACAGTGTGTTTACAAAACACGGGCAACAAGGTTCTTATTTTGATCCGTACATGACAGAAACTGGTATGAAATTCAAAAATGAGAAAGACCCAGAATATGAAGGTAAAATGTACAAAGGGCACAGTTCTGATATTGTGGCAGACATTACTTTAGATTGGTTAAAAAATAAGCGCGATAAAAACAAACCATTTGTGTTATTTCATCAATACAAAGCACCTCATGACGATTTTCAGTACGCACCAAGATATAAAGATTATTTAGCAGATACTTTTATTCCAGAACCAGAAAGTTTTTATGATAACAAAAACAATGGTTCAGAAGCTACAAGAGGTAAAAACGATTCTTTAATAAACGTAATTGGTTCTTCTTTATCAAAAAGAAATACCATTAGACATATGGGGATGCGTTTGTGGAGTGATAAGTTTATAAAACGTAACAACCCAGATTTCGATTATAAACAAGCTGAAAAACTAGAAGGTAAAGAATATTTGAGTGCTACTTATCAAGAATATTTAAAAAGATATTTAAGATGTGTAAAAGGAGTTGATGATAATGTAGCAAGGTTAATCAAATACCTAAAAGAAGAAGGTTTGTACGACAATACAATTATTGTATACACAGGAGACCAAGGATTTATGTTAGGCGAGCATGATTATATTGATAAAAGATGGATGTACGAAGAATCTTTACGCATGCCATTTTTTGTAAGATATCCAGAAAAAATTAAAGCAGGTACCAGAACTGATGCTATTATTAATAATACAGATTTTGCACCAACTTTAATAGAAATGGCAGGTGGTACACCTCCAGAAGAAATGCAAGGACATAGTTTTAAGCATATTTTAGAAACTGGCGAAGAACCAGAAGGTTGGCAACAATCTACCTATTATAGATATTGGATGCATATGGCTCATGCACATGCAAATCCTGCGCATTTTGGTATTAGAACTAAAAAATACAAGTTGATATTTTTCTACGGTAAATATTGGGTAGATACAGACAATCCAGATGCAGAATGGAACAAAAAGAGTTGGGGTAATCGATTTACGTTACACACACCAGCAGCTTGGGAGTTTTACGATCTAACCAAAGATCCCAAAGAAATGAACAATGCATACAATAATCCAGAATATAAAGAGATTATTGCCAATTTAAAAGAACAATTAATTGCAAAACGTAAAGAATTAAACGAAGAAGATGGTGAGAAATATCCACATATTCAGAAAGTAATTGACGAACATTGGAATGATTAATAGTTAGAACTATAAAATTGAATAAAGCAGATTTTTAATTAAATCTGCTTTATTTTATGATTTTACTATTTTTTAGTTTAATTTTTATTGTATGCAAAAATTTTTATTAAATTTACAGACCACAACAGAACAGTATGGATAAAGATTTTTATTTAAAAATTAATCATCAAAGTGATATACCAAAATATCAACAAGTAGTAAATGCAATTAACGATGCAATTGCAGAAAATCTATTTGAAAAAGGGGATGCCATACCTTCAGTAAATAAAATTTGTACAACAGCTCAACTTTCTAGAGATACCGTTTTTAAAGCGTATTCTATGTTAAAAGAAAATGGAGTTATAGAATCTGTACCTAATAAAGGGTACTATGTGGCTAATGAAACTAAAAAAGTTTTGTTAGTACTAGATACTTTTAAGGCGTATAAAGAAGTGGTGTATCATTCTTTTGTAAAAAAAATATCAAAAAATATTATTGTCGATTTGCAATTTCATCATTATAATATCGATAATTTTAAAACAATTCTTAACAATTCTAAGGGTAAGTATTACAAGTATATTGTGATGCCTTTTAATCATAATGATGTTCCTGAAGTTATTTCTGATATTGATAATGATAAGTTATTATTAATCGACTGGAGTGTACATTCTAACAGTAAAAACAATTATGTTTTTCAAGATTTTGGCAAAGCATTTTTCGAAGCACTACAAGAGGCTACAGAAGCATTTAAAAAATATAAAGAGTTGGTTTTTTTGTATCCAACCTTTACGTATCATCCCATAGAAACTGTTCATTATTTTAAAGAATATTGTTCTAAACACAACTTTACATATAAAATTGTAACAGATCCAAATACTTTTAAAGTCAAAAAACATACAGCGTATATAAGTACAAGCGATAGAATGTTGGGAACTTTTTTAGAACAAGCAAAAGAAAAAAATTACGAACCTGGTTTAGATGTAGGCTTTCTATCTTATAATGAAACGCCTATGAAAAAATTTATATACAAAGGTATTTCAGTTATTTCAACAGATTTTAAAGAATTAGGTACTAAAGCTGCAGAATTTGTTATGCAAGAAAAAAAGATGCAGCATTATGTACCAACAAAATTAACATTAAGAGAATCTTTATAATATGTATTACATAGGTTACGATATTGGTAGTTCATCCATAAAAGTTGCATTGGTAGATGCAAATTCAGGCGCAAATATCATCACTAAAAACGAACCAGAAGTAGAAATGGAAATTCTAGCGGTTCAAAAAGACTGGGCAGAACAAGACCCAGAAATGTGGTGGAACTATATTTGTACAGCAACTCAAAAAGTTATTGCAGAGTCTAAAATAGACGCTTCAAAAATTACAGGTATTGGTATTTCTTATCAAATGCATGGCTTGGTGGTGGTAGATAAACAGTTAAAAGCTTTAAGAAATTCTATCATTTGGTGCGATAGTAGAGCTGTAGAAATTGGCAACAAAGCGTTTTCAGATTTAGAAGAAAAATGTACCACACATTTGTTGAATTCTCCAGGTAATTTTACAGCTTCTAAGTTAAAGTGGGTAAAAGACAATGAGCCAGAAATTTATCAGAAAATTTACAAATACATGTTGCCTGGAGATTTTATAGCTGCCAAATTATCAGGTAAAGTCTGTTCCACAAAAAATAGTTTATCAGAAGGTATTCTTTGGGATTATAAAGAAAACAAAGTAGCAGATTGGTTGTTAGAATACTATGGAATTTCACCAGATTTAACACCAGAAGTTGTCGATAATTTCACAAATCAAGGAGAGGTTAGTAAACAAGCTTCAGAAAAAACAGGCTTACCAGAAGGAATTCCTGTGGTGTACAGAGCAGGAGATCAAACGAACAACGCATTGTCTTTAAATGTTTTTAAACCAGGAGAAGTTGCTTCTACAGGAGGCACATCTGGTGTTATTTATGCAGTTACAGATCAATTAAAATCTAAAGAATCTATAAGAATCAACAATTTTGCACACATTAATGTTGCTGCAACAGATAAAAATGTAGGTAAATTATTGTGTATTAATGGTTCAGGAATTCAGTACAGATGGTTGCTAAATAATTTAGACGTAAGTTCTTACCAAGAAATGAATCAAAAAGCATCAGAAGTTGCTGTGGGTTCAGAAGGCGTTGTCATTTTACCATTTGGTAATGGCGCAGAAAGAATGCTAAACAATAGAAATATAGATGCGCATATCATCAACCTAAATTTTAATATACATAACAAAGCGCATTTATGCAGGGCAGCTCTAGAAGGTATTGCTTTTTCGTTTGTTTACGGAATGGAAATTCTAAAAAACGACAATGCCAAAATAGATGTAATTAGAGCAGGAAACGACAATTTATATCGTTCAGAAATATTTTCGAAAACAGTGGCAACTTTAATTGGTCAAGAAATCGAAATTTACAATACAACAGGTGCAATTGGTGCAGCAAGAGCAGTGGGTTTACGCAATGGCGATTTTAAAACCTTTGGAGAAAACATCACCAAAAACGATCATGTTATGACATTTGAGCCCTTAAAAAACAAAGCGGTTTACGAAGAGGCTTATCAAAACTGGAAAACAGAATTAGAAATTAGATTGAACAAAAATTAAAAGGTTTTGGGCGTTACTTTATTCTGAAAGCGTTCAGAATTAAAGTCGGGCTTTACACTCCAATCTTTTTTTCGTTCCTCAAAAAAGGATTTCCATTTCAATCCCTAACGCAAGTAGAAAAATAAATATAATAAACAATAAAAAAGAATAAAATGGCAACTAAAGAGTATTTCAAAGGCATAGAAAAAATTAAATTCGAAGGCAAAGAATCAGACAATCCTTTAGCATTTAAATACTACAATCCAGATCAAGTTGTAGCAGGTAAAACAATGCGAGAGCACTTTAAATTTGCAATTGCATATTGGCACACCTTCTGTGGTCAAGGATCAGATCCTTTTGGTCCTGGAACACAAAATTTTGCTTGGGATCAATCATCAGATCCAGTACAAGCAGCAAAAGACAAAGCAGATGCAGCTTTTGAATTTATCACTAAAATGGGGTTTGATTATTTCTGTTTTCACGATTACGATTTAATTCAAGAAGGCGCAACCTTTGCAGAATCAGAAAAAAGATTATCAACAATAACTGATTACATCAAAGAAAAACAAGCAGAAACAGGTATTAAATTACTTTGGGGTACAGCCAATTGTTTTTCAAATCCACGTTATATGAATGGTGCTTCTACAAATCCAGATTTTAATGTAGTTGCAAGAGCAGGAGGTCAAATAAAATTGGCAATGGATGCTACCATTAAATTAGGTGGAGAAAATTACGTTTTTTGGGGAGGTAGAGAAGGTTACATGTCTTTGTTAAACACAGATATGGGGCGTGAGCTAGATCATATGGGTCAGTTTTTAACCATGGCAAGAGATTATGCAAGAGCACAAGGTTTTAAAGGAAACTTTTTTATAGAGCCAAAACCAATGGAGCCAATGAAACATCAATACGATTTTGATTCTGCAACAGCCATAGGGTTTTTAAATAAATATGGTTTACAAGACGATTTTAAAATTAATATCGAAGTAAATCACGCAACATTAGCACAACATACTTTTCAGCACGAATTAGAAGTTGCTGCAAATGCAGGGATGTTAGGTAGTTTAGATGCAAATCGTGGAGATTACCAAAATGGTTGGGATACAGATCAGTTTCCAAACAACATTCAAGAAACTACAGAAGCTATGTTGGTGTTCTTAAAAGCTGGTGGTTTACAAGGTGGAGGTGTTAATTTCGATGCAAAAATCAGAAGAAATTCTACAGATTTAGAAGATGTTTTTTACGCACACATTGGTGGTGCAGATACTTTTGCAAGAGCGCTTTTAATTGCAGATAAAATCATTACTTCATCACCTTACGACAAAATGAGAGAAGAACGTTATGCTTCTTTCGATTCTGGAAATGGAAAATCTTTTGAAGATGGAAAATTAAGCATGCAAGATTTATACAAAATTGCTCAAGAAAATGGAGAATTAACCTTACAAAGTGGTAAACAAGAATTATTTGAAAATATAATAAATCAATACATTTAAAAACAATCGACCCAATTCAGTTTTAAAATTGAATTGGGTTTTTTTAACTAAAAACGAATTAACTAAAAACACTATTATGGAAAAAACAACAAACTCAGGTTATCTGCTAAAATTAACTTTGGTAGCCACTTTAGGAGGACTCCTCTTTGGTTATGATACTGGTGTAATCTCAGGAACAGTAGGTTCTTTAGAAAGTTTTTTTGTAAGCCCTAAAGGTTTATCAGAAGGTGCTGCAAATGCTTTTAAAGGGTTTTTAGTAGCTAGTGCTTTAATTGGTTGTATAATTGGTGGTGTTTTTGGTGGACTAGTAAGTAAAAAATTAGGTAGAAAAAAAGGTTTAATTCTAGCTGCAATATTGTTTTTAATTTCTGCATTGGGTTCTGCAATGCCAGAAATGTTTCTTGCGCCAATTGGCGAATTAGATCATACATTTTCTACAGTATTTATCATTTACAGAATTTTGGGTGGTATTGGTGTTGGTTTAGCCTCTATGTTATCTCCTTTATATATTGCAGAAATTGCACCTGCAGACAGCAGAGGAAGGTTGGTTTCTTTTAATCAATTAGCTATTGTAGGTGGTTTTATGGTGGTTTATTTTGTAAACTATTTTATTTCTAAAAGTGGTGGTTCTGATGATTGGTTAAATGAAGTGGGTTGGAGATGGATGTTCGCTTCAGAAGTTATTCCTGCTGGTTTGTTTTTGGGACTCTTGTTTTTTGTACCAGATACTCCTCGTTCTCTAATGTTAAAAAATAAACCAGAAGAAGCTTTAGATGTTTTAATTAAAGTTAATGGAGAATCAGAAGGAAAACGAATTTTATCAGAAATTAAAAATTCTGTAACAGAAACTTCTGGTAAGCTATTGTCTTATGGTTGGACTGTAATTATTATTGGTATTCTGCTTTCTGTTTTTCAGCAATTTGTTGGTATAAATGTGGTGTTGTATTATGCACCAGAAATTTTTAAATCTATAGATCCTAACACAGATGGTGCATTGTTATTAACCATTATTGTTGGTATTGTAAATTTCTTATTTACCATTATCGCTGTAAAAACTGTGGATAAAAAAGGTAGAAAACCATTAATGTTAATTGGTGCTTTTGGAATGGCAGTAGCTATGTTGGCACTTGGATTTGTGTTTTTCTCAGGGGCAACAGGTTATTTGGCTTTAGCATGTATGATGTTGTATGTAGCTAGTTTTGCCTTAAGTTGGGGGCCAGTTACTTGGGTGTTGTTGTCAGAAATTTTTCCGAATAAAATTAGAGGAAAAGCAATGGCAATAGCTGTAGCTGCACAATGGATTTCTAATTATTTGGTATCCTTAACTTTTCCGATGATGAACGACAATACACAACTTACAGAGCAATTCAATCACGGTTTTGCCTATTGGGTGTATGGTATTATGTCTTTATTAGCCATGTGGTTTGTATGGAAATATGTACCTGAAACCAAAGGAAAAACTCTAGAAGAAATGGAAAATATTTGGGATAAATAATATTTATTTCTTTAGAACTTTTGATTAATTAAGGCCTTTAAAAATATTTTAAAGGCCTTTTTTGTATCCTAAATCTGTATAAACTTGCTCTAAACACTAGCAATTTAGAACAAATGACTATTTGTTGTACAAATTAAAACATACGATTATTACTATTTATTAAAAATGAACCTAATTTGTATGAGTATAAAATTAATAAACCAAAGTTATAATGAGTAGGAAATTATCAGCACTAATTTTATTTGCAATTGTTGTTCTTGTTTCTTGTAAAACAGAAGAAAAAAAACCAGTTGCAGATAAAAAAGAAGTTTATGAAGCAAATTGGGAATCTATAAAAAAGCACTACAAAGATCCTGAATGGTTTAATCAAAAGAAATTCGGAATCTTTATTCATTGGGGTGCTTATGCTGTTCCTGCTTACGCTTCAGAATGGTATCCTAGAAATATGTATATGGATTCTGCTGTTTTTTCAGCCCAATTAAAACATCAAAAAGATGGGCCACATATGGCACATAAACACCATGTAAAAACTTATGGTAATCCTAAAGATTTTGGTTACAAAGATTTTATACCAATGTTTAAAGCAGAAAATTTTCAACCAGAAGAATGGATTTCACTTTTCAAAAAAGCCGGAGCTAAATATGTAGTGCCAGTTGCAGATCATCATGATGGTTTTGCAATGTATAAATCGAATACAACTCGTTGGAATTCTTTTGATATGGGACCAAAAAGAGATGTTTTGGGTGAGTTAATGAAAGAGGGTAGAAAGCAAGGTTTAATAATGGGGGCTTCTTCTCACTTTGCGTTTAACTGGTCTTTTTACAATAAAAAAGATCATTTTGATACTACAGATCCAGAATATGCAGATTTATATTCATCAAAAGGAAAAGATTTAAGAGAACCAGTTTCAGAAGCATTTAAAAAACGTTGGTGGTTAAGAACAAAAGATTTAATAGACAACTATCAACCAGATATTCTTTGGTTCGATTTTATGTTAGATACTCCAGAATTTAGAGAATACAGACCAAAATTGGCTGCTTATTATTATAACAAAGGTCTTGAGTGGGGCAAAGAAGTGGTTTTACAAGACAAAAACTTTTACGAACAAGCTTTTCCAGAAGGTACAGTTATTTATGATTTAGAAAGAGGAAAATTACCAGATATTCGTAAACTTCCTTGGCAAACAGATACTTCAATAGGTAAAAATTCATGGTCTCATGTTACCAATTGGAAATCTAAAACGGCAAATTCTTTGGTTGATGATTTAATTGATATTGTTTCTAAAAATGGTAATCTATTATTAAATGTGGGTCCAAAAGCAGACGGAACAATTCCTGAAGATCAAGCAGAAATTTTATTACAAATAGGGGCTTGGTTAGCTATTAATGGCGAAGCAATTTACGATACAAAATACTGGAGAACGTTTGGCGAAGGTCCTACAGAAGTGGGTACAGGTCATCATTCAGAAGGTGGTAATAAAGCATTTACGGGTCAAGATATGCGTTTTACGCAAAAAGATGGTAATATTTATGCAATTCTTATGGAGTGGCCAGAAAAAAATAATGTTACTATTTCATCAATAAAAGAAAGCGATAACATTAAAAATGTTACCATGCTTGGTAGTGACGAAAAACTAACTTGGAAACAAACTGACAAAGGGTTAACTGTACAAATGCCAAAAGTTAAAAAAGGAGATTTTGCCTTTACACTTAAGTTGTCTAAGTAATTCAATCTAAATAATTTAATCGTATTTAAACACAACAAATGAAATACATAGTTTGTGAAAAACCAGGAGAATTTATCTTAAAAGAAAAAGAGGCTCCAATTAGAAAAGAAAACGA
The DNA here is from genome assembly GCF_054968445.1 of Polaribacter sp. M10. Classification (NCBI taxonomy): domain Bacteria; kingdom Pseudomonadati; phylum Bacteroidota; class Flavobacteriia; order Flavobacteriales; family Flavobacteriaceae; genus Polaribacter; species Polaribacter sp. M10. Next base: position 290,642 of record NZ_JBSSBG010000002.1, read on the forward strand.
AGCTTTATTACAAATTAATAAGGTGGGAATTTGCGGAACAGACTTACATGCTTATGCTGGTAACCAAGCATTTTTTACTTATCCAAGAATTTTAGGTCACGAATTGGCATCCGAAGTTTTAGAAATTGGAGAAAATGCAAGAGGTATAAAAGCTGGAGATAAAGTTGTTGTAATGCCATATGTAAGTTGTGGTAAATGTATTGCTTGTAGAAATGGAAAAACAAATTGTTGTACAAATATTACAGTTTTAGGTGTACATGGAGATGGAGGAATGCAGCAACAAATTACAGTACCTGCAGATATTTTATTACCCGCAAATAATTTGTCTGATAATGAAATGGCAATTGTAGAACCTTTGGCAATTGGTGCACATGCAGTTCGTAGAGCAGCAATTCAAAAAGATGAAATTGTAGCAGTTGTGGGTGCAGGTCCAATAGGAATTGGAATTATGAAACTAGCGCAAATTGCAGGTGCAAAAGTAATTGCAATTGATATGAATGAAGATCGTTTGCAATATGCCAAAGAAAAAATTGGTGTAGATTATATTGTTAAAGCTGGTGCAGATGCTGTAGAAGAAGTTTCAAAAATTACCAATGGCGATTTATGTACGGCTGTTTTTGATGCTTCTGGAAATAAATATGCTTTAGAAGCTTGTCCTGATTATATGTCTCATGGAGGTCGTTTTGTTTTAGTAGGATTATCGAAAGGAGAGTTGACTTATACGCACCCAAAAGTACATGCAAAAGAAATGACATTAATGTGCAGTAGAAACGCTACAACAGAAGATTTTGAACATGTAATTAGTGTCTTAAATCAATTTCCAACAGAATCTTTTATTACACATTCTGTGGATTTTGCAGAAATGATAGAAAATTTTGATAGTTGGTTAGATCCAAAAACGGGTGTCATCAAAGCCACAGTTAGTTTTAATTAAAAAGAAGAACAAAAATGTCTAAAGACTACGTTCAAATAGATGTAAGAGACAATATTATTGTAGCTATTAATCCTTTAGAAAAAGGAAGAGTAACACATATAGCTGGTAAAGAAGTTGTTTTAAAAGAAAACATCAAACAAAAACACAAATTTTCATTAAACAATTTTTCTATTGGTGATGAAATTTTCATGTACGGTGTTTTAATTGGTAAAGCTGTTCAAGAAATTCCTGAAGGATGTGCCATTACAATTGATAATGTTAAACACGCATCAGCAGAATTTAATGATTCTCAAGAAAAATTTACTTGGTCTGCGCCTGATGTTTCTAATTTTAAAGGCAGAACTTTTAACGGTTTTCATAGAGAAGATGGTAAAGTAGGTACTGCCAATTATTGGTTGGTGATTCCTTTAACATTCTGTGAAAATAGAAATGTGGATGTTTTAGAAGGTGCTTTATCAGAAAAATTAGGCTACGAAACTAAGAAAGATTTTGCAGTTGATACTGATGCATTGATTCAACAATACAAATCAGGAGCTTCATCAGAAGAAATCCGAAACACACCAATTATTACCACTAAAGAAGAAATGTCTAAAAACAGAGTATTCCCAAATGTAGACGGAATTAAGTTCTTAAAACACGATGGTGGATGTGGAGGTACACGTGAAGACTCCCAAATGTTGTGTCAATTATTGGCAGGGTATATTACAAATCCGAATGTTGCAGGAGCTACAGTTTTTAGTTTAGGATGCCAAAATGCACAAATAGAAATGCTGCAAGCTGCTATAGATGCGATTGCACCTGATAATAAAAAACCTGTTCATTATTTAGAACAACAAAGAAGTGTAAGCGAAAGACATTTAATTGAAGAAGCTGTAAAACATACCTTTTTAGGGTTGATGGAAGCCAACAAATTAGAACGAAAACCAGCACCTTTAAGCAAGCTAACTTTAGGTTTAGAATGTGGGGGTTCTGATGGTTTTTCAGGTATTTCTGCAAATCCGGCTTTGGGGTATGCATCAGATTTATTGGTTGGTTTAGGTGGTAGCCCAGTTTTGGCTGAGTTTCCAGAATTAAATGGAGTGGAGCAAGAGCTCATCAACAGATGTGAAACCGAAGAAGATTCTAAAAAATTCTACGGTTTAATGAGAGCGTATTCTGCAGCAGCAGTTGCTGTAGGTTCTGGATTTGAAAATAATCCATCACCAGGAAACATTAAAGATGGTTTAATTACAGATGCAATGAAATCTGCTGGAGCTGCTAAAAAAGGAGGAACATCTCCAGTTGTAAAGGTTTTAGATTATACAGAACAAGTTACAAAGCCAGGTTTAAACTTATTGTGTACTCCAGGAAATGATGTAGAGTCTACAACAGGTTTAGTAGGTTCTGGTTGTAATGTGGTTGTGTTTACTACAGGTCTTGGAACACCAACAGGAAATCCGGTTGCACCAGTTTTAAAAATGTCGAGCAACACCAATTTATACGAACGTATGAATGATATCATAGATATCAATGCAGGAACTGTAATTACTGGCGAAGACACTATAGAAACTATGGGCGAAAAGATTTTAGATCACATTATTAGAGTGGCAAGTGGAGAAACACCATCCAAAGCAGTTTTACACGGAAATAACGATTTTATTCCTTGGAAAAGAGGAGTTTCATTATAAGTAAAAATAAGACCTTTCAGGTTTTTAAAACATGAAAGGTCTTAAAAAATAAACAAAAAAAGAGACCTACAAGGTTCTAAAAACCGTGCAGGATAAAAGCAAAAAAAATGCAAGAATTAAACAGAAAAACAGCAAACGCAAACACCTATACAGAAAGAATTGTACAATTTGGAGAAGGTAATTTTTTAAGAGCCTTTGCCAATTGGATGATTCACGAAATGAACAAACAAGCTAATTTTGATGCTGGAGTTGTAGCGATTCAACCTATTAAACAGGGTTTAATAAAAATGTTGAACGATCAAGATGGATTGTACACTTTGTATTTAAACGGAATTAAAAATGGTAAAGCCATTAGCGAACATCAAATTGTAGATTGTATTCAAAGAGGAATTAATCCGTACGAAAACAATGCAGATTATTTGGCAATTGCAGAAAATCCTGATTTGCGTTTTATGATTTCTAATACCACAGAAGCTGGTATTGCATACAATGCAGATGATAAATTATTTGATGCTCCACAAAGTAGTTTTCCTGGAAAATTAACCGCTTTATTATACAAAAGATTCCAAATTTTTGGAGGTGCTTCAGACAAAGGCTTAATTTTAATTCCTTGTGAATTGATTGATAAAAATGGTGAAAATCTAAAGAAAATTATCTTACAATATGCTTCAGATTGGAATTTAGGTGATGATTTTGTAGAGTGGATAAACGAAGATAATATTTTCTGTAACACTTTGGTAGATAGAATTGTACCTGGATATCCAAGAGATAAAATGGATGCAATTACCAAAGAATTAGGCTATAAAGACAATTTGGTTGTAGAAGGAGAGCAATTCCATTTATGGGTAATTGAAGGACCATCAACAGTAAAAGAAGAAATTCCTGCAGAGGTATGTGGATTGAATATTGTTTTTACAGATAATCAAGAACCTTACAGAACTCGTAAAGTAAGAATTTTAAACGGTGCTCACACAAGTTTAGTGCCTGTTGGATATTTATATGGTATAGATAAAGTTCGTGAATCTTTAGAAGACGAAGTTGTAGGAGGTTTCTTAAAAGATGCCATTTTCGAAGAAATTTGTCCAACTTTAGATTTACCAGAATCAGAACTCAATCAGTTTGCAAATGATGTCTTAGATCGTTTTAGAAATCCATATTTAGAGCACGCTTTAATTAGTATTTCTTTAAACTCAACATCAAAATTCAAAACAAGAGTATTACCATCAGTATTAGAATATATCAAAAGAAAAGATGCATTACCAAATCGTTTGTTATTCTCTTTGGCATCGTTAATTACTTTTTATAAAGGCGATAGAAATGGCACAGCAATTCCGTTAAAAGACGATCAATCTGCATTAGATTTCTTCGCAAATCAATGGGCAACAAATGATATATCAGCCATTGTAAAAGCCACCTTATCAAATACAGATTTTTGGGGTGTAGATTTAACAACTTTTGATGGATTACAAGCAGTTGTAGAAAAACACTTGACTGCAATTACAGAAAAAGGAATGCAAACAGCTTTAAAAGAATTATAAGAAATTATGATTATAGATTCACATCAACATTTTTGGCAATACGAACCTGTAAAACACAGTTGGATTGATGATGAAATGGCTGTAATTCGCCGTGATTTTTTACCATCAGATTTACAAAAAGTTTATCAAGAAAATGGTGTTGACGGCTGTGTGGCTGTGCAAGCAGATCAAACTTTAGCAGAAACCGATTTTTTAATTGATTTAGCCTCAAAAAACGATTTTATCAAAGGAATTGTGGGTTGGGTAGATTTACGAAGTGATGCTGTTGAAGCTGATTTAGAAAAGTATAGTCATCACCAAAAAGTAAAAGGTTTTAGACACGTTGTGCAAGGAGAAGCAGATCATAATTTTTTATTACGACCTAATTTTTTAAACGGAATTTCGGCTCTAGAAAAATACAATTTCACCTACGATATTTTGATTTTTCCACATCAATTGGGGGCAACTTTAGAGTTTGTTAAAAAGTTTCCAAACATCAAATTTGTAATCGATCATATTGCAAAACCGTATATAAAAGACGGTTTTTTTGATGGTTGGGCAAATCAAATGAAAGTAATTGCCAAGTATGAAAACGTGTTCTGTAAAGTATCAGGAATGATTACAGAAGCCGATTATAAAACTTGGACACAAGCACAATTAAATCCTTATTTAGATTTAGTTTTTAATACTTTTGGTGCAAACAGAATTTTATTTGGTTCTGATTGGCCTGTATGTTTGGTAGCTGGTAATTATCAACAAGTAAAAAATATAGTAACCAATTATATTGCAGATTTTTCTGCGGATGAAAAAGCAAATATTATGGGTTTAAATGCAATTAAATTTTACAATTTATAAAAATGAAAACAAAACCAACTTACATTTCAGGAAACTATAAAAAGAGTGCGTTTTTTAACAATGATAGCAGATTAGTTTTAGGCTGTTCTGGTTTAGGAGGAGTTTGGAGACCAATTGAAGAAAAAACAGCAATTGGCATATTAATGCACGCTTTAGAAAATGGTGTTAGCGTTTTAGACACTGCACCTTCCTATAATAAATCTCAAGAATTTGTTGGTAAAGCCTTAAAGCTTTGGACAGGAAAAAAGCCTTTTATAAGCACAAAAGTAGGTCGTTTAAAAGCAGACAAAGCAGAAGATACTATTGTAGATTATTCGCCAGAAACAATGCGTAAAAGCGTCTATGAAAGTTTAGAAGTAATTGGGGTAGATAGTATAGATTTGTTGTTTTTGCATGAGCCACATTTGGTTCCTGTAGAAAAAATGGATGAAATTATGGATTGTTTGCAATCCTTTAAAAAAGAAGGAATTGTAAAGGCTTTAGGAGTTGGAGGTAATCCAATTGATCGTTTTTATCCTCATATGATCAAAGAAAATTTTGATGTTGTTTCAGGATTTTTAAAGTTAGATGCTTGTAATTTAACAGGTTTCAATAAAGATCTTCCTCAAATCGAAAAAGAGAATATGGCATATTATGCAGCTTCTGCATTACATATGGGATTGTTGGGCAGTAGATTAGAGCAGTACAATACTGAAAGACCAAATAATGAATGGATTTCTAATGCTGATGTAGATGTAGCTCTAGAAGTAAACAAAATTGCTAAAAAACACAATATTCCTTTATCAAGATTAGCTTTAAGATATGTGTTTTCAATATTAGAAGCAGATAGAGTAGTTGTGGGACCAACAAAAATGGAGCAACTTAAAGATGTTTTAAATGCTTGGGAAGAAGGGAAGTTATCAGAAGATATTTTTAATGAAATTACCAAAACAATAACAACTCTAAGATAAAATAATTATGAATCAACTTAAAAAAATACCCGTAGTAAAAAAGGAATTGTTATTTCCGTTTATCATGATAACATCGCTATTTGCTTTATGGGGAATTGCCAACGATTTAACAAATCCGATGGTTTCTGCATTTAAAAAGGTAATGCCAGAGTTGTCTAATATGCAAGCTTCTTTAGTGCAGTTTGCGTTTTATTTTGGATATTTCTTTATGGCTTTGCCAGCAGCTTTGTTTATCAGAAAATACAGTTATAAATCGGGTATTATTTTAGGATTGTGTTTGTATGCCATTGGTGCATTTTTATTTTATCCTGCAGCAGCAAACGAAACATTTACTTTCTTTTTAATCTCTTTATGGGTAATTACTTGCGGATTGGCTTTTTTAGAAACCACATCAAATCCGTTAATTTTAGCTTTAGGCGATAAAGAAACAGCAACACAACGTTTAAATTTAGCACAAGCCTTTAATCCCATTGGTTCTTTAACAGGAATGATAATTGCTCAGGTTTTTGTAATTAGCGCTTTACGTTCAGATGATTATACAGCAGAAGCTTATAATGCACTTTCTGCAACAGAATTAGCAGCAGTTAGAGAAAATGATTTAGGTATTATTAGTGTGCCCTATATTGGTTTAGGTATTTTAGTTTTGGTAATTATGACCATCATTATTTTTACCAAAATGCCAAAAACAGCAGAAGAAGATAAAATGTCGCTTTCAGAATCTTTTAAAAAATTATTTAGTAACCGCAATTATAAATTTGGAGTTGTTGCACAAGCTTTTTATGTTGGAGCTCAAATTATGTGTTGGACTTATATTTTTCAGTATGTTGATAATATCAACGAAACTTTTGGAATGGAATTAACAGCTACTTATTTTAATGTGGCTGCAATGATTTCGTTTTTAATTGGTAGATGGATTGGAACTGCTTTAATGAGAACCATTAACCCATCTAAAATGTTAATGTTATTTGGTTTAGGAGGCGTAATTTGTTGTGCAGGTGCAATTTTATTATCAGGTATGCCTGGTTTAATTTCTTTGGTTGCAGTTTCTATTTTTATGTCTATCATGTTTCCAACCATTTATGGAATTGCGCTTAAAGATATGGGTGATGAAGCTAAAATAGGTTCAGCTGGTTTGGTAATGGCAATTGTAGGTGGTGCTTTAATGCCAGTTTTACAAGGTGGAATTTTAGATTGGGGAGGTTCTGGTTTTGCTGATGTAAAAATTTTAGGATTCATTCCAGAAGTCAATTTCTCATTCATTTTACCTTTATTCTGTTTGGCTGTTGTTGCTTCCTACGGATATTCAACATATAAAAAATCAAAAGTTTAATACATCATTAATGTTAGTTCGAGTAATTTTCGATTTGATGATAAAATTGTATCGAGAACTTTTCTAAATGCTGATTGATAACATCTAAAAGTAAAAAAAAATGAACACAACAAAAAGATACTGTTATTCGTGCGATTTAAAAGACGATGCTAAATTAATTGCAGAATACAAAGAATATCATGCTGCAGGTAATGCTTGGCCAGAAATTACAAAAAGCATTAAAGATGCTGGTATAGTAGATATGCAAATCTATTTAACAGGTAACAGAATGTTTATGATTATGGAGGTTGATGAAACCTTTGATCCTAATAAAAAAGCAGAAATGGATGCCAATAATCCTAAAGTGCAAGAATGGGAAAACTTAATGTGGAACTATCAGCAAGAATTACCCTGGGCAAAAGATGGCGAAAAATGGATTGAATTAGAAAAAGTATTTCAGTTGTAAATATAGAAAACATACTCATAAAAAAAGCGTTGCAAATCTAATTTGCAACGCTTTTTTTATGTTTTTGAAAATCACTGTAAAATCTATTCTATTTTAACCGCAAAATGTTCTAATTTACCAAGTAAATTATCTCTTACATAACTAAAAATTAATTAAATCACTGAAAATGAGTATTATAAAATTTTAATATTTTTTTTAAGTTGGTACATATGTTTTATTATGTAGAACATTTGTTTTGCATGAGACTTAATGATTTATTTAGTTTTACTGCAAATATTTTGTTAACAAATAACGATAAATACAATATTACTGTTAACAAAATTAGAATCAATTATTAATTAACTAAAATCAAAATTAAAATGTTTAAAAAATTACTTTTTACACTAACAATTTCCCTTTTTCTGGGAGTAAATATGTCTGCCCAAACAACTTGGTGGGTAGCAGCTACTGATGCTGGTGCTGCAGATGGTACATCAGAAGCAAATGCATCTTCCAATTTAACAGCAATTGTTTCTGGAGCAACTAATGGAGATACTGTAAACATTGTTGGTACATATACACAGACAACGTTAATTAGTACAGGAAAAGCATTAAACTATGTTGGTATTTCAAATGGAACATTAGATGGAACATCAGGTACTGCTGGTTTTATGCAATTAAATACTACAGGAAACGTGTCTTTTACGGACTTAACATTTCAAAATTTTACTAAATCTGGGCCAGGAGCCGTTATTCAAACAGCTCAGAATGCCCAAGTAACAATTACAAATTGTACTTTTAGTAACAATACAAATTCTAACAAAGGAGGTGCAATCAATTCGTTTTCTGGAGATTTTACCATTACAGGATGTACGTTTACTAGTAATACCTCTTCAGGCGGAGATGGTGGAGGTGCAATAAGTGTATCAGGTGCTGCAGATTTTACCATTACAAACACAACATTTACTTCCAATCAATATACAGGTACAGCAGATGGTGGAGGGGCTCTTTTGTTTAAAGGAACAGGTACTATTAACATAACAGGGTCTACTTTTACAAGTAATACATCCAATGATAATGGAGGGGCAATAGCTACAAATCAACCAGTTACAATTACTTCAAGCACTTTTACAAGTAATACTTCAACTACTAGTGGTGGTGGTTTGTTTGTTGGTGGAGGCACAATAACTTTGAGTGATTTATTATTTAATGGCAATGACGCAAACCAAGGAGGTGCTGTTTATTCGAATACTGGGGTAGCATTCTCTAATTCAACTTTGGTAAACAATACAGGTACTAATAGAGGTGGTGCAATTGTAACAGCAGGTACTTCAACAGATGCTATGACATTTACAAACCTAACTTTTTACAATAATTCTACAGCTAATACATTCGCAGCTTGGGGAGGTGCTATAAGAGCAGAAGGTTCTGGAGCAAGAACACAAACTTATACAAATTGTTTAATGTATGATAATTTTGCGAATTCAGGAGTAAGCCCAGAAGCCTCAGATTTGTGGGCTGCTGATGCTCAAACTATTATTATGAATAACTGTGTGGTTAGCAATGGACCAGGTTTAAGTATAACTGCAGGTGATACCAATAATGGTTCAACTTTTAGTGCAGATTTATCAGGTTCTTCTGTAGCATTTGTGTCGCCAAATGTTACATATTCAGCGCCAACAAGTATTTCTGATACTACTCCAATAGATTTTGGTACAGATGGAGAAGATGTTGGAGCTTGGGATTCTAATATTAATATTTTTAAAGGAACAACTGATTCAGATTGGGCTACTGCTAGTAACTGGTCTGGTACTGTGCCAACTGCTACAGACAATGTAACCCTATTATCTGATTCACCAGCTTTAGTTATTGGTGCTACAACAGGAGCAGTTGCTAATGATTTATCTGTAGATGCAGGGAGTTCATTAAATATAACAAGTGGAGGTTCTTTAATTCTTTCAGGAAGCTCAACAGGAAATATCACTTACAATTTAAATATTGCTGATGAAAATTGGCATTTAGTGTCAGCTCCAGTATCAGGAGAACAATATGATACTTCTTGGGCAGATACAAACAGTATAGCTACTGGAACAGGTAGTAATAGAGGTGTTTCTTGGTACGATAATGGTACCCCTGATGTAACAACAGGTTATTGGAGGTATTTTACAGGTACATCTGGAACCTTTGGACAAGGAGTAGGGTATTCTTTAAAAAGTACAGGGGCAACTACTTATAGTTTTACTGGTACTTATACAAATGGTGATTTGACTCCAGCAATTACAATGGGTGCTGGTACAAGTTGGAATTTAATTGGGAATTCTTTTTCTAGCTATATAGATATAGCTACATTCTTAACGAATAATACTGCTAATATTGATGATTCGTTTAATGCTGTTTATGTTTGGAATGGCTCATCATATCAAATGTTAACTTCAGGAAAACTACATCCTGGTCAGGCATTTTTTGTTAATTCTAAAATAAACGGAAATGCATCAATCGCAGAATCACTACAAAGTCACGAAACAGGTACTAGTTTATTAAAATCTGTAAATAATTATCCTACAATTAATTTAATGATTTCTAATAATGAAGAGAATTATAATACAGAAATAAACTACTTAGAAGGTAAAACAAAAGGTTTAGATACAAGATTTGATTTAGGGATGTTCAATGGAGTGCCTTCAAATTTAAATATTTATACTCAGTTAATATCAGAAGATAAGGGAGTAGCTTTTGCAAAACAAGCACTACCAAATTCAGATTTAGAAACAATGGTTGTGCCAGTTGGTATTAATGCAATTGCAGGTAAAGAAATTACCATTTCAGCTGATGTAATGAACTTACCTTCTGGAGTAAAAGTGTATTTAGAAGATAGAGATAACGATACCTATACAGAATTAGGAAATGGTCAATCTTTTAAAATTACTTTAGATTCCAATTTAAGCGGTATTGGTCGTTTTTACTTACACACTAAAGCAAGTAACGTATTAAGCACAGAAGCTATTGAGTTAAATGACATCAGTATTTATACAACCAAACAATCTACATTAAGAATAACAGGTTTATCTCAAGGAAAATCTACTGTAAAATTATTCAATATTTTAGGTAAACAAGTAATGAATACACCTTTTGTTTCAGATGGTGTAAGCGATATTAATTTGCCAAGTTTAGCAACCGGAATTTATGTAGTTCAGTTATCAACTGAAAAAGGAACATTAAACAAAAAAATAACTTTAGAATAAAATAACCAATCATTAAAAAGAATATTACAAGTCATGGAAAAAAATATAAATAAGCAAGAAGAAATATCACGTAAAGACGCAATTAAAAAAATAGGGAACTATGGTAAGTATGCTGCACTTACTGCATTAGGAACTTACATGATTTTAAATCCTCAAAAAGCGCAAGCACAGTCTGCACCTGCAGATCCAGGAACTGGATTTTAACTAAACAAACCCATATTAGTAAAAAGCGTTACACTTAGTTGTAACGCTTTTTTTTATAATTGTAGCTGTCAAAACTTAAGTCATAAATCTTAAATGATACTATTTAGAACATATGTTACTTTATAGTGATTATGCTTATAGTAATTTTAACCATAAATAAATGCAATTTATAATGAACAAACGATTTAGTTTTTTAGCAACCATTTTTATACTACTATTAGGTGTTCTTAACTCAGTAGCTCAAGAGAGAGAAACCGATTTTAATTTCAATTGGAAATTTTCTTTAGTAGAAGATACAAAAAAACCATCAAAATTACCTTTAGATGATGCCAAATGGAGAAACATTCGCTTACCTCATGATTGGAGTATAGAAGCTAAATTTGATGAAAAACTAGAAGGAGCAACAGGATATTTACCTGGTGGAGTAGGTATTTATCAAAAACATTTTACTACACCTGCTAACACAAAAAGTAAAAGTGTTTATGTGTTGTTTGATGGTGTGTATAACAACGCAACATTTTGGTTAAATGGTAAATTATTAGGCGAAAATCCTTATGGATATTCTCCAACCTATTTCGATTTAACAAAACACTTAAAAACAGACGGATCTAAAAATACCTTAACAGTGCACGTAGATCATTCTAGATATGTAGACAGTCGTTGGTATTCAGGAAGTGGAATTTACAGAAATGTAAAATTAATTACTGTAGATAAGTTGCATATTCCTATTTGGGGAACTTTTGTAACAACTCCAGAAATTACATCAAACAAAGCTTTAGTTAATGTTCAAGTTAAAGTTGCCAATCAAAATAAAAGCAGTGCCTCATTTGTTTTAAAAACAAAAATTGTAGACAATAAAGGCAATATAGCTGCTGAGGTTGCAAACGATCAAAAAATAAAAAGTAAAAAAGAGTTAATTTTTAATCAAAAATTAGAAGTTAATAATCCGAAACTTTGGCATATTGCAAAACCAAATATGTACACTGCAATTACAACGATCACCAAAAAAGGAAAGATTGTAGATACGTATACAACTCCATTCGGAATTCGTTCTATTAAACACGATAAAGAACAAGGTTTCTTTTTAAACGGAGAATCTGTTTTTGTAAAAGGAGTTTGTATTCATCATGATGCAGGTTTGGTAGGAGCTGCAGTACCAAAAGGAGTTTGGAAACGTCGTTTGCAAAATTTAAGAGATGCTGGTGTAAATGCAATTCGTACATCTCACAATCCTTTTTCGCAAGAATTTTACGATTTATGTGATGAAATGGGCTTCTTAGTACAAGCAGAAATTTTTGATGAATTCGATAATCCAAAAGACAAAAGAGAAAATCTTCATGAAAAACACGACGATTATTTTTCTAGAGGATATACAGAGCATTTTCAAAAATGGGGTAAAAGCGATTTAACACGCTCTATTTTAAGAGATAGAAATCATCCTTCAATTTTTGAATGGAGTATAGGTAACGAAATAGAATGGACCTACAAAGACTACAAACACGTAAGTGGTCTGTGGGATGAAGGTGCACCAAATTACTGGAATAGAATTCCAAATATTTCTGCAAAAGAAATGCAAGAGCGTTATAAAAACTTACCAGACAGAAAATACAAATTAGCAGAAACTTCAAAGAGATTAGTAGATTGGGTAAAAGACTTAGATACATCAAGACCAGTTACTGCAAATTTAATTATCCCTGTAGCAAGTTTAGCTTCTGGCTATGCACAAAATTTAGATATTGTTGGGTTTAGTTATCAAATTAACCAATATAACTGGAGTAAAAAGTATTATCCAGAAATTCATTTTACAGGGAATGAAAATGCGGGTGCTTGGCAAGAATGGAATTCAATAATCGAAGATCCAATGATTTACAGTATGTATATGTGGACAGGGATAGATTATTTAGGAGAAGCCAATAAAAAATGGCCACAAAAAGGTTGGGATGGAGATATTCTTGATTTTGCAGGATTTAAAAAAGCAGGTTTCGATCACTTTAAAAGTATTTGGGTAAACAAACCTCATATTGCCATTGGTACTTATAAAATAGAAGACACAGCAATAATCGATTCTTTAAGTGGGCAAGTAAACCTTAGTAAAGGTCAGTTGAATTGGAACAATAGCAAGGCTCAAAAAAGCTGGAATTATAAAAAGGGCGAAATGATTATGGTAGAAATACCTACAAACTTGCACAAAGTAGAATTGTTCTTAAATGGTAAAACTTTAGGATATAGATCTTTAAGTCAAAGTCCTGATCGAATTTTAAGATGGGCAGTACCTTATCAAGAAGGTGTGTTAACTGCAAAAGGTGGTTTTGATGGGCAAGAACAAGAGGTTATTTTAAAAACCACTACAAAACCTATAGGTATAAAATTAACGGTAGATAAAACAGTTTTAAGCGCAGATGGTTACGATGTTGCACATGTAATTGCACAACTTATAGACAAAGATGGCAATGAAATAACTTGTAATGATGAGGCAAAAATTTCTTTTTCTATTGATGGTAATATCAGAGTTTTAGGCATAGATAATGGATCGAAATCTAGTGTACAAGATTACAGCGCAAAAAGTGTGGTAACTAATAATGGTAAGGCATTATTGTTATTGCAATCATTAAAACAAAAAGGGATAGTAACCGTAAAATTTACAGGAGAAGGATTAAAAGGAGATTCTATTTTAATAAATGTAGAGTAAGCAAATCTTTGGTTTAAGTAGTAAAGCAATTATAATTAACTAGAAAAATTTACATCAACAAATGAATAAAAAAACAGCAATTTTCTTAGGCTTATTATTAGGTATTACTACGTGTTTTTCTCAAATTAAAATTTGGGATAATCCAAAGAGAAACACAACCATAACAACAGAACAATGGCAAGTAAACGATATTGTATACAGGGTTAAAAAAACTGTTGATGATCCTTTAAACCAAGAAGTTTTTGCAATTGTTACTGGTAATAATGGTGATCAAAAAATACCATTGTTTTATAATGGTGATAAAAAATGGGTTTTTCGATATTCAGGAAATGAAACTGGCGAAAAAAGCTTTGTATTAAAAACTGAAATCAAAGAATTAAATGGTAAAAAAGGTAAAATTGTAGTTACCAAAAATCAAAAAGAAAACAGACATGGAGGTATTGTTTTAAAAGAAGATAATCCTCAGCATTTCTTTTATCAAGATGGTTCGCATTACTTTAATTTGGCTTTTGAGTGCGATTGGTTATTTGCTTTAGATTATGGACAAAAAGAGATTCCGAAAACCAAACATTTGCTATCTAAAATAGCAGAAAACGGTTTTAATCAAATTGTAATGAATGTTTATTCTTATGATGTAAAATGGCAAAAAGATGAGAAATTAAAAGAACATCCAGAGCATGAATATGGAGGTAGAGAAGATATTTTTCCGTTTTTAGGTTCCAATTCAAAACCAGATTTTAGTACTTTAAATATTGAGTTCTTTCAACATTTTGATAAAGTTATTGCAGAAATGCACGATCAAGAAATTGTAAGTCATTTAATGATTTACGTTTGGAACAAACTCGTTTCTTGGCCAGAAATGCAATCTGATGCAGATAATTTGTATTACGATTATGTGGTTAAAAGATATCAAGCCTTTCCAAATATCATTTGGGATGTTTCTAAAGAAGCCTTGTTTTATGGTAGAGCAACATCAGAATATATTGCAGAAAGAATAGACAGAACAAGAAAATTAGATGCTTACAATCGTTTAGTTTCTGTACATGATTATGGTTTTTGTAAAAAAAATCCGAAAAAAGTAGATTTTATTTCGATGCAAAATTGGCAACATACCTTGTATCAAAATATGTTAAAAGCGCAGAAAGATTTTCCTAAAAAACCAATTTTTAATATCGAACATGGTGGGTATGAAAAAGCACCTTATGTTGTGTTTCCTGGTGCTTATACAGATGCAGAAGCTTGTTTAAGAAGAAATTACATGTGTTTGTTTGCTGGTGGTTACACCACTTATTATTGGCAAGCAGCTTCTTGGAATGTTATTATTCATAATCCTTTTGAGCAACCTAAAGAGTTTATCAAACCGAAGTTTGAGTATTTTAAAAACATGAAAAAGTTGTTTACAGATTATAATTTCGAAAATTTTAAACCTATTGAGTGGTTTAATGGTAATGGCTATAATTTAACCAATGAGAAAGATGGAGTAGTTATGGTTTACGCACCAAAAGAAAATAATTGGGTAGGTATTGTACAAGGATTAAAAAAGAAATTCGATTTTTCAGAAGCTAAAGAAGTTTGGTTCAATACCCTTACTGGAGAATATACTGAAGAAGAAGATTTTGAAAAAAAAGCATATAATTTTTGGAAAAAAAGGCCTTGGCATTTAGAGGCAGATGCCATCAGAATTGTTAAGAATTTAAAATTAAAGTAAAACCAAATTCAGATTTCTAAATCATAATTAATAATCTATTAAAAAATGAAAAACATCTTAAACTATTTATTGCTAATCACAATAGCATTTGCAGCATGTAAAGAAACCCAAAAAACGGATAAAAAAGAAGAGGTTAAAAAGCCGAATGTTGTAGTCATTTATTTAGATGATTTGGGTTATGGAGATTTAAGTGCGTATGGTGCAACAGAAATAAATACACCAAATATAGATGTTTTGGCCAATGAAGGTATAAAGTTTACAAACGGTTATGCAACTTCTGCAACGTGTACTCCAAGTAGATATGCCTTGTTAACAGGTGTATATCCTTGGCGAAATGAAAAAGCTAGAATATTACCTGGTTCTGCGCCTTTAATAATTTCTACTGCGCAAGAAACCTTACCTAAAATATTTAAAAAAGCAGGTTACCAAACAAGTATTGTGGGTAAATGGCACTTAGGTTTAGGTTCTGGAAATGTAGATTGGAATGCACATATTACTCCAGGGCCAAACGAATTAGGTTTCGATGATGCCTATATTTTAGCAGCCACTCAAGATCGTGTACCAACTGTGTATATAGATAATGGTTATGTAGATGGTTTAGATCCAAAAGACCCAATTTCTGTAAGTTACAAAAAGAATTTTGAAGGCGAACCAACAGGAAAAGACAATCCTGAATTAACTTCTATGAAATGGCATCATGGACACAACAATAGCATTGTAAACGGAATACCTAGAATAGGTTTTATGAAAGGTGGTGAAGCTGCAAAATGGTCTGATGTAGATATGGCAGATCACTTTTTAAAGAAAGCACAAAACTATGTAAAAAGCCATAAAGACAAACCTTTCTTTTTATACTACGCGCTACAACAACCTCATGTACCAAGAACTCCACACCCACGTTTTGTAGGTAAATCTGGAATGGGCCCTAGAGGTGATGTTATTTTAGAAGCCGATTTTATGATTGGCGAGTTTATGAAAACCTTAAAGGAAGAAGGTATTTTAGAAAATACATTAATTGTTTTTTCTAGTGATAATGGTCCAGTTTTACAAGATGGTTATTATGATGATGCCATCGAAAAATTAGGGAAACATACACCAGCAGGTAAATTAAGAGGAGGTAAATATAGTTTGTTTGATGCTGGTACAAGAGTACCTTTTATGACTTATTGGAAAGGAACAATTCAGCCAGGCGTTTCAGATGCTTTGGTTTGTCAAATAGATTTATTGGCTTCTTTAGCAGATTTAATAGATGTAAATGCCGATAAAACAGATAGCCAAAATATGTTGGATGAGTTTTTAGGGAAAAGTAAAAAAGGACGAGATAATATTGTGTTAGAAGCCAATTCTAAAACGGCATTTAGAGCTGGAGATTGGGCTATGATTCCACCTTATAAAGGGAGTCCTATGAGTTGGAAATCTATGGTAGAATCTGGTATTTTAGATAAATTTCAATTGTATAATTTAAAGGATGATGCAGGTCAGACAAATAATTTGGCAGAAAAACACCCAGAAAAAGTAAAAGAATTATTAGCTGAATTCGAAGAAATTAGAGGTAAAAATTATTCGAACATCAATAAAAAATAAGCTTTTACAGGTTGATTTTTTTAAATAAATAAAAGGATAAATGAAAATTTTAAAAATAGCTTTTTGTATTGTATTTATTTGTTTATCAGCTTGTAAATCTCAAAATAATACCACAGAAGTATTTGCAGAAACACCAGCATTTTCATCACCAGAAATAGATGCAAAAGTTGATGGTTTAATGGCTACAATGACATTAGATGAAAAAATAGCCCAAATCACAGGAACTCGAATTCGAGAATTGATGGTTGATGGAAAACTATCATCAGAAAAAATGGATGAACATCTTGCTAATGGAATTGGTCATTTTTGTCAGTTTTCTACAGGTCAAGCTTTAAATCCAGAAGAGTTAAGGGATTTAGTTCGAGAAATTCAAGACTATTTAACAACCAAAACCCGACTTAAAATTCCCGCAATTTTTCACGAAGAAGCTATTACAGGTTTTGCAACTCAAGGAGCCACAACTTTTCCACAACAAATTGGTATTGGTTGCACTTGGAATCCTGAATTGGTAGAAAGAAATACCACATCAACCAGAAAAAATATGAGAGCTGCTGGTGCTACTTTTGCTTTATCACCAATGTTAGATTTAAGTAGAACAGCACATTGGAATCGTCATCAAGAAAGTTATGGAGAAGATGCGTATTTAACTTCTAGAATGGGGGTTGCTTTTGTAAAGGGTTTACAAGGCGATGATTTTAAAACAGGAGTGGCAGCCACCGTAAAACATTTTGCGGGTTATGGTACCAAGAATAATTCTGAAAAGATTTTATACGAAGAATATTTAATGCCTCACGAAGCTTGTATTAAAGTAGCTGGAGCAAAAAGTGTAATGCCTTCTTACGGAACCTATAAATCTTTACCAATTTCTGTAAATCCAACGATGTTAGACAGAATGTTGCGTAGAGAAATTGGTTTTGATGGTTTGGTTGTAAGCGATTATGGTGCCATTAATATGGTAAATAGAAAGTACAAACAAGCACCAGATGTTATGACTGCAGGAGCAATGGCAATCAATGCAGGTGTAGATATTGAGTTGTCTTCACCAATAGCTTATCCACAATTTAAAGAAGCTATAAAAAAAGGTTTGGTTACTGAAGAGGTAATCAATACTTCAGTAAAAAGATCTTTAATTATGAAGGCTAAATTAGGTTTGTTGGATGAAAATCCGCAAATAGGAAAAGATGGAGCCTTAGATTTTGATCCGCCAGAAAATAGAAAATTAGCCTATGAAGCAGCTGCACAATCTATTGTTTTATTAAAAAATAATGGAATTTTACCTTTAAAAGATGATGTAAAAAAAATTGCTTTAGTTGGGCCAAATTCAGCAACAACTCAAGGATTATTAGGCGATTATACTTATCAAGCAATGAGAGCTTTTTGGAAAAGTGAAGAATATGATCCTTTAAATCCAAAATTGGTTACTTTAAAAGAAGGTTTAGAAAAGGCTTTGGGTAATAATGTTGATATTCAACACGAACGTGGTTGCGATTGGAGTGCAACTCTAGAGGCTAAAATTGATAAAAGTGGTTTTGGTGATGATAGATTAGGAAGATTAAAATTATTAACCGTAAAAGGATTAGCACAACCCAATTTAGAAAACGCAGTTAAAATAGCCAATAAAAGCGATGTAATTATTGCAGCAATGGGCGAAAATATTTCCTTAAATGGAGAAGGAAGAAGTAGAAAAGGAATTGGTTTACCTGGAGATCAAGAAGCGTTTGTAGAAAAAATGTTAGCTACAGGAAAGCCAGTAATTTTAGTTTTATTTGGAGGTAGACAACAAGTAATTGATAAGTTAGAAGGCAGATGTGCTGCTATTGTAAACGCTTGGTTTCCTGGTGAAGAAGGTGGTAATGCTGTTGCAGATATTTTAATAGGTAAAGTAAATCCGTCTGCAAAATTATGTGTAACCTATCCTAATTCTCAAATTAGAGAAGAAGTCAATTATCAAAATGGTTATAACAAAAGTAATCCACCTTTATATCCTTTTGGCTATGGGTTATCTTACACAAATTATGAGTATTCAAATGTAGAAATGCCATCAGAAACAAATATTGCTGGCAATCGATTTTCTGTTTCTTTAGATTTAAAAAATACGGGTAAAGTAGACGGAACAGAAATTGTACAACTATACGTTTCTCCTGTGGATAAAACTACAACAATGAAAGCCATTCAGTTAAAAGGTTTTCAAAGAGTTGATTTAAAATCTGGAGAAAAGAAAAAGGTGATTTTTAATGTTTCTCCACAACAATTGGTGCAGTATAAAAACAATCAATGGATTGTAGAAGCTGGTAAATATGAGTTTAAAATAGGAGCTTCCTCTACAGATATTCGTCAAAAAGGAATCATAGAATTTAAAGGAGATCATTTAATCTTAGAAAAAGGAAGACAAGTTTTCTTTTCTGAAAATGAAATTCAATAAAACAAAATGAAAATGGGCTTCAAAATATGTTTTGTTAAACTCTTTATATTCACTCTTTTTTGTTTTAGTATTCAAAATTTATCATCTCAAAAAAAGAACATCATTTTTCTTTTTGCAGATGATGCAGGTTATAACGATTTTGGTTTTCAAGGAGGTAAATATTTTGATACTCCTAATTTAGATAAACTAGCCAAAGAAGGTATGGTTTTTAAAGAAGCCTATACTACTGCAGCAGTTTGTGGGCCATCAAGAGCGGGTTTGTTAACAGGAATCTATCAACAAAAATTTGGTATCGAAGAAAATAATGTGCCTGGTTATATGAGTAAATCTTCTAAGTTGTTAGGTGATGAAATGGGACTTCCTTTACACTTAAAAACAATTGGAGATTATTTAAAACCTCAAGGCTATAAGTCTGTTGTTTTTGGGAAATGGCATTTAGGAAATGCAGATAAATACCATCCTTTAAAAAGAGGTTTTGATGAATTTTATGGTTTTAGAGGAGGAGCAAGAAATTTCTTTGAATTAACTGAAAAGCAACAACAGAAAAAACCTGAAGACAGATGGGAGCATAATTTTGGAAACTATAAAGAACCAAAAAAATACCTAACAGATGCAATTGCAGATGAGGCTTGCAATTTTATGGAAAGGAATAAAAACAATCCATTTTTTATGTACGTTTCTTTTAATGCGGTTCATGCACCTTTACAAGCCACCAAAGAAGATTTAGAAAAAGTAAAACATCTTAAAGGAAAACGTAAAATATTAGCAGCAATGACCATTGCTTTAGATCGTGCTTGTGGTCAAATTTTAACCAAATTAAAAGCATTGGGACTAGAAGAAAATACAATGATTGTTTTTTCTAATGATAATGGTGGTCCTGATGGAACAAACAGCTCCAATTATCCTTTAAGTGGATGTAAATCCAACCATCTAGAAGGTGGAATTCGAGTGCCTTGTATTATAAAATTACCAAATGTAATTAAAGCAGGTGCTACTTATACAAAACCAATAAGTATGTTAGATATGTTGCCTACTTTTTTAAATATTTCTGGAGGTAATGCTACTCAATTTAAAGAGTTAGATGGTGTAGATTTAATGCCTTTTATCACTGGTAAAAAGAAAGATAATCCACACGAAGTTTTATTCTGGAAAAAAGAAAATAGAGGTGTTGTAAGAAAAGGCGATTGGAAATTATTGCGTTATCCAGACAGACCTGCAGAATTGTATAACATAAAAGAAGACATTTCAGAAAGCAATAATTTGGCTTATAAATACCCAGAAAAAGTAAGAGAATTGTTTAAAATTCTATGGAATTGGGAAAGCGAATTAGAGCGTCCTCTTTGGCAATTAAAACGTGTTTACGAAGTAAATGCAATGCAAAGAATGGATGATAAAAGAAATCCAATAATTGACAAATAATAAATTAAAATGAAACACTATAAACAACTCTTTTTTACCTTTTTGTGTTTAGTAATTATTTCTTGCGATAACAAACAAACCCAAAACAAACAAGTTAAAAGTAAAGAACATCAAGCCATTAGTGTAGATGTAATTGTACCAGAACATGGAATGGCAGACCCACATGCTTGGGTAGAAAATGATAGAGTGTATATCATTTGTGGTCATGATAAATCTTGGAACCCAACTTCTTCTTTTCCAATGGATAGATGGGAAGTTTGGTCTACAGCAGATTTAGTCAATTGGGAACATCACAGAAACATTTATCCAAAAGATACTTATATAGGAGACCAACCCAATTGTTGGGCTGGTGATGTTGTAGAAAGAGATGGTAAATATTATTGGTTTTTTTCGAACAGAAATATAAATACTGGAGTAATGGTTGCAGATTCTATTACTGGCGAGTATAAAGATTTGTTAGGTAAACCCTTATTACCAAAAGGCATTGTACCTGTGCATCCTTATGATCCTGAAATTTTTATCGAGGATGATGTGTACACAATCAGCTTTGGTTCAGGAACTTATTATATGGCAACTTTGGCAAAAGATATGAAGTCTTTAACCACTGAACCTAAACCAGTTTTAGTTTTAGATAAAGATGGGAAAAAAATGGGTGTTGGAGATAAATCAACTTTATTTAAGAAAGATGGTTGGTATTATTTAGTTTGGGGAACCAAATATGCAATGTCAAAAAAACTCTATGGACCCTATGATTTTAAAGGTCCTTTTTTAAATGGAGGACACACCAGTTTTTTTGATTGGAAAGGTCAAAAATATGTTTTACAAGAAAATCATGATATTAGTGCATTTTACAGAGGAGCAAGCCTAAAACCTGTAAATTTTAATGAGGATGGAACAATCATTATTCCAAAAGAAGACAAATGGTATCCAGAACCTGGTAGACCTTTTGAGTTTAAAAATAGTACCATGGGTTGGCAAGCTATCCAAGGTACAACCTTAGCTTTTAAAAACGGAAAGTTAACTGGAAATTTATCAGAAAAAAAGGCAACTATTAGAAGCGCACCTTGGTTGTATACCAATACCAAATTATGTGATGAGGTAGAAATAAAAATCAAAAATAATAGTAATTCAGAAGAATTAAAACTGGCAATTTTTACAAGAAATGAAAAAGAAAAAAACTTCTGGGTAATAAAAACTGAACCAATAAATTGGTCTGCACAAGAATGGGTTTCCATTCCGATAAGTAAAAACGATTCAGATTTTAAAACGTATAAAATTAAACTTTCTGAGTTTTCTAACGTAAAAAATAGAATAATGCAAATAGCAGTACAACCTGCATCAAATGCAAATTCTGGTTCTTGGGAGTTGGATGAGATCATTATAAAATAGTAGTACAGAATTAGCAATAAGTCAATGTCTCTAAAATCTTTCAACTCAAGTTAAAGGGTTGTAGAAGTTCGATTAGATAGTTTAAAAGGAGAAAAAATTGCTGAAATAAACATCGAAAAACAAAGAGAAAATTCATTTTTTCAGATCGATAAAGCTCAGATTAAATCCACAACAGGAGTTCACGCCATTTATTTAATTTTTAAAGGAAATTTAGAAAAAACTAAGTTTAATATAGACTGTTTTACCTTTTACTAAAAACTAAACAATTCCACTTTTTGTAGTGCAAAATTAATTAGAATCTCTAAAAATACTATGTATTACTATTAAGAACATTTGGTTCCCTAATTTTATAATAGAAACTTTTTCTTTGGTTATCAATCCAAATTAAATTCGGCTGTCTGTATTTTATATGCTCTGTAAAAAGTTTAAAATAAATAAAAAGCAGTAGGTCTTTTAAGCATAATCTTAAACAAAATGATGAAAATAAATTTCGCTTTACTAATGCTTTTTTTAGCGCTATCAAAAATGATAAACGCACAAGAACAACAGCCTAATATTTTATATATTTTAACTGATGATCAAAGATATGATTCTGTAAAAACCTTTAATCAAGAAATTGATGGACAAGAAATGAGCGAATTAGGTTATATAGAATCACCAGAGGTGGATAAATTAGCTGCACAAGGAACAACGTTTATCAATACCTATGTGCAAGCAGCTGGTTGTGCTCCTTCACGTGCTGTAATTTTACAAGGGCGTTATACGTTTAGATCAGGAGTTTACGAGTTCGAATACCATAATAATAAAGCAGAACATATGAAACCTTCTTTGCCAGAACAAATGGCAGATTTAGGCTATCAAACATTTCATGTTGGTAAATTAGGCTATCGTTTAAAAGGATTACAACCCAATGGAAAAACGAAAGAACATAAAGTTTTTGAAACAGATATAAATTTTAGACCTCTAGGTAAAGAAGGTTTTACAGATTATTCTGGTGGTGGCTGGTGGAAAGAAGTTGAGGGTATAAAATACGATAAACCAATTACAGATATTAACTTTTTTGTAACAGAAGAAGGTAAGTTCGAGTATATTTCTGAACAATTAAATGCAGTTACAGACAAGTATAAAAACGTTGCTGAAGAAACTACTAAAAAGTACGATTTACTTAGACATTACAAAAAAGGGAAGAAAGAATCGATGTACAAAGGGATGATTATTTCTGGTGTAAGCCCTAGAAAAGCGGGTAAAACTAGAGATGGTTATTATGCGCATTTTTTAAATGAATATTTAATTAATGAGAATAAACCATTTAATGCTGGTAAATTAAATTTTAAGGGAGTAGATCCATCTAAACCAGTATTTGCGCATATTGGTTTCGATTTTCCGCACACACCAGTTTTGCCTCCAGCCGATTTTAGAGCTCGTTTTCAAAAACACAAATACAAAGTTCCTGAATTTAGCGATGCAGAATACGCATCTATGGCAAAACAAATGAAAAAACAAGTGGGTAGTAAACCCTCGCATCATTTTACAGACGAGCAAAAGCAAAAAATGATTCAAGATTATTATGCGTTTTGCGCTTATGGAGATCAATTAGTGGGTAAAGCTGCCAAAGATTTTATTGCATATAGCGAAAAACACAACCAACCTTGGATGATTATTTATGTTTGTGGAGATCATGGATGGAAATTAAATGAACATGGAGCAGTTTCTAAATTTACTCCATGGAAATGGGATACGCACAACCCAATGATTGTAGTTTCTTCAGATAAAAAGAAATTTCCTGCAGGTAAAGTAGTTAAAAGATTTACCGAGTTTGTAGACATTGCTCCAACAGCTTTAAGTGCTGCAGGTGCAGATTTAAAGACAGAAAAATATAACTATTTAGATGGCTTAGATTTGGCAGAAACTGTATCAGAAATAGCACCAAAAAGAGATTATATAATTGGCGAAAGTCATGCAGTTACTGGGCCAAGAGCATATATTAGAACTAAAGATTATGTGCTGTCTTTACAAACAAGACCTAATAAAAAAGAAGGCGAAAATATGGAGTGGGCACTTTCTGCTTCTTGGGAAGATTTAGATCCTGCGCTTTATGATCTTAAAAAAGATCCAAGAGAGGTAAATAATGTAGCTTTTGATAAGAAATACAAAAAAGTTGCTAAAAAAATGAAAGAGAAACTTTTAAATATTGTTTTGGGTGATAATCGAGTAGAAATTAATTGGGAAAGATGGGGAACAGGTACAAAAATTTACAGAAGTAATTTTGCGCCAGGTGCTCATGATTATAAGCTTAAATTGTAAATAGTTTTTCAAAAGATTTAAACTGAATTAAAAATGAAGTTTTACCCACTGTTATTTCTTTTTTTTATCACACAAATAGGTTTTTCACAAGAAAATTTTACACCAGAATGGAATAGCCTAAAGCTACATAATGCGGCTCCAGAATGGTTTTTAGATGCTAAATTAGGTGTTTATTTTCACTGGGGAGTTTATAATGTGCCTGCCAATGGAAATGAATGGTATGGAAGATGGATGTACACACCAGATAACACAAAATGGGGAAAAGATATTTACGATTATCACACAAAAACTTATGGTAGAGACAAACATTACCATGATTTTATCCCAGAATGGAAAGCACCAAAATATGCTGATGCAGCTATTGTTTATAAAATAGAAATTGATTAAAAAACAAAACCAATGAAAAATAAAATATTGTTAATTTTAACCTTTGTAGTAAGTATAAGTTATGGACAAAACCTTAAAAAACTTAAACAAAAAAATGGTGTTTGTTTTGCGATGTATACTGTTCATGAAAATATTTTAAAACTTACAGCACAACTTTATCCTGTTAAAAGTTACAATCCATTTAGAGCTACACTTCAAATAAAAGATGGTAATAAATGGAATACTGTTCAAGAATCTGATATCGAATATCCTGGTTATACAGCACATTTTAGAATAGAAAACTGGAACGATACTCAAGAAAAAGAATACAGAGTTGTGTATAAGGATGATAAATCTTATCAAGGTATCATCAGAAAAAATCCAAAGGATAAAGATGATATTGTAATGGCTGCATTTTCTTGTTGGTCTACACATTTACAACATGGTGGTGCAGGTGCAAAAGACATTGTAGATAATCTTAAAAAAATAAAACCAGATGTGTTGTTTTTCTCTGGAGACCAAGTATATAATCATAGTGATCATTATGGAAATTGGTTGTTGTTTGGAGAGGTTTTTGGCGATGTTATAAAAAATACACCAACAATTTGTATTCCAGATGATCATGATGTTGGTCAAGGAAACCTTTGGGGAAATGGAGGTAAAAAAATAGATTCTAGAGATGGGAATCAAGGGGGTTATTATATGCCAGTTTCTTATATCAAAGAAGTAGAAAGAGCACAAACCAGTCATTTACCAGATCCTTATGACCCTACACCAATAGAACAAGGAATTGGTGTTTATTATACAGATTTAACTTGGGGAGGCATCAGTTTTGCAATATTAGAAGATAGAAAATTTAAATCTGGTCCCAAAAGAGTTTTGCAAAATAAACGTTACCAAGATACCAGAGAAATGGATGTTTTTGGGGCTACAATTTTAGGCGATAGACAACTAAATTTTTTAGAAGATTGGACCACAAACTGGAAAGATGCAGAAATGAAAGCAGTGTTATCTCAAACCATTTTTACCAATTTAGCAACTCATTCACCAACCATTAATAAAAAACAAAAGTATAGCGTAGATTCTAATGGATGGCCACAATCTGGTAGAAATAAAGCTTTAACTGTCATCAGAAAAAGTTTTTCTTGTATGATTGCTGGCGATCAACATTTGGGTTCTGTAGTACATCATGGAATAGAAGATTACAATAATGCAGGCTATTCTTTTGCTGTACCAGCTGCTGCCAATTTTTGGATGCGTTGGTGGAACCCAGAAAATCCTGGAAAAAATAGAAATCCAAATTCGCCAAAATACACAGGTGAATATGAAGACGCTTTTCATAACAAAATTACAGTGCACGCTGTTGCAAACCCTACACATAAAGACAATAGTCCAAAAACGGATTTATTAAAAGGTAGAGCTGCAGGTTATGGAATTATAAAATTTAATAAGTCTGCAAGAGAAATTACGTACGAGTGTTGGGCAAGAAATGTAGACATTACAGATCCAAAAAGTAAGCAATATGAGGGTTGGCCAATAACCTTTAATCAAACAGATAATTTTACCATTCAAGAGGGTTTTGAGTTGCCAACTTTAAAAATTTCGAAAGCAAATCAAGTGGTTACTGTTAGAAATAATTATACAAAAGAAGTGGTTTCTTCTCTAAGGATAAAAGGCTCAGAATATCAACCAAAAGTGATGCAAAAAGGAGTTTTTACTATCGAAATAGGTGAAGGGAAAAACAAGCAATTCTTTTTTGATGTAGAAGCTGTAAAAAAGAATAAAAAAACCATAAATATTTAAAATCTAGATTATGAAAAATATTTTTGTAATACTTATTGTAAGTGTGGGAATTTCAACCCAAATGTTTGCTCAAACTGGGCCTCCAGAACCACCTATGGGTAAAAGATGGGTAATGAATCCAGATTTTTCTGATGAGTTTAATGGTACTGAATTAGATGCTACAAAATGGTTCGATTATCACCCAAAATGGAAAGGTAGAGAACCCGGAATTTTCTTACCATCACAGGTTTCTGTAAAAGATGGTTATTTACAAATAAAAGGAGAAAAATTAAAAAAAGATACCATTGTAAAGGCTTATGGTAGAGAGCTGGTTTTTAATATTGCTGGTGGTGCAGTTGTGTCTAAAGCTTCTGCTTTTTTAGGATATTATGAGTGCAGAATGAAAGCTGCAGCAACCACAATGTCTTCTACGTTTTGGTTTTCTACTGTTAAAAATTATGAGGGTCCAGAAGGCTGTGATAGATATGGTTTAGAGTGGGATATTCAAGAATGTATAGGTAGATCTGGAGATTTTGCTGGGAATTTTTTTGCAAACGGAATGAATTCTAATGGGCATTATTGGTACACAGATTGTAATAAAACAAAGCACGATTTAAAAGCGTCTAGCGTAAAAATTACCAATACAGAATTGGCGTCTAAAGATTTTCATACCTATGGTGGTTGGTGGAGAGACGAAAAATCTGCAAGTTATTATTATGATAATCGAGCTCCAAAACACATCAAATTTTATGATAAAAAAACAGACAAACCTTTCGATCAACCTATGAGAATGCGCTTGGTGTCTGAAACGTATCCTTTTCCTTGGATAGCATTACCAACGGACGAAGAATTGGCAGATCCAACAAAAAATACAGTGTATTACGATTGGGTAAGAGGTTATAAATTGGTAGATGTTAACGATGATAACGTAAATCAAGATTACGAAACCAATATAAAAATTTATAACGAAAGTGTCTATTTTCCTGTATTAGAAACCCAATTGGAGGGGTCAGAAAACAAAACTGTAAAAATTCCTTTAAGCTATAAAGCCAATCAAAAAAGAAAAATTGAAATTATGGTTTTTGAAACAACTGACAGAACTAAAATAAAATGGGGAAGAAAAGTAAATACCAAAATTATTGATGTTTTACCAGGTTATGGTAATATGCAAGTTGCTATAGATTTAAGTAAAAATTACTCAAAATCAATTGTTTATCGAGTTCAGGTTAAAATGTTCTCAACAGATTGGGATAAAAAAAGTAAAGAGAATTTAGACGAAAGTTCGATGTTTTTTACTATTCAATAAAATTTAATTTTTTAATGAGTTTTACTACTAAAATACTAATTCCGGCTGCTTTGCTTTTATTTTTTGGCGGATTAAATGCCCAAAATATAAAGCAAAAAAAACCGAATGTAATTCTAATTCTTACAGACGATCAAGGAATTGGCGATTTAGGAGCTCATGGAAATCCTTGGTTAAAAACACCAAATTTAGATGCTTTTTATAACGAAGCTGTGAGAATGACAGATTTTCACGTAAGTCCTTTGTGTACACCAACTAGAGCTGCAATTATGACTGGACAATATCCCATAAATAATGGTGCTTGGGCAACATTTAAGGGTAGAGATGCTTTGTCTAGAAATGCAAAAACAATGGCAAATGTATTTCAAGAAAATGGGTACAAAACAGCATTGTTTGGCAAATGGCATCTGGGTGATAATTACCCAACAAGACCTACAGATTTAGGCTTTGAAACCGCCATTCATCATTTGGCTGGTGGAATTGGAGAACTCTCTGATTATTGGGGGAATTCTTATTTTGATGATGTTTATTATGTCAATAACCAACCCAAACAATTTAAAGGATACTGCACAGATGTTTGGTTTCAAGAAACCATGAAATACATCGAAAAACAAAAAGACAATCCGTTTTTTGTTTATTTGCCATTAAATGCACCTCATGATCCTTTAATTGTGGCAGAAAAGTATGCAAAACCTTACAAACATTTAGAAGGCGATAAAATTATTGACGCCAATTTATATGGAATGATTGCCAATATTGATGAAAATTTTGGAAAGTTCTATCAATTTTTGGGTGATAAAAAACTCTTAGAGAATACCATTCTTATTTTTATGAGTGATAATGGAACTCGTTTTGGTTTTTCGAGAGATGGAAAACTAGGTTACAATAAAGGTTACAAAGGAATTAAAGGTAGCAAACAAGAAGGTGGCCATAGAGTACCATTTTTTATTCGTTGGCCAAATGGAAAAATCGAAGGCGGAAAAGACATTTCTACTTTAGCACAACATGTAGATTTACTTCCTACTTTGGCAAAATTGTGTAATTTATCACTTCCAAAAGACATGCTTTTAGATGGTATTGATTTTTCATCAATGGTAACCAATAACAAAAATAAAATACAAGAAAGAACGGCTTTTATTCACCATCGTCAAGATTGGAGGCAACCCAAAGATGTTTCTGAAACCTGTATTTTAAAAGACAATTGGCGATTATTAAATGGAAAAAAATTATACGATATTGAAAAAGATCCCAAGCAAAAAACTGATCTTGCTAGTCAGTATCCAGAAGTAGTTGCTGAATTATTGCATCAAAATAAACAATTTTTAAAACGGGTTAAAGAAAACTCAGAATACTACGAATTACCCGTAAGTGTTATTGGCAACAAAGCACAAAAAGAAATAAAATTAACCATACAACATGCCATTGGTGAAGATGCTGGGATTTGGAAACCTGAGCAAGTTGCTGCAGGAATCAAAAACAAAAACAACACACATGCTTTAGAAATTGAAAAAGCAGGAACTTACCAAATTTCTTGTAGAAGATGGCCAAAAGAATGTTCGGGTCCAATTTTAGGAATTCCTAGTGAAAATCCTAAGAATTTATATGATTATAAAACCATATCACCAGAAAAAGTTAGCCTACAAATTGCGAATCAAATGTTAGAAAAAGATATTCATCAAACAGACAAAGAAGTTGTTTTTACCGTAAATCTTGAAAAAGGAAAAACGTTTTTAGTAAACGATTTTATAGAAGGAAACAAAAAATATGGTGTGTATTACACCTACATTAAATATTTAGGAAATTAATAAATAAGATTAATATGGTATTAAAAAGAAGCATTGCATTTTTATACATTTTGGGGTTAAACCTTAGCTCATTTGCACAAGAAGTAGATTTTTCTTTTCAAGATAAAAATTTACCATTAGACAAAAGAGTAGAAATTTTGGTTTCTCAAATGACTTTGGATGAAAAAATAGCACAACTTAAAAACGGAGCACCAGCCATAGAAAGATTAAAAGTGCCAGATTACAATTGGTGGAATGAAGCTTTACACGGAGTTGCAAGAAATGGAAAAGCCACTATTTTTCCTCAAGGAATTGGTATTGGTGCCACTTTCGATCCAGAATTGGCAGAAAGAGTAGCTACAGCAATATCTACAGAAGCAAGAGCAAAATATAGCATTTCCCAAAAATATGGGAATCATAGTAAATATGCAGGTTTAACTTTTTGGACACCGAATGTAAATATTTTTAGAGATCCAAGATGGGGTAGAGGTCAAGAAACTTATGGAGAAGATCCATTTTTAACTAGTAAAATTGGTGTTGCTTTTGTAAAAGGGTTACAAGGTAATGATCCTGATTATTTAAAAAGTGCAGCTTGTGCAAAGCATTTTGCAGTGCATTCTGGTCCTGAATCTGTAAGGCACACTTTTAATGCTGTACCTACAAAACAAGATTTATACGAAACATATATGCCTGCTTTTGAAGCTTTGGTTACAGAAGCAAAAGTAGAAGGTGTAATGACGGCTTACAATGCTGTTTACGGAATTCCTGCTGGTGCAAGTAAATTTTTATTGCAAGATGTTTTAAAAGATAAATGGAATTTTGATGGTTATGTAACTTCAGATTGTGGTGCAGTTGGTGGTATTGTGTATAAAATGAAATACGCTAAAACTCCTGCAGAAGCTGCTGCTTTTGCCTTAGATGCTGGTATGAATTTGAATTGCGGAGGTACTTTTAAATTCTTAAAAAAAGCTGTAGAAGAAGGTTTAATCTCTGAAGAATTAATTCATGAACGTACCAAACAATTATTTAAAACACGTTTTAGATTAGGGATGTTCGATAAAGTTGATGATCATCATTATGCTAAAATTGGCCCAGAAAAGATCCACAGTAAAGAACACATAGCATTAGCAAGAGAAGCTGCTCAAAAATCAATTGTATTGTTAAAAAACAAAAATAATACACTGCCTTTGGCTAAAGATATAAAAGTGCCTTATGTTACTGGTCCTTTTGCAAATTCATCAGACATGTTAATGGGTAGTTATTATGGTGTAAGTCCTGGTATAGTTACAATTTTGGCTGGTATTACAGATAAAGTTTCTTTAAGTTCTTCTTTAAATTATAGAAGTGGAGCTTTGCCATTTCATAAAAATATCAACCCAAAAAATTGGGCTCCAAATGTGGCTGCAGAATCAGATGTTACCATTTGTGTTGTGGGTTTAACAGCAGACAGAGAAGGTGAAGAAGTAGATGCAATTGCAGCAGAAAATGTGGGTGATAAAGTAGATTTAAAGTTACCAGAAAACCAAGTGGATTATATAAAACAAATGGCAAAAGTTAAAAAAGACAAGCCTTTGGTTTTGGTAATTGCAAGCGGAAGTCCGGTTTCTTTAGAAGGAATAGAAGAACACTGTGATGCTATTTTGCAAATTTGGTATCCAGGAGAACAAGGTGGTAATGCTGTTGCAGATATTTTATTTGGTGATATTTCTCCTTCTGGAAAATTGCCAATTACGTTTCCTAAAAATGTGGCTCAATTACCTCCTTACGAAGATTATTCTATGAAAGGACGTACTTATAAATACATGACAGAAGAACCAATGTATCCTTTTGGTTTTGGATTAACTTATTCTAAAACAGAAATTAAAAATTTAAAATTAAGTGATACAAAATTAAAAAAGAACGAAACATTAGAGGTTTCTGTTGATGTTTCTAATACTGGAAATTACGATATAGAAGAGGTGTTACAATTGTATGTGAGCCCTTTAGAAAATAAAGACAATTTGCCTTTACAAAGTTTAAAAGCGTTTCAGAGAATTCAATTAAATAAAGGTACTTCTCAGAAAGTTACTTTTAACTTAAATGCAGAAGATTTAAAAGTTATTGATGCAAATGGCGAAAAAGTTTGGGCTAAAGGAAGTTATAAAATTATTGTTGGTAATTCATCACCAGGAATAAATAGTGAAAAATTAGGCGTAGCTAAACAACAAGAATCTACTATTGTGTTAAAGTAAATTTCGGTAAAATGATGATTTGTTTTAGAGAAACGAACATTTCTTGTTAGGATTAACTCTTTGCATAATCGATTTCAAAGTAAATTGCAATCATTATTAACTTTAAAAATATTTATTTATGAAAAAAATTACTTTATTCTTTTGCTTTCTTTTTGTAGCAATGAGTGCATCAGCTCAATTTTCAAATTTTACAGTACCTACCCAAGTAAAAACAAACGCAGCTGGATCTACAGATAATGTTTATGCGTTTACTTTTGATTACACATTTGCAGATGAAACAGACGTAAATACTATGGCGTATTTTACGGTTAGAATTAGACCTATTACTGATACTGGAGCAAAAGATGCTCCTGCAAATACAGATATAGTTATTGATTTAGTAACTTTTAAAGATTATGTAGTGAACAACGGATTTACAGGTACTTATTCAGGTCAGGTAATTATGCCAGAAGATTCAGTTTTACCAACAACTGCCTCTAGAAATGCTGCAAATGCAGGTTATGGTTATGATACAAGATTACAATGGGGTTATGGTGCATTAAACCTTCAATCACCTTTTACAGGAATAGAAGTTTTTGATTCTTCTGCTACTTTATCTTTAGATGATAATGCGATTACTAGTAAACTAATTAGTGTTTATCCTAACCCTACATCAGGTAAATTTTACATTTCTAATTTTAATGAATTTAAATCTATAGAAATTTTTAATGTTGTAGGTAAAAAGGTAAAAACTATGGCATCTAACAATGCATTAGATATTTCTGATTTAGCTACAGGAATCTATATTTTAAAAACCAATACAGGAATATCAAAAAAAATAGTTAAGAATTAATTTTAATTATTTTTACTAGTTCAATGTATTTAATTGAACAAAAAAGAGCCTTTAGAACAATTTAAATATTGTTTTAAAGGCTTTTAAATTTTCTTTTCACTTTAGTTTTATTTATCTTCTAATTTCCAAGTTCTAACCCAATCGTAAGAAGTACTTCTATCCTCGAAAGAACCTGTCATTCCACCATCAGCAGGTACAGGGTTCCAATCGTAAGTTTCCACAACTAACCTTAAATATTTGAGAATTTAAAATCAAAATATTGAAAATACTTTAGCTATATTTTATCCAATAAAAAAGTTCTAAGGTTTTATTCTTCAAACTTTATCATTTTTCTGATGAATGTTTTTAGTTGTTAAAGAACTATTTCTGCTGATGTTTCAGAAGTATATTGCTCTAAATCTTCTTTCTTTATTTTAGTTCTCCACGCATAAATTTTTTCTAAATTTTTTATTTCAGAAAGTGTTTTTAAACTCACATTTGTAATGTTGCTGTTGTATAAGTTTATGCTATTCAATTTGGTTAGTTTTACAAGAGCAGTTATTCCTGTATCTGTAATTGGGTTGTTGCTAAGTACAAGTTTTTGGAGGTTACTAAAATTACCAATTGTTTTTAAATGTGCATCATTTATAAAATTATCTTCTAAAGAAAGCCATAAAATATGTTCTTTTATCTGAGTTAATTTCTGTAATTTTTTATCAATTTCAGTTTTGTTAGCTTCGTTAATGGTTTTAGATGGTAAAACAACATCGAATAAATTAGATTCAAAAACGAGTTCTCTAATTTGGAATCCTTCTGATTTTAAATCATTTAAAATGGCAGCATCTACAGCACTCAATTTTGCTAAGGTTTTTTTAGAACTTTCACCCAATCCTAAAATGCCAGAAGCTGTTTTTAAGATATTTTCTGGTGATTCTAAAGTGCCCATTTTTGCACTAAAATTAGCATCTGTTTGGTTAATCCAAAAAGTTAGAATTGCGATTTCTTCTGCTGTTAAAGGCGTTTTACCTTCTGGAGGCATAAAATCATCATGATTTGGGTCTAACAAAACACGACGAACTAATTCTGATTTAGAAGCATCACCAGCAACTAAAACTGGGCCATTTTTACCTCCATTAACAATCGAAATGCTATCATGCAGCATTAAACCACCTTTTCGTTTATCTGAGTTATGGCAGCTAGTACATTTGTTTTCTAAAATAGGATCTACCAAGTTTGTGTACAAAACAGCATCTTCTATTTTTGTAATTTTTGCAACTACTTGCTTTTCTTTTTGTCCAAAAGGAGCATATTTGGTTAAATAATCACTTCCGTGCGTTAAATTTCCTCCATAATGCCCAGTAACACTTAGTAAAATTACAATTAAAGCTAAGCTAGAAATGTTTGTTTTAATAGCTTTAGAACTATTAAATTTTATTTTATCAATTCTAATTAACCAAGCCACAAAAGCAACAATAGTAGTGGTAATACCAAACCAAAAATGAATATCTAAAGCATTTTCACTATAATCGCCACTTAAAGACAACATATAACCTAAAACGCAGGCAATTACAGCACTCATGGCTCCACAAAATAAAGCTAAAGGAATGCCTTTTGTAAAAGTTATATCCTTTTTAATTTTGCTATAGATTTCTAATACAAAAGCAAAAAATAAAAAACCAATAGGTAAATGCACCACAAGTGGATGAAATCTTCCTAAAAATAAGACAAAGTCTGATGCTTCATTCATAAAATAAAATCTAAATAATTTTTAAATACGTTCTAATTTATAAGGTGCAGAATGATTTGCATTCCATTGACAGATGTATAAGTTTTTATCTTCATCAACACATACATCATGACCATGTAAAATAGGTTTTTCTTCTAGTTGATAAGACTTTTGCAGCTCTCCGTTTTTATATATTGGTTCAGTTCCTCCTGGGTTAGAAACAACTTTATCACCTTCCATAATGGTTACAAAACCTGTATGATCTTTCCAGTTTGTTTTTCCAACTTTTGGTTGCGACCAACAAACACCCGCGTATAAATTATCATCATCAAACACGGCTCTGCAAATAGACATATTTGGCATTTTAACTGTTTTAATATACTTACCATCTAATGTGTAATATTTAAAACATTGTTGTGAGCGAGATGTTGCAACTACCATAGGATTTTCTTTATCTCTATAATCAATTGCAACTCCGTGAGCACTTACTAATTTATAATTTGGATCTGGATTGTCTTTTCCTCCCCAATGACGAATGTATTTTCCATTTAAATCATACTGAATGATTCTACTCTCTCCATAACCATCAGCCACGTAAATATCGCCATTTGGACCAATAGCAGTTTCTGTTGGACAGAAAAACTCACCTGGTTTATAAACACCAATGGTTTGAGGATGACCAATATCAAATAAAACTCTACCATCAACCGTGGTTTTTGCAACGCGTCCATTATGTTTTACCATTTTGTTATTGCGTCCTAAAGCCCAACCAGAATCTGTGATGTATAACATGTCTTCTCCACCTTCATTATGCAGTGTTAATCCATGACCACCTTGATATGCTGTTCCCCAAAAATCCAATAATTTTCCAGACTTGTCAAAGATTAAAATATTGTTTTGTGGGTGATCGCCAATCATTATCAGTCTTCCTTTGCTGTCCATTACCATTTCATGGCAATTCAATAAAGGTATTCTTGTAGAGCTAATTTTTGCCCAATTTTTAGTCAATTTATATCTATAATCTCCATGACCTAAAATAGTATCTGTTTCATTTAGTAAGTGTGTGGAATTATCTTTTTTAGATATAATTGTAGGTGCAATTGCAGCCGATGTTGCTACGAAAGCAGCACTTGCTATTCCTGCTTTTTTTATAAAATTTCTTCTTGATGACATAAAAGTGATTTTAAGTTAATAGGTCTTTTACAACATGACCATGAACGTCTGTTAACCTAAAACGTCTTCCTTGATGTTTAAATGTTAAACGTTCGTGATCGATACCAAATAAGTGTAAAAGAGTAGCATGAAAATCGTGAACATGCACAGGGTCTTTGGTTACATTGTAGCTAAAATCATCAGTTTCTCCGTAAGAAAAACCTGGTTTTACACCTGCACCAGCCATCCACATAGTAAAGGCTTTTGGATGATGATCTCTACCATAATTCTTGTCTGTTAATTGACCTTGAGAATAAACTGTTCTACCAAATTCGCCACCCCAAACCACAAGAGTATCATCTAACATACCACGTTGTTTTAAGTCCTTAATTAAGGCAGCAGTCCCTTGATCTGTTTTTTTACATTGACTACGTAATCCTCCTGGACAATAATTATGTTGATCCCATCCTTGGTGATACAACTGCACAAATTTTACCCCTTTTTCTAATAACTTTCTTGCCATTAAACAATTGGCTGCATAGGTTCCAGAATCTCTACTGTCTTTTCCATACATATCAAAAATATAATCTGGCTCATCTGATGTGTCTGTAACTTCAGGAACAGAAGTTTGCATTTTAAAAGCCATTTCATATTGTCTCATTCTAGCTTGAATTTCAGGATCACCATATGCGTCATTCTGTATAGAATTTAAATCGCCCAAATATTCTAACATTTTCTTACGATCATTTCCATCATAATTATCAGGATTATTTAAATATAAAACAGGGTCTTTACCCGATCTAAATTGTACGCCTTGATGTTCTGTTGGTAGAAAACCATTTCCCCATAAACTTGCTTTTAAGGGTTGTCCTTTTCCATTTTTGGATACTAGTGTGATAAATGTTGGCAGGTTTTCATTATCAGAACCCAAACCATAACTCAACCAAGAACCTATAGATGGTCTTCCAGGAAGTTGATGCCCAGTTTGTAAAAATGTAATGGCTGGGGTGTGATTGATTTGGTCTGTCTGCATACTTTTTATAAAGCACAAATCATCAACAATTTCTGCAGTATGTGGCATTAAATCGCTTACCCAAGCTCTAGATTCTCCATATTGTTTAAAATTAAAGATTGATGGCGCAATAGGCAATGTAGATTGGCTACCACTCATACCTGTTAAACGCGTTTTGCCTATTACAGATTTTGGTAAATCTTGCCCAAACATATCTACTAATTTGGGTTTATAATCGTACAAATCCATTTGAGAAGGCCCACCACTTTGAAACAAATAAATGATTCTTTTTGCTTTTGGTAAATGATGAGGTAACCCTAATCTATTTTTATTGTAAGCATCTAAAATGTCTTCTGGTTTAGAAGCAGGATTTATAT
The DNA here is from genome assembly GCF_054968445.1 of Polaribacter sp. M10. NCBI lineage: Bacteria > Pseudomonadati > Bacteroidota > Flavobacteriia > Flavobacteriales > Flavobacteriaceae > Polaribacter > Polaribacter sp. M10. Next base: position 327,824 of record NZ_JBSSBG010000002.1, read on the forward strand.
TGCCAATGGCGCTCCACGCTTTTTCGGTGTTTAATAAACTACCCAAAGCCAAAGCACCCAAACCTAAAGAAGTTTTCTTTAAAAAATGTCTTCTGTTAATTTGTTTTTCAACACTTTGTAAATCTTTATTGTTAGACTTTAAAATATCATGATGATCGCACATAAACTGTATATTTTTATAGTTCTAAATTATCGTTTTGTAATAAAAGCATCTGAATTGATAATTGTTGATGCAACAATGGCATTTGCAGCTATCAGTGCTTTATTCTCTTCTGCAGTAATTTTATACTGTCCTAAAGTAATCCAGCCTTGTGCTTTGGCTGTATTTTTTTTGAATTTTTCGAATTCAGAATTCTGTAATTCTTTTAATATTTGCAATTCAGCTGGTTTTATGGTTCTTCCTGTTAATTTTCTGAAGGTATTTGAAATTCCCTCATCAATATTTTTATATGCTATCATATTTTTACCTAAAACACGTGCAGCTTCCACAAAAGTTGGGTCATTTAATAAAACTAAAGCTTGTAAAGGTGTATTGGTTTCTTGTCTTCTAGTGGTACACAAATCTCTTGTTGGTGCATCAAAAGTAGATATGGTTGGATGAGGAACTGTACGTTTCCAAATGGTGTACATACTTCTTCTGTACATATCTTCACCTTTACTCGGTTTATAAGTGTCTCCATTTACTTTCCATAATCCAGGTGGTTGATAAGGGCTAACACTTTCCCCACCAATTTGGTCATTCAATAATCCTGCAGCAAATAGTGCATTATCTCTTAACATTTCTCCAGACAAACGTTTGGCTGGCCCCCTTGCTAAGAATTTATTTTCTTTATCGAAAGTCAACAAATCGTTGCTAACAATACTCGATTGTTGATAGGTGTTAGACATCATAATCAATTTATGCAAAGCTTTCACATCCCAACCAGATTCCATAAATTTTACAGCCAACCAGTCTAATAATTTTGGGTGACTAGGTAATTCTCCTTGATTTCCAAAATCTTCGGATGTTTTTACCAAACCACGACCAAAAATATTTTGCCAATATCTATTTACAGTAACTCGTGCTGTTAATGGATTATCTTCGTGCATAATCCATTTTGCCAATCCAATTCTGTTTTTTGGTAAACTGTCTGGAAATGGAAAAATACGTTCTGGTACATTAGGGAAAACAGAATCTGTAGGAGAGTCGTAATTTCCTCTGTCCAGTACATACGCTTGTCTTGGAGTTTTACGCTCTTTCATTACCATTATTTGTTTCACATTATTTATGCTGTCAGCTAAAACTGTTCTATGTTTTTCAAGCTTTACTAATGCATTTTTATAGCTTGATGAGTTTACAGATAAATAATATTTATTTAGTTTTTCAATATCAAAATCAGTTAAATCTTGGTGTTTCTTTTTCTTGAAGTTTTGAAGCGTCTCTTTATCCGCGATTTGTAAAACCTCTAAATCACTTAATTCTTTATTGAAAACTAATATATTATCAACAGTTGCACCTCTAATTCCTTTACCTCTCCAAACACCTCCAATACGTAAACCTGGTTCAATGACAGGGCTCTTTTTTCCATACAATTGTAATCCATGGAAAATGATATCCTTGTATAAGTTGTCAAAATGAGTGATAGTTTCTAGTTTTTCACCATCCATATAAATGTGTAATCCACTTGCTTTACTAGTACCATCATAGGTCATTGTTAATTGCACCCATTTTTCTTTAGGTATTTCTTTTACAGACTCAATAACGATAGCATTATCAGGATAAACATGAGCCAGCAAAGCTTCAATTTTATTGTCTTTTATTTTAAGGTGATATCCTCTAAAACTGTGTAATTCAGGGCTATTCATTTTGTGAAAAATGACACCTTCATCTAGATCTTTAGGAATAAAAACATCAATACCAATAGAGAAAGATTCACTACGTTGATAAATTCCGATTTTGTCTAAATCTAACCAAGAATCGCCATTCATATGCAACCCTTTGCCTTGAGAACCTGGTTTAAAAACTGGTTTTTCATTTCTTACAAATTGCTGACGCTGCTGAACTTTATTGCCTCTATTGCCACCAATAGCATTAACTAATTTGCCAGTATTAAAATTAAATTCAGCTATTAGACCTTTTGGTTTTCTTGATGTAGGTATGGTTTTATAACCTTCTTTGGCAATCCATTTTTGGATTTTAGTTTGCTCTTTATCTACAGTAATTTCTACTTCTTTTTCCTTATCATCAACCAAATTTTCTATGTAAGAAATAACTTCTTCTTGCTCTTTGGTAGGTAACATCATTGCAGGTACAGGAGTTGCTAAATCCCAAGGAATTAAACCTGTTTCATCAACATTATTAAAGAACGCATACATTTCAAAATGGTCTTTTTGTGAAATAGGATCATATTTATGATCGTGACATTTTGCACAAGCCACAGTTAATCCTAAAAATGCTTGTCCTACAGTTGCAGTTCTGTCTGATACATATTCAGACCTAAATTCTTCATCAATAATTCCACCTTCTAAATTCTGTGGATGTAATCTATTAAATGTTGTTGCAATACGTTGTTCTCTAGTTGCATTTGGCAACATATCACCTGCAAGCTGCCACTCCACAAACTGATTATAAGGCATATTTTCTTTGAAAGCTTTTATTACCCAATCTCTCCAGGGAGAAACATCTCTATATTTGTCATTACTATAACCATGTGTATCTGCATATCTCGATAAATCCATCCAATCAAGTGTACGTTGTTCTGCATAGGCATCTGTAGCTAATAATCTGTCTATTTGCTTTTCGTAAGCATTTGGAGATTTGTCATTTACAAAAGCTTCAATTTCTTCGATTGTAGGCTGTAATCCAGTTAAATCTAATGAAGCTCTTCGTAATAAGATTTCTTTATCTGCTTTTTTAGAAGGTTCTAAACCTTTGTTTTCTAGTTCTTTTAAAACAAAGTTATCTATAGGGTTTGCAACGAATGCTGTCTTTTTTACTTCAGGAATTTCGCTTTTTTCGGGTTTAATAAATGCCCAATGTTTTTTGTATTCTGCTCCTTCTTCTATCCATTTTATTAAAACCGCTTTTTCATAATTACTTAACGTTAAATGCGAGCCAGGCTCAGGCATTATTAATTTTGGATCTTCGGTTATAATACGATGATAAAATTCGCTTTTTTTAAGATTTTTAGGGACAATAGCATATTTACCAGGTGTTTCTGATAATTCTGCATACGCCACTTCTGCAGTGTGTAATTGTAAATCTCCTTTTATATTGCCTTTATCAGGACCATGACATAAATAGCATTTGTCTGATAAAATAGGTTTTACATCTTGATTAAAATCAATTTGCTTTGGTAATTTTTCATATTGTTCAGCAACTGCCTCTGGCAAATTAGGGCCACATGAACTAAAAAATAGGATTCCAGCAAGTATTAAAAATAGTCTCATTTTTTATGTACTTAAAAAGTGATAGCGTACAAATGTAATTGTTAAGTAAAATAAAAAAGCTATTCAAATCAGACTTAAAAATGCTCATTTCCGATATTTGTATTTTTTATGTTAATTTTACTCTTAAATTTATCCTGTTTTAGTTAAAACTGTTTTTAATGAATGAGTTGTTTTCGTTTTTAAAACTAAGCATGCTACATGTGGGTTATGCTAAGTTAGATCATACCTGGGGTTTTAAAAATGTAATTAGTCCTTTTGTGCGTTTATTCCTTGTTACTAAAGGAAATGCGTATGCAGAATATGCTGATCAGTCTTTTGAGTTAAAGCCGGGTTTTATGTATTTAATACCTAGCTTTATGTATAATGACTACAAGTGCGATGATTACCATGAGCAGTATTATACTGGTTTTTTTGAGGAAATTAAATTGGGTATGTCTGTATTTAATCAAAAAAGAACAAAATACGTAGTAAAGGCAAATGATACAGATTACGACTTGTTTAAAAGATTGATTTCTATTAATCCAAGCAAATCTATTAAAGACAACAACCCTGTAATTCATATAAACAGAGACTTACAAGGGTATAAAGATCCCAAAAAAAGAAGTGTACAGCACATTATAGAAACAGAGGCAATTTTAACCATATTATTTTCTAGATTTATAGAAAACACAGCTGTTATTGCAGATAAAAGTTCTTTTAAGGGCGATTTAAATAGGGTGCTTATTTATATAGCTAAGCATTTAAATGAAGAGTTGTCAGTTGCAGAATTGGCAAATTACTGTAATTTAAGTGCAGATCATTTTTCAAAATCTTTTTTTCTAAAATTTAATATGAAACCCAATAAGTACATTCAGTTAAAAAGAATTGAAAGAGCGCAGTTTTTACTTTTAACTACCAATGATTCTTTATTGCAAATTGCAGAAAATGTGGGTTTAAAAAGCTTGTCTTATTTTTCGAAAAAGTTTAAAGAAAAAGTAGGATTAAGTCCTGCAAAATTTAGAAAAGAACAACTTAAATTATAGCAGATGTTAAATCCGTATCAATCTTTAAAATTAAAATTATTAAATGTTGGTTATGATAAATTAGATCATAATTGGGATTTTAACAATGTAATAAGTCCGTTTACAAGGTTGTATTATATTACAAAAGGCAGTGCTTATGTATATCATCATCATACAAAAATTGAACTTTTACCCGGTAATTTATATTTAATACCTAGTTATACTTACAGCAGTTATAAGTGTGATATTAGCTTTGAACAATATTATATCAGTTTTTTTGAAGAGTTGGGTACAGGTTTATCTATTTATAATCTTGTAAAATTTAATTATGAGGTTAAAGCGACTCCATTAGATGAGTATTATTTTAAAAAATTGTTAGCAATAAACCCAAATAGAGGGTTGGTAAATAATAATCCTGAATACTATGATAAGTACCAAGTGTTGTTGGGTTTTGAAGAAAGAAACAAAGATTTATCTGTAAGCAATTATTTAGAAACCCATTCTATTTTAAAAATATTGCTTTCAAGGTTTATAGATGCTAAAGCTACTCTCGAAAACAAAAAAAATACAAACATAGATGGTGTATTAAGTTTTATTTCTAAAAACCTTCATCATAATTTAAAAGTATCTGTCTTGGCAGACTATTGTAACTTGAGTAAAGATCATTTTTCTCGAATTTTTAAAAAACAATATCAAATTAGGCCAAGCAAGTATATTCAAAATATGCTAATAGAAAGAGCAATGCTGTTATTAGTTACTACAAAGTATTCTATAGAGGAAATTGCGCTAAAATTAGGCTTCGAAAATTACAATTACTTTATTCGGTTTTTTAAACTGCATGTAAAAAAAACGCCCAAAGAATTTATAAAAGAGCACATTACAGTCTAGTACAGTTTTTGTCAAGTTGCTTTTTCTGCATAAATAACGCTCTTTATATACATTTAAGCTTTGTAACGTTAATCGAGTAAAATTTATCTCGAAATGTTCATCTATTGTAGATTTAAGATAATATGTTATTTCTAGAAAAATGAATATAAACGAAATTTGTTTGTCACCAAGTTTGACATCAAAGTAAATATCAAAAATTTAAATTCAAATAAAATGAGAGCAACACAATATGAAGGTAACAAAACCTTTAGTGTCTTAGAAAAAGAAATTACAGAACCACAAGAAGGCGAAGTTAGAATTAAAGTAGCTTATGTTGGTGTTTGTGGTACAGATGTGCATATTTATCATGGAATGATGGATAAGCGAGTTTCTATGCCAGAAACAATAGGACACGAAATGTCTGGAGTTATAGATGCTGTTGGTAAAGGTGTATCTGGTTTTTCTGTGGGCGAAAAAGTAGTTGTTAGACCTTTAGATGATAGAAAAGTAAAAGCATCAGACAAAGGATTTAATCACATTTGCGAAGAATTAAAATTTATTGGTATCGATAGTCCTGGAGCTATGCAACAATACTGGAATGTACCAGCATTTACGCTTCATAAATTAAAAGAAACTACCGATTTAAAATTAGCAGCTTTAATAGAGCCTTTATCTGTTGCCGCTCATGATGTTCGTTTAAGTGGATTGGTAGCAGGAGAAACTGCAGTGGTTTTAGGTGGTGGCCCAATAGGTTTATTGGTTGCTATGGTGGCAAAAGAAGTTGGAGCTCAAGTAATCATATCCGAAGTAAATCCGAAAAGAATTGCAAAAGCAAAAGAATTAGGTTTCGATGCTGTAAGCCCTGTTGATATTGATTTGGTGGCTTATGTAAAAGAAAAAACAGAAGGTCGTTTGGCAGATGTAGTTTTCGAAGTTGCTGGTGTACAACCTGCTTTAGATGTAATGACAGAGTTAGCTGGTATTAGAGGTAGAATTGTAATGGTTGCAATTCATGGAGAAAAGAAACCCGTAGATTTATTTAAATTTTTCTGGAAAGAATTAAAATTGATAGGTGCCAGAGTATATGAAAAAGAAGATTATGAAAAATCAATTCAACTAATTACTGCAAACGAATTGCCTTTTGAAGAAATGATTACAGATGTACAGCCATTAAGTAACATTCAAAAAGTTTTCGAAAATATAGATAATAATCCTGACGGATTAAAAGTATTAATGGATTGTCAATTATAAAAATAATGCCAAAACGTGTAGCTGTTTAAAAACAGTTGCACGTTTTGGCGCTTAATAAATAAACATATTAAAATGAGTATTTTAAATACATTTAGTTTAGAAGGTAAAACAGCTTTAGTTACAGGTTGTAAAAGAGGAATTGGAAAAGCAATGGCAATTGGTTTAGCAGAAGCTGGCGCAAATATTATTGGAGTGTCTGCTTCTTTAGAATTATCAGGTTCTGATGTAGAAAAAGAAGTAACTTCAAGAGGTAAAAACTTTAGCGCTTATCAATGTGATTTTTCTGATAGGAAAGCATTGTACAAATTTATTGCTGATGTAAAAGCAGATCATCCTCAAATCGATATTTTGGTAAATAATGCGGGTACAATTTTAAGAGCGCCTGCAGCAGAACATCCAGATGAAATGTGGGATAAAGTAATAGAAGTAAACCAAAATGCACAATTTATCTTAACTAGAGAACTTGGTAAAGAAATGGTAGCTAGAGAATCTGGTAAAATTATTTTTACAGCATCATTATTAACTTTTCAAGGCGGAATTACAGTACCTGGTTATGCAGCTAGTAAAGGAGCAATTGGTCAAATGACAATGGCTTTTGCAAACGAATGGGCAGGTAAAGGCGTAAATGTAAATGCAATTGCACCTGGTTATATAGCTACAGACAATACAGAAGCATTAAGAAATAATCCTGAAAGAGCTACATCAATTTTATCGAGAATACCTGCTGGTAGATGGGGTAATCCAGAAGATTTTGCAGGGCCAACCGTGTTTTTAGCATCAGATGCAGCAGCGTATATGAATGGTTCAATCATCCTTGTAGATGGTGGATGGATGGGTAGATAAACAATCAACTAAAAAATAAAATCAAAATGGCAGAAATTAAAGAATACCAATTATTTATTGATGGAGAATGGAAAACTTCTACATCAGGAGAAACTATAGATATTATTAGTCCATCAACAGAAGAAATTGTTGGAAGGGTTCAAAACGGAACAGCAGAAGAAGCCATAGAAGCTTTAGAGGCTGCAGAAAAAGCTCAAAAAGAATGGAAAAAATTACCTGCTAGAAAAAGAGCAGAATATCTATATGCTTTAGCAGATGAAATTGAAGCAAATACAGAACATTTAGCTAAAATTTTAACACAAGAGCAAGGTAAACTTTTAAAAGTAGCTCGTTTTGAGGTTGCTGTTACAGCATCGTTTATTAGATATGCTGCAGAAGGTGCAAGAAGAATAGAAGGAGATATTATTCCTTCTGATAATCCTAACGAACAAATCTGGATTCAAAAAGTACCAAGAGGAGTTGTAGTGGCAATTACAGCTTGGAATTTTCCTTTGGCATTAGCAGGTCGTAAATTAGGGCCAGCTTTAGTGGCAGGAAATACAATTGTAATTAAACCAACATCAGAAACACCAATATCTACATTAGAATTAGGAAATTTAGCCAACAAAGTGGGTATTCCAAAAGGGGTTATAAATATTTTAACAGGGCCAGGTAGAGCAATGGGTAATGCTTTAGTAGAAAACCCAATTACTAAAATGGTAACTATGACAGGTTCTACACCTGTTGGTCAGCAAATAGCTAGAAAAGCAGCAGATAATTTAACGCATGTTCAATTAGAATTAGGGGGTAAAGCACCATTTATTGTGTTCGAAGATGCTGATATAGATGCAGCAGTAGCATCTGCCTTACATTCTCGTTTCGATAATTGTGGTCAAGTATGTACTTGTAATGAGCGTATGTATGTTCACGAAGGTATTTACGATGTCTTTATGGAAAAATTTATTGCAGCTACAAAAGCCATTAAAGTTGGTGATCCAATGCTAGAAGAAACTGATATGGGACCAAAAGTTAATGCAAATGAGCTAAAACATATGGAGCATTTGGTAAAAGTATCTCTAGAAGAAGGTGCAACTCTTGCAACTGGAGGTAAAAGACCAGAAGGTGCAGCATTTGAAAAAGGGTTTTGGTTTGAGCCAACTGTTTTAACAGATGTTACACAAGATATGACTATTGTACACGAAGAATCTTTTGGGCCAATTTTACCCGTTCTAAAATTCAAAACTTTCGAAGAAGTTATTGGGTATGCTAACGATTGTGAATATGGTTTAGCAGCAATGGTATTTACCAATGATATGAATACGATTATGAAATGTAATGATGAGTTAGAGTATGGAGAAATCTATGTAAATAGAGGACATGGAGAGCAACATCAAGGATTCCATAATGGATATAAATTATCTGGTTCTGGAGGTGAAGATGGTAAATATGGTTTTGAGCAATACTTAGAAAAGAAAACTTTCTACATCAAACATAAAGCATAGGTGTATGTTTAAGTATGATAAATTTTTTGCCCTTGTTTTAATTATTTTTTTAGGATGTCAATCCAAAGAAAACAAGAAAGATATAGCTACAAATAATGTTGAAAAACCAAATGTTGTAGTGATTTACTTGGACGATTTGGGTTATGGAGATTTAAGCTCTTATGGAGCAAAAGCTTTTAAAACTCCTAACATTGATAATTTAGCCAAAAACGGAATTAAATTTACCAATGCTTATGCATCATCAGCAACTTGTACGCCAAGTAGATATGCGCTTTTAACAGGAGTATATCCTTGGCGTAATAAAAAAGCGAAAATTTTACCAGGTACAGCACCTTTGGTAATTTCTACAGCACAAGAAACGTTGCCAAAAATGCTAAAAAAAGCAGGTTATTCAACTGCTATAGTTGGCAAATGGCACTTAGGTTTAGGTACAGGAGTTGTAAATTGGAATTCACACATTTCTCCAGGACCAAATGAAGTTGGTTTTGATGAATCTTATATTATGGCAGCCACGCAAGATCGTGTGCCAACTGTTTATATTAAAAACGGAAATGTAGTGGGCTTAGATCCAAATGATCCTATAGAAATCAATTATCAACAAAATTTTGAAGGAGAACCAACAGGTAAAGACAATCCTGAATTGCTAAAAATGAAATGGCATCATGGTCATAACAGTAGCATTGTTAATGGTATTCCAAGAATTGGTTTTATGAAAGGTGGTGAAGCTGCAAAATGGATAGATGAAGATATGGCAGATCATTTTTTAGCAAAAGCTCAGGCTTATATTAAAAAACAATCCAAAGAAAAACCTTTCTTTTTGTACTATGCAATGCAACAACCACATGTGCCAAGAACTCCACATCCAAGATTTGTAGGAGCTTCTGGTTTAGGTCCAAGAGGAGATGTAATTGTAGAAGCAGATTGGGCTGTGGGTCAATTTATGAAAACCTTAAAAGAACAGGGTTTATTAGAAAATACAATTGTAATTCTTTCTAGTGATAATGGCCCAGTTTTAAATGATGGTTATTATGATGATGCTGTAGAAAAACTAGGAAATCACGACCCTAAAGGAGGATTAAGAGGAGGTAAATACAGTTTGTTTGAAGCAGGTACAAGAGTGCCTTTTATAGTGTCTTATCCAAAAGAAATTACACCAAAAACTTCTGATGCATTAATCAGTCAGATTGATGTTTTAGCTTCTTTAGCAAAATTGGTAGCAACAACACCATCTACAAAAACAGATAGTAAAGAATTGCTAGATGTATTGTTTGGTAAAAGTGATAAAGGTCGTGAAAACTTAATTTTAGAAGCTACTTCTAGAACCGCTTTTAGAAGTGGAGATTGGTTGTTAATTCCACCTTATAAAGGCTTGCCTTCTTTTAACAAAAATGTAGAAATAGAAACTGGTAATGCAGATGTTTTTCAATTGTATAATTTAAAAGATGATATAGCTCAAAAGAACAATTTAGCGGAAAAACACCCTGAAAAAGTGAAAGATTTATTTGATGCTTTTCTTAAAATAAGAGGAGCAGAATACAGTAAAACACAAAAATTAGAATTAAAATAATTGAATGAGCACAAAAATAGTTAAAGTAGACACCAAGTTATTTACAGTTCCTTTGCCAGAAGTAATGTCTGATGCAAAACATGGAGATCATTATCATTTTGAATTAGTAACTGTTACCATAACTTTAGAAGATGGTTCTGAAGGAACTGGTTATACATACACAGGTGGTAAAGGAGGTAATGCCATAAAAGCTATGGTAGAACACGATTTTACCAATGTTTTAATCGATAAAGATGGTGCTGATGTAGAAGGTATTTACGACTTTTTAGAATGGCATATACATTATGTGGGTCGTGGAGGAATTGCTTCTTTTGCTATTTCAGCTGTAGATATTGCACTTTGGGACATTCGCTGTAAAAAAGCAAATCAGCCTTTATGGAAAATGGCTGGTGGTGCAAATAATACTTGTAAAGCCTATTGTGGTGGAATCGATTTAATGTTTCCAATAGAAAAGTTGATAAATAACATGAAAGGTTATTTATCAAAAGGTTTTAATGCTGTAAAAATTAAAATTGGTAGAGAAAATTTACAAGAAGATTTAGATCGTATAAAAGCGGTAAGAGAATATATTGGGCCAGATGTAACATTTATGGTAGATGCAAACTACTCAATGACAGTAGAAAAAGCCATAAAAGCCATTGAAGGTTTTAAGCAATATGATATTACCTGGTTCGAAGAACCAATTATTCCTGATAATTATAAAGGTTTTGGAGAAATTGTAGATGCTACTGGTTTTCCTTTGGCAATGGGAGAGAATTTACACACCATTCACGAATTTGAATATGCCATGGAGCAATCTAAATTGTCTTTTGTACAGCCAGATGCTTCCAATTGTGGTGGAGTAACAGGTTGGTTAGCAGCTGCAAAATTGGCTGCAAAACATAATATTCCTGCTTGTTCTCATGGAATGCAAGAATTACATGTAAGCTTGGTATCATCTCAACCCAATTCAGGTTGGTTAGAAGTACATAGTTTTCCAATAGACGAATATACAACCAGACCTTTAGTGGTAGAAAATTATAGAGCTGTGGCTCCAGATTATCCAGGTGTAGGCGTAATTTTCGATTGGGAAAAATTAGCACCATATCAAGAGAAATAAAAAATCATCAAATTATAAAATGAAATAACATGCAAATAGAAGCTACAGATTTTGGAAGTTGCCAAGGAATAAAAGTGAAAGAATATTCCTTAAAAAACGAAAACGGAGTTGAAGTAAAAGTCACCAATTATGGTGCAACAATTACTACAATTAAAGTTCCTGATAGTAAAGGAAATATCCAAAATATTGCCTGTGGTTTTGATGCACTCGAAAGTTATTTTGATAAAACTTATTTAGAAAACTCACCTTATTTTGGAGGTACAATAGGTAGATATTGCTCGCAAATTAAAGATGCAAAGTTTACTTTAAATGGTAAAGAGTATAATTTAGAAAAAAATGCTGGAGAAAATAATTTGCATGGAGGTAAGGTAGGTTTCGATAAAAAAGTTTGGTCTGCAGAAATTATGGATAATGGCATCAAAATGTCTTTAGAAAGTAAACATTTAGAAGAAGGATTTCCTGGTAATGTAGAGGTTTCTGTAACTTTTACTTTAACAAATGATAACGAATTAAAGATAGATTACAGTGCCATTCCAGACCAAGACACACCATTGTCTTTAACAAATCATACGTATTTTAATTTAAATGCTTTTTCATCAACAGTAGAAAGTTTTACAGCCAAAGTAAACACTGTAAAAAGACACGAAATGGATGAAACTGGTGCAGCAACTGGCAAAATTTTAAATATTTCTGGTGCCGAAGATGATTTGTCAGAAGGTAAAATTATAGGTGATGTTCACAAAGCGTTAGGAGATGGTTTTGAGCACTTTTATGTGTTTGATAATCCTGAGTTTAAGCTACAAGAAGTAGCCAAAATTACTTCTGAAGAATCTGGTCGTTCTTTAACAGTTTTATCAACAGAACCTTGTATGCTTTTATATACAGGTAAATATACATCCGACGAAATAAAAAGAGAAAATGGCGAACAATATGGAAAATATAGAGGTTTTTGTTGCGAAACGCACAGATATCAAAATGGACCAAATATAGAAAACTCACCAAAATCGATTACCAAAGCTGGTGAAGAATTTAAAAGTACAACCATCTTTAAATTAGGATGGTAATAAACTAACTAAAATTAACTAAAAACTAAATAATTATGATTACAGGTGTTTTATTTGCAATTCTAGCAGGATTGTTACTAGGCTTATATGCTTTGCCAGAAAAGTTTACAAAAGATTATGAGTTCGAAAACACATGGAGTATGTTTTTTGCTATTAACACTTTTGTAGTTCCTAATATTGCAGCATTTTTACTAATAGATGGTTTTTCAGATGTATTAGGCGCCATTCCTAATGATGTCTTATTAGGAATGATTATTTCTAGTATAGCTTGGGGTATTGGAGCAATGATGTGGGGTAAAGCTATTAATTACATAGGGCTATCTTTAGGATTCTCAATTTTTATTGGAACTATTATTTTAGTAGGATCTTTAATTCCTTTCTTCGTTTCAGGTGTTCCTGCAACAAACGTTTTTCTAACTATTATTGCAGGTTTGTTAGTAGTGTTAGTTGGAGTTATGGCAAATGGTAGAGCCGGAATTATTCGCCAGAAAGATGAGGCAAATGAAGAAAAGAAAAGCGGTTCAATTTTTACTGGTATTTTAATTGCTGTTATTGGTGGTTTATTAGCAACAGGATTTAGTTTTGCAAATTCTTATGGTGCAGAAATTATAGACAAAGCGTCTCAAGCACAAGGAAATGCTTCTTGGAAAAGTGCAATTGCTGTAATGTACGTTATATATATGGCTGGTGGTGTTGCTATTGCAATCTATTTTGCTCAGCAGCTAACTTCAAAAAAATTATGGGGAAAATTCAAAACATCTCATTTAGGTAAAAACATAATGCTTACATCTGTAATGGGAGTATTCAATTTTGCTGCATCTGTTGTTTTTGCTTATGCTGCATTTAAATTGGGAGAACTTGGAGGGAGTATTGGTTATGCAATTTTTAATACAGCCTGTGTTGTAACTGCAATTGTAAGTGGTTTAATTACCAAAGAATGGGTAAAAGCTTCTAAAAAAGCGAAAAGCTTCTTGTATTTTGGATTAGTTTGTATGGTTGTAGGTATTGTAATTGTAGCTTATAGTAATAGTTTAAAATAATAGATAATGACAAGAGTTAGTCAATTAATACTACTGTGTTTGTTTTTTTCATTTTTTTCATGCGATAAACAAAGTAAATCTGATAGTAAAATTCAAAAAAAAGAAATAATAGTTTCTGATGAAGAACAAGATTATTTAGGGATTACCAATAAAGAGTATTTAAGCGCTGCTTCTAAAAGAGCTTTAAAATGGCCCAAAGATGCTACAAAAGATTGGTATTTTGAACACAAAATTTACGATTTAAAAGGAGATTTAGCCTACGAAGAAGGAGTTGTAAGAAGAGATCCAAGTGCTATTATTAAACATAATGGATTGTATTATGTGTGGTATTCTAAAAGTACAGGCAAAACTCAAGGTTTTTATGGTGATGTTGAAAAAGATAAGGTTTTTCCTTGGGATAGATGCGATATTTGGTACGCAACCTCAAAAGATGGTATAACTTGGAAAGAAGAAGGTGTAGCTGTAAAACGTGGAGAAAAAGGAAGTTATGATGATAGATCTGTATTTACAGTAGAAATTATGGAACACGAAGGGATGTACTACCTGTGTTATCAAACTGTAAAATCGCCATATAATAAAAGAGTAAAAAATCAAGTTGGTTTATCTTGGTCTAATTCACCAAACGGACCTTGGACCAAAAGTAAAGAGCCAATTTTGAGTCCTGCAGACAATGGAGAATGGTTAGGAGATGATTTGCAAGATCGAAGATCTGTAGTAAAAAAAGGAGATTTTGATAGTCATAAAGTACACGATCCTTGTATTTTACCTTTTAAAGGAAAATTCTACTTGTATTACAAAGGAGAGCAAATGGGAGAGCAATATACATTTGGTGGTCGTCAAATAAGACATGGAGTTGCAATTGCAGACAATCCTAAAGGACCATATATTAAATCAAAGTATAATCCTATTTCTAATAGTGGACACGAAATTTGTGTTTGGCCATATAATGGTGGTATAGCATCATTAATTACTACAGATGGGCCAGAAAGAAATACGGTACAATGGTCTCCTGATGGAATAAATTTCGAAATTAAAGGCGCTGTAAAAGATGCACCACATGCTATTGGTTTAAACAGAACTGCAGATACAGAAAAAGGACCAACAGAAATTTTACGTTGGGGTTTAACTCACGAATACAAAACTTGGAATTATCAATACATAAGAGGTTTTACCACGCATACCAAATAATATTTAATTTTTTTAGAAGCAAAAAGCATTAAAAAGCAATTAATATTACTTTCTTTTCTCATTTTTGTGAATTAATTAATCGATTATTTCTTTAATAGAAATCCTATTTAAAACTAATTTTGACATTTGCAGAATAGTTTTAAATAGGATTTTTATCGTTAATCTAGCTTCAATTTTAACTAAATTTTATAAATCTAAAAAGATGTTCATTGAAGTTTATTTCTTAAGTATTAAGTTTGTAAAATTAATCGTATTATGTGTTAAATTAACTCCTTTTTCTATGTGTTATACAAGTGATTTTCCGTTATTCATTGTAAGTCAAGCGTTTAAATTGAATTTAAAGTAAATGTTTTTATTTTAATGTCAATATGTTTTCCTAAATAGAACATTTAACGCCCTTAAAAAACAAGATAAATTCAATATTTGTTTGAATAAACCAAAAAATAAATAAAATGAAGATTAATTTACTTGAAAAAAAGAAATTCAAGGAATTGCGGTTAAAATCGATTCTTTTAATGTTTACATTTTTTATGAGTGTTAGTGCAATCTATGCTCAAAAAGTTACAGTACGTGGTGTTGTTACTGGAGGTGGTGAGCCATTGCCTGGAGCAACTATAAACATTAAAGGTACTAGAATAGGTACAATTACAGATTTTGATGGTAATTACATACTTGAAGTAGACAAAGGCAAAACATTAGTGTTCTCTTTTCTTGGATATGCTACAAAAGAAGTTGTAGTTGCAGATAAAACAACTTTAAATATTGTTTTATCAGAAGATGCTTCTACCTTAGATGAAATTGTAGTTGTTGGTTATGGAACTCAAAAGAAAAAGGAACTTACAGGAGCTGTTGTACAAATTAAGGCAGAAGAATTAATGAAAACTTCTACGTCAGATTTAAGTTCTGCACTTCAAGGTCAAATTGCAGGGGTAACTGTAGTTGCTAGTGATGGTGCTCCAGGTTCTGAAGCAAACGTTATGATTCGTGGGTTAACTTCTATTAATGGTTCTAATAGACCATTATATGTAGTAGACGGAATTCCTTTTGAAGGTGACCCTCAATTAAGTCCTAGTGAGGTAGAAAGTATAGATGTTCTTAAAGATGCAGCTTCTGCAGCAATTTATGGAACTCGTGGAGCAGCAGGTGTAATTTTAATTACAACTAAAAAAGGTAAAGAAGGTGTAATGAAAATTAATGTTAATGCTTATTATGGTGTACAAAACATTACTTCTGTAACTCATATTATGGATAGAGAAGATAAGTTATATTCTCATTTCTTACAATCTTGGTCTCAAAATGGAAACATTTATGGAAACACATGGCATAGTGCAGAAAACAATACATCTCAGTTAACAAATAATACAAATTTAATTGATTTTATACAGAATGATGCTGCACCAATTGAAAATTACAGTTTAAATCTTTCTGGAGGTAAAGCTGGTTTAACTTATAGCATTGTAGGAAATTTATTCTCTCAAGATGGTATGGTTTATAATTCTGGGTTTGATAGATTTAATGTTAGAACAAATGCTCAAATTAAAAAAGGAAAATGGAATATAAAGACTGGTCTTTCTTTTAGAGTTGAAGATAAACAAATAGCACCTTGGGGATTATTAAGAGAAGCTTATAGATACCAAGCTTTACAAATAGATCTTGAGGATAACTTAGAGTCTATTGCAGATGCTGGAGATGGAAGTTCAGGAGACAATTTATCTTATATGGGTAGAAGATTACTTCAGACTGATAATGAAGAAAAGCAATATTTTGATGGTAGGTTAGATGTAACTTATAGTTTTAATAAAAATTTAAGATTTACCTCAAGAATATCTTCAGGTTGGGAAAACACAACAAGAAGAACTATTAATCCTGAATTTGTTGCATATAATTGGGATGGTGATCCATTACCAGGAGATCAATCTAGAATTTACAATGCTAGCTCAACTTCGGTTAGGTTTTCATGGGAAAATATTATCAATTGGAAAAAATCTTTTGGAGATCATAATTTAAATTTTGTTGGAGTTTATTCTGCTGAGGAATATAGTTACACTTCATTTTTTGCACAAAAATTTGATATAAATAGTAACGATATTACAGTCTTAAACGGTGCAACAGGAGATTCTTTAGCAGGTTCAGGAACAGGTCAATGGGCGCAAGATAGAGAAAACTCACTTATTGGTATGTTAGCTCGTTTACAATATAATTATAAGGGAAAATATTTATTAAGTGCTAGTGTGCGTAGAGATGGTTCATCAAGATTTAAAAACCAACATTGGGGAGTTTTTCCTTCTTTTTCTGCTGGTTGGAATGTTTCAGACGAATACTTTTGGGAATCATTTAAAAATGTAGTGAATAGTTTTAAAATTAGAGCTAGTTATGGTACTACAGGTAACCAAGGTATTGCAGATTACTCATATGCACCAACAATTACTTTAGAAAACGATTATGTATTTGGAGCAGGAGATGATCAAAACTTAGTATTAGGTGCAACACAACAAGCATATGCAAATGAATTAGTTTCTTGGGAAACATCTGTTTCTAAAAATCTTGGTTTTGATTTATCATTTTTTAATAATAGATTAACCTTTTCTCAAGATATTTATACAACAAACAAAAGAGATATGTTATTCCCAGTATACTTACCTCCTACAGTAGGTGCAGGATCTGGAAGTGATGCTACTGTAGTTTTAAATGTTGGTGATATGCAGAATTATGGTGTTGAATATTCATTAAATTATAAGCATAGAGGAAATGTAAGATGGAATGCTGGTTTAAATTTCACTAAAAATAGTAATGAAATCACTAAAATGAGTGGTTCTAATAAAATCATTTACTTTAGTGATAGTAATGTAGCAGGTACACCTAATGATAGAGATTATGTTTCTGTATTGGCAGAAGGTTATGAAGGAGGAGCATTTTTCTTAATTAAAACAGACGGAATTATTAGAGAAGGAGAATTAGAAGCATATCTTGAAGAATTTCCAGGTAGTGGAGCAAAAGTAGGAGATTTAAGATTGGTAGATGCATTAACTGTAGATACTGATGGTGATGGAGTACCAGATGCAGGTGATGGAGTTATCGATATTAATGATAGACAATATGTTGGTAGTGGTACACCAGATTTTGAAATTGGTTTTAATGGGTCTGTTTCTTATAAAAACTTTGATCTTTCTGCACAAGTATATGGAGCATTTGGTGGAAAATTAATGAATGGTAGTAAAGCTTATGCTTACCAATATGGTAATCATCAAGATTTAATTTATCAGTATTCTGCTCAAAATCCAACTTCAAATATTCCAGTTTACAGAGGTGCTCAAACACATGATAACTTTAGAGGAAGAAATGATTTTTGGTTAGAAGATGGTACTTACGTAAGGTTACGTAACATAACATTAGGTTATAATTTCAAAAAAAGTCTATTAAACAAATTAAAATTGTCTAGATTAAGATTTTATGTTGCTGGGCAAAATTTAGTAACCTTAACAAAGTATACAGGGTACGACCCTGAGGTAGGAAACAACGGTTTAAGTACTAGAGGTATTGATAAAGGTACATATCCTGTAAGTTCTCAGATTAGAGCAGGTATACAACTAGGATTTTAATCTATATCCAATAATATGAAAGTAATAGATATAAAAATTCACACAAAACAATATAAAATGAAAAATATAAAAATAGGTAAACTAACTATAATAATGTTATTTCTTGTAGCATTGGTTGGTTGCTCAGAAGATTTTCTAGAAAAATCAAATCCCAATCAGTTATCTACAGATAGTTTTTGGAATACAGTAGACGATTTAAATGTTGGTCTAATTGCAACATATAAATCATTTAGTAGCGATAACAATTATATGTTATTAGACGAGTTAGTTAGAAGTGATCTTGCTTGGGGTACAGGTTGGCAAAGACCTTTTAATGTAAATGATCGTTATCTTCAAACTTTTAACGAAGCTTCAGCAGAAGCAGAAACCAAATGGTCTCAACTGTATACTACAATTTTTAGAGCAAACCAAGTTATAGAAGCTTCAGATAAACTAATAGGTACTTTAAGTAGTGAAGATGAAAAGGCAGAAGCTGTATTGGTAAAGGCTCAAGCAACTTTTATGAGAGGTTTTGCGTATTTTATTTTAAGCACAACATTTAATAACGGAGAAGTTGTTCTTTGGGATGTAGTGCCAGGTGGAGAACATGGTTTTTATAGAGGCGTAAGTACTGCACAAGAAATTAAAGATTTTTACAGAGCAGATTTAGAATATGCTAAAAACAGCTTACCAATTGCTTGGGAAGATCCTAAAGAAAAAGGTAGAATTACTGCAGGAGCTGCAGAAGCTGTTCTTGGACAATCTTATTTGGCTGATAACGATTTTTCTATTGCAGCAGTATATTTTAAAAACGTAATAGATAATTATGGATACTCATTAACAAGTAATATAGGTAGTAATTTTACTACTATGGATGAATTGAATGAAGAATCAATTCTAGAAATAGTACGTTCAACTGATTATAAAGGAGAATTAAACCAGTGGGACTGGAGAGATACTGGTGCATCATCAATTCAACAAAAATTAACTCCTATTGGTGGGTGGAATGGTGGTATTCCTGCAAACTGGTTAATTTTAGAATATAGAAATGAAGTTATAGATTATGCAGATCCAAGAAACAAAATAATTGCTGATGATGGTACAGAAAGTTTTAGAAAATTTAGTTTAAGAACTTCTTGGTCTGTTGCAATAGTAGATGATACATCATTGGGTTATTATGGAGAAGATACGCCTGTTGAGGCACATCATTTTCAAAATAAAATGTCATGTTATTGGAGAAAACATACCAATTGGGATTTAGGATTCGAAAGTGAAGCTGCAAGATCTCCTGGTAAAGTGAGAAGTGGTGTTAACCAACGTTTAATAAGACTAGCAGAGATCTATTTACAATATGCAGAATGTTTGATTGAAGCTGGTGATGTAGATGAAGCATTAGTATATATTAATAGGGTTAGAAGACGTTCAGGTGTTCAATTGTTAGGACTTAATGGTACTGGAGAATACCCATTAAATGACCATGATAATATAGCTTATGATGCAACCAGTTTAATGGAGCATTTAAGATATAAAGAATATCCATTAGAATTATCATGTGAAGGACATGGAGGAACAAGAAATGTTGATTTAAGAAGATGGGGAGTTAAAAAACAACGATTTGCAGAATTGGCAGCAAAAAGATATAAAGGAGATCATTACTATTGGACACAAGCAGATGGTACAGCAGGTCCTACACGTTGGGGTTCTATTGTTGTTGAATTGGCTCCTGGAGATCCTACAGTAGATGAATCTTGGAATGAATTTCAAGAAGCAGCTGTTAATTATAACGAAAGCCTACATGCTTACTGGAGATTACCTAATGGAGAAACAATTACAAACCCAGTACTTGGAGGTGAATAAAAATCTTTTAAGATTTATTTTAATTCAATTTTATAATTAAAAAATACGAAAAACATGAAAAATACATTAATATTAATCGCATTCATTAGTTTGCTTTTTACATCTTGTACAGATGATGAATATGAAGCGCCAAACTCATTTTCTGATGTTGGGTTTTATACTGGTGCAGGACAAAGTAGTATAATACAGTTAAATATTTACGATTATATGGCCTTCTTAGATTTATCTCAAGGATATACAGAACATAGTTGGACCATAGAAAAGGGTAATAATTTTTTAGAAGGACCTATTAATAGTAGAGAAACTTCTTTTGAAAAATATATTGTAAATGATGGTGACACCATAACAAATGAAAAATCAGCATTTGTATTATTTAATAATTCTGGTTTACAGAAAGTTAGATTACGAAATGTGTTTAATGATTCTGTAACTTTTAGAGGTTTCAATTATGAAAGAGGCGAATATACAATGGCATCAGTAAAAGAAGGTAATTCTTGGGTTATTGATACTACCTTTGTAGTCAAAGTATTTGATACTATTATTCCGCAAATTGAAGTGAAACAATTTGATGCTGTAGTAGATCATACCAGTACAGATACAATTTATGTTGAAGCTGGAGATAAAGTTCAATTTATAGACAAAACTACAATTGGAGAACCAACAGGAAGATTTTGGACTATTAACGCAAAAGAAGGAACACAAGAAGTAGTTGCTTCAAGTAGTGCAGAAGTTGCAGATATTGTCTTTAAAAAATTAGGGCATTTTACGGCTAAAATAACATCTAGTAGAACAGGACAAGATGTGCCTGGAGATTCAGAAGTTTATCAATTAACATCTCCATTTAAAGTAATTCCTTCTTCTCAACCATTTGTAATTGCAGGACAAATAATTGAAAAAGAAGATGAAACCATCCAAGTTCCGTTTAATGGTGAGTTCTCACCTTTCTTAAATAAGGAAAGTTTCTTTAAAGTTACTGTAAATGATGTAGATTTTAAAGTTGCATCTGTAACTATTAATTCTGATGACAGTACAATTTTAGATATTGTATTAGAGGATAAAATTTATAGACCAGATGTTATTAAAGTAAGTTTATTAGATGGCAGTGGAATAGAATCTACAGATACTAGAACACCAGTTTCATTTGCAGATGAAGTTGTAAAAATGCATGATGTAAATCTAATTTCACCTGACATTTCAGGTCTAGAAACTGGTATGGGATGGTCTGTTTGGAATGCAGCTCATGGTACACCTGAAAGATCAAATGAAAAAGCTGCATCAGGAAATTATAGTTTAAAATTAACTATGACACCGGGTATGGCATGGACAGCAGCTCAAGCAATATTGCCAGATGCACTTGCATTAGATGGTACTAAAACATATACTTTACGATATGAAATGTACATAGATGAATCAACTACTGTGCGTCCAGATGTAGGAGGTATGTTTTTAATTACCAATTGGGGATGGCAATTCTGGATGGATTATAAAGATGAAACTCAGCATCCTACAGGTCAATGGGTAACAAAAGAAATAGATTATAAGTCTGGGGCACCATTTACAAAATTCTATTTACGTTTTAGTTCTCAAGCAAATAACTCTAATGCAACAATATATTATGATAACTTCTATTTTGTTGAAAAAGAAGTAAGGCCATAATAATTTAATTTATTGATTATTAAAAATCCATTTGAATTTTACTTCAAATGGATTTTTTTGTGGATAAAAATCATCTCATCACAATCAAGTGTTTCAATATTGTAATTACAATTACGAAATTTTAATTTGTAAATGGTATTAGTTACAAGTATCATTTTGTTAAAGATTTCTATTTCTAGAATAATTACAAATTGTTATTAATGTAACACGGTATTATTGTCTTCATATGTTTTAAAGGATGCTACAAGTGTTTTAATTTACTTGATAAACATTTTGTTTATCAACTATAAATTATACGGAAATCAGTGCTGTAATCTTCTAAATTAGAAGTCTATTAAAATTGGTTTATGAAACCTTTTTTTGTTGTAACAAAATTAAAAAGGCTCAATCATATTTTTTTAAAAATATGATTGAGCCTTTTATTGTATTTAAAAGAATAAGTATATCTATTCGTTAAAATAGATATAGATTCCAATAACTATAGATAGATTCTTATGTATTTAAAATTCAATGCGTTATACTTACCTGATTTGTATAAGTAAGATCGAAAGGAACAGCTCTTGGTCTTAACTTTCCAATTATTAACTATTAAAATAAGAGAACCTAATTGAATAATTATATACACAATTCAGTTTATTTTTTAGGTATTATTTTAAAACAAAATGCATGCTCACCTACTTTTTTGGGTAGTTGAATAATTAAGTTTTCAGAGGTTCTGTTAAACTTTAAAACTCCTTTAATCCCTAGCATTTCTATAGTAGAAATTTCGTTCTTGTACAGTTCACTTCCTTTCTTTAACGATTTTATTTTTAGTTCGCCATTTTTTGGCCAATCTAAAACAGTAGCGTAAAGAATATTTCCTTTTGTTGTAAAACGAATGTCTCTTGATGTGTTGTCTGCATTTTTTTCTTCACTTAAATGTCCTTCAATAATTTCGGCATCACCTTCTCCATAAATTTCAAAGGTTCTAGTGCCATAAATAGCTTCTCCATTTACTGTTAACCATTGGCCCATTTCTAACAAACGCTCTTTTACAGGTTCAGGAATTGTACCATCTGCTCTTGGTGTAATATTTAATAAAACCGCGCCATTTTTACTAACCACATCCACTAAAAAATCGATTAAACGATTGGTAGATTTATACCTAGGATTGCTAATATGAGACCATGATTTCCAATCAATAGAATCATCAGTTAACCAAGGAAAAGGCTGTTTTTCTTTCATTCTAGAGCGTTCTAAATCTAAAACTGCAGTTCCTTTTGCAAAATCATAAAATTTATAAGTAGATACTACTTCTTGATTCTTTTTTTCTGCGTGATTATAATAATACTCTAAAAATTCCTTTCGATGTGCTTCACTAACCACATCCATTTTATTATCAAACCAAACCAAATCAGGATTGTATTTATCAACAATTTCTTTTAATCGGTTTAACCATTCGTCATTAAATTCTTTATCAGCAAGCGGATAATATCTTTCAACGCCTTCATCTATTTCATGAGGATTGTATGGATATTGAAAGTCGCCTTTTTTTACTTTTGGTCCATATAAACCTGCGTATTTTGGGTCTGAAGCATCTGTAGTTTTATCCCAAGTAGGAAACCATGCATATAACCACTGACGATGATAAGTAGCAATAAATTTCATCCCTCTTTTACGGATTTCTTTCGATAATTCGCCCATAACATCACGTTTTGGACCCATATTTTTGGCATTCCATTCTGTTAGTTCACTATCCCACATTGCAAAACCATCTGCGTGTTCAGAAACTGGACCCGCAAATTTTGCTCCTGCTTTTTCAAATAAATCTGCCCATTCTGCTGCATCAAATTTTTCTGCTTTAAACATGGGGATAAAATCTTTGTAGCCAAATTTATCTAAAGAACCATAAGTTTCTGTGTGATGTTTGTTAAACTTGCTCGCTTTTCCATTTCTGGCTTCTGGGTTGTCTTTGTGCACATACATCCAATGTGCATACCATTCGTTTTCATATTCAGGTACAGAATATGGCCCCCAGTGACAATAAATACCAAATTTTGCATCTAAAAACCACTCAGGTGTTTCGTGTTGTTTTAAAGACTCCCAATCTGCAGTGTATTTTGGGGTAGATTTTACGGTTTCTTTTTTACTGGTTTTGCAAGATGTTACCAAGCAAGAAACTATAATTATTAATAGTATTTTTTTTATGAAATTCATATTTAAATTGTTTAGTTTGTAACTAAAATCACTCTAAAAATCAATAGTTTATGATGACTTTTATCATAAAGAAAAAGATGAAATAGTTATTATTTACGATGCAATTACAGGTTTTTAAATTCTGATGGAAATTTAGAAATAGGCCTGATTTTTATGTTTTTATAATACACTTCTGCTGCTTCAGATTGTATTTGAATTTTTCCTTTGTCTATGGCTATTGTTCTATCACCAATATTATATTTTGCATTTTTAACTCGGTTTACAACATGACCATTTACTAAGTGAATACTTTCATTCCCTAAACAATAAATTTCTAAAGTATTCCATTCTCCATTTGCTTTTTCGTGTAAAGTAGATTTACTAGCTTGTTCTGCTTTAAAATTTTTACCCCATTTTAAAGGAGTTAGCTCACCTTTTGGATGGTACACAAAATATTTTTTACCATTTTCTCGCGTTTTTTCTTCAACAGGAGTATCACCATAAACATTACCTAAAGCAATATAATCGCCACAATCATCTTCTTGTACTTGGTATTCTAAACTGGCCATCCAAACATTCCAAAAAGCACCATGAACACCTTGTGCATGATATAGAATTCCACTATCTCTTTTATCCTTTAAACGAGGAGCCCATTTTTTTTCTCCCCATTTAAATTGTGTTGTAAAATGATAATTTCCATATTCGTTTTTGGTAGTTAATCCACCATAGATTTCACCAGTAATTTTTAAAACATTTTCGCCATTTTCTTTAATTACAGAAAACACTTTTTTAGGATCATTATTTAAACCCATTGGTTTTCCTTTTCTAACATCTTTAGATTTCTCAAAATCAATGTCTACAGTAGGATGAACAGCACCCATCCAAACATCCCATTTAGATAAATTTACATCTATTAAATTTTCGCCATTTTCATCAATTTTAACATTGGTTTTATCCATAGACCAAAGAATTCCTTCTTTTAAATGCGTTAAAAAATCTTGATTTTGGTAAGATTTAATAGTGTGACCCATTCCTGTATAAAAAATACGACCACCTTCATAATGATGATACCAAGCAATAGCATGTTTTGTTCCCATTTGTTTACCAGAATAAGAACTTTCATCTAATTCTAAAAGTACATTTACATGTTTAGCAACCGGTTTTTTAAAGTTATACCATTCATCAAAATGCTCAAAAGAATTACCATAATGAGCAATTGCTGGATGATTATTTTCTTTGTGAACAATAAGCTTAGCTTTTTGTTGCTTTGGATGCGATTGAAATTGAGCGCCAATCATTTCTGAATAAAAAGGCCATTTAAATTCTGTATCACTTGCAGCGTGAATTCCCACAAAACCTCCACCTTTATTAATATATTCTTCGAAGGCTTTTTCTTGTTCAGTGTTTAAAACATCACCAGTAGTATTTAAAAAAATGATGCTTTTATATTTTTTTAAATTCTGATAATTAAATTGTAAACTATCTTCTGTAGCTTCTACTAAAAAATCATTTTCTATACCTAATTTTTTAATGGCTGCTATTCCAGAAGGTATAGATTTATGTCTCCAGCCATTTGTTTTAGAGAAAATTAAAACCTTATTTTTTTCTTTTTTTACAACTTTAATTTCTTGATTTGCCTTACAACTTGTTATAATTATAGAAACTGCTAAAACAGCAAATAGTATTTTTTTCATATGATTGATTTTTAAAAGTTGATGGTTGTTTTAATGGCTTTTGAACTCCCTAAATCTTCACTTCTTTTTGATGGTAATGCTCCATTTACATAAAGTTGATAAGTTCCTTTTCGAATTACTTTATTTCCATTTTCATTAAATTGATGAAAGCTATCTTTTGATAAATTAAAAGTGATTTCTTTAGATTCACCAGCTTTTAAAAATACTCTTTTGAAAGCTTTTAAATCGTAAATTGGATCTTTTTTGCCTGCTAATGGAGAGCTAATGTACAGTTGTACAACTTCTTCAGCATCAGTTTCACCTTTATTTTGTAAGGTAACTGTGGTTTTATAATCATCATTTATTTGTAAATCTTTGTATTCGAAATTTGTGTAGGTTAAGCCAAATCCGAAAGGAAATAAAGGCTCTTCTTTCATATATTTATAAGTTCTGCCTTTCATATTATAATCTTCATAAGCAGGCAATTGATCTACAGATTTAGGAAAAGTAATTGGGAGTTTTCCTGAAGGAGAAACATCACCAAAAATAACATCAGCAACAGCTGTACCACCTTCTTCACCTGGATACCAAACAAATAAAACTGCATCTACCAAATCGTATAACTCAGGAATTGCAATTGGGCTACCACCTGTTAACACCAAAACAATCGGTTTTTTGGTTTTGCTTCTAATTTTTTTGATGTATTTAATTTGATTTTCTGGTAGTTTAATTCCTGTTCTATCTCCTTTTTCACTAGAAGCAATTGCTTCTCCTTCTTCGCCTTCTAAAAGAGCAGAAATTCCCATAACAGCAATACAAACATCAGAGGCACCAGCTTCTCCTGTAGACCAATCTATAGGGTTTACATTTTCTCTAAAAGGCAATACTCCAGATTTATAATTGATACTAGTTCCAGGACTTACTTTGCCAACAATACCGTCTAAAATAGTTTGGGTATTGCTTGTTAATCCATAGTAATTCCCTAATAAAACTTCTTCGTTAGAAGCATTTGGACCAACAACATACAAAGTTCTAATATCCTTTTTTAAAGGTAAAATGTTGTTCTTGTTTTTTAGTAAAACAATCGATTTTTGTGCAGCTTCTAGCGCAATTTTTCTGTGTTTTTTAGAATCTACAACCTCTGCAGTAATTTTATCATACGGATTTGCTCCTATAGGATCGAACATGCCTAATTTAAAACGTGTTAAGAGGTTTTCTTTTAATCTTGTATCTAATAATTCTAATGTAATTAAACCTTGATCTAACGCACTTTTTAAAACTTTATATACATTACCACAGTTAATATTGGTACCACTTTTTAAAGCCAAAGCCGCAGATTCTTCTGGAGTTTGAGTTACTTTATGAAACCTATGAAAATCTGCAATTGCACCACAATCTGAAACAATATAACCTTTAAACCCCCAATTATCTCTTAAAATATCTTGCAATAAATACGGGCTACCACAACAAGGAGCGCCTAAAGTTCTGTTGTATGCGCCCATTACTCCTTCTACATTTCCTTCTTTTACCAAAGCTTCAAAAGCAGGTAAATACGTTTCGAATAAATCTTTTTTATTAACAACCGCATTAAAACTGTGTCTAAATTCTTCAGGACCACTATGCACTGCATAATGTTTTGCGCAAGCTGCTGCTTTTATATAATTAGGATCATCACCTTGTAAACCTTTTACAAAAGAAACCCCAATTTTACTGGTTAAAAACGGATCTTCTCCATACGTTTCTTGTCCACGACCCCATCTTGGATCTCTAAAAATATTAACGTTTGGAGACCAAAAAGTTAAGCCAGCATATCTGCTCCTGTTATCAATTTTAATAGCTTCATTATATTTTGCTCTAGCTTCATCAGAAATTGCAGTTCCTACTTTAAGAATTAAATCCGGATCAAAAGTAGCACCTAAACCAATGGCTTGAGGAAAAACTGTGGCTCTTCCATTTCTTGCAACTCCGTGCAAAGCTTCATTCCACCAATTGTATTCAGGAATTCCTAAACGTTCTATTGGAGGGCAAACATCTAACATTTGAGAAATTTTTTCTTCTAATGTCATTGCTTCAATAAGTTTATTTACTCTTTCATCAATAGTAATATAGGTGTTGCTCCATGCAAATTTTGGTTTTTCAGGTATGTTTTTACCAGAGTTTTTTACAACTTCTTTTTTACAATTAATAAAAAAGCTAAAAATTATGACTGTTAAGAAAAGATATGTTTTTTTCATTTTTAAAGTTGATTTTAAACTTTAAAGGTGGACTTTTAATTTGATATGTAGTAATACAAATGGTTTAATTAAGAGCACTAATTCGTATTCTTAATTCTATCTCATTTTGTTCAGGTATTTTGATTAATTGTCTAGTAAATTATAAGAAAAACATGCTTTTATAGAGATACTAAAGTAGAGTCTCTAATAATTAAATTGGTTTTTATTTCTACGGTTTTACTAGATAAATTTTCTTTGGGTTCTTCTATTTCTTTGATGAGGTATTTTACAGCCATTTCTCCAATTCTATTTCCTGGCTGATCTATAGTGGTAAGTCCTGGTTCAACAATTGTAGAACTTAAAGAGTTGCTAAAACCGATAACGGCTACCTCTTCAGGAATTTTAAAGTTAAACTTTTTTAAGGTTTGTATTGCGCCAATTGCAGCTGCATCAGTAATAGAAAAAATAGCATCTGGCTTTTCTTTTAGCGTAATTAATTGGCTAGTTAGTCTTCTGCCTTTTTTTAAAGAAATATCATGTGTACTTAAAATTAACTTTTCATCTACAGGAATATGGTTTGTTTTTAAAGCTCTTAAATACCCTTGAAAACGCTTTTCAGAATTGTAAGATTGTTCAAATTCTTTAAGAATAGCAATTCTTTTTTTTCCGATATTAATGAGGTGTTCTACAGCATTAAAAGCTGCTTCTTCTCCATTAATTATAATTTGTGTACAAGGAACTTTACTAGAAACTTTATCGAACAGAATTAATGGTTTTTGATGCAATGCATATAAAATAGGTTCTACATTTACTGTGTGTTTGGTTAAAGACATTAAGATGCCATCTACACCAAATTGTAACATGGTGTGTAACATTTCTTTTTCTTTATTTACATCATTATTAGATTCAGAAATAATAACTCGATATCCTTTAGTTTCTGCTTGTAGTAGTATTTCTTTAAGTATAGACGATGTAAAATAAGATAGAATATTGGGTACAATTACACCAATAATGTTAGTTCTGTGTTGCCTAAATCCCTTTGCAAAAATATTGGGCATATAGTTTAATTTCTTTGCTAGGTTTTTTACTTTTTTAGAAGTTTCTTCGCTAATATCTGG
This sequence comes from Polaribacter sp. M10, assembly GCF_054968445.1. NCBI lineage: Bacteria > Pseudomonadati > Bacteroidota > Flavobacteriia > Flavobacteriales > Flavobacteriaceae > Polaribacter > Polaribacter sp. M10. The sequence continues at coordinate 356,924 of NZ_JBSSBG010000002.1, forward strand.
ATGATTATTTAACGCTCTAGAAACTGTCGATGTTGAAACCTCAAGCAGTTGTGCAATTTTTTTTAGAGTGGTAACTTCTTTTTTCATGAAAATTAGAATTAATTTCATAAAAGTAAATAAAACAAACGTTCCCGCAAACGTTTGCATTATTTTTTCGTAATAAAATGACAAATAAACAATGCATTTGTCAATAAATTTACTTCATAATTAACTAAATCATAAAAAATGAAAGAAATATTACTAACATTAATTTGCATTGTAGGCTTTTCTGCAACTTATGGGCAAACAGTAGTTAAAGGAACTGTAAAAGACACTTCTGGTAACCCAATACCAAGTGCAAGTGTTCTAATTAAAGGGACAACTTCTGGTGGATCTTCTGATTTTGACGGAAATTTTAATTTTACAACCACAAGCACTGGTTCACAGACTATCCAAGTATCCTATATAGGATATAAAACCTTTGAAAAAGCGATTAATTTAACGGGTTCATCTTTAACTATAAACGTTGTTTTAGAAGAAGGTGGTGCTCAATTAGACGAAGTAGTTTTAACAGCTTCTGCTACATTTAGGTCTCAAAAAGAAACGCCAATGTCTATCAGTTCTGTAAAACAAAAAGAAATTACCAAACTTTCTGCGAATTCGCAGGCAGATATCATTAGAAGTATTCCAGGTATTACTGCAGAAGGTGGTGGAGGTGAAACAGCATCTAACGTTTTTGTTAGAGGTTTGCCTTCTGGAGGTCAGTATGTATTTAATCCTTTACAATATGATGGAATGCCGTTAATGAGTACTTTCGGATTAAACTCTTCTGCACACGATGTGTATGCAAGACCAGATGTTGGTTTTAAAGGAGTTGAATTTGTAAGGGGTGGAGCCGCTGTTTTATATGGTGCTGGTTCTGTTGCAGGTATTATTAACTACACAAGTAAAACAGGTGATTCTAATGATGAAAACCTAATAAATGTAGAATGGGCAGATAAAGGTAGATTAAAAACGGATTTCTATACAGGAGGTAAATTAGGTGGCGAAGATTCTAATACTTATTACGCTTTTACAGGTTTTGTAAGAAAAGATGATGGGCCAATAGAAACAGGAATGCCAACAAAAGGAGTGCAGTTTAGAGCTAACATTAAAAAGAAGTTTGAAAATGGTTCTTTTACCATTCACGGACAGTTGATTAATGATAATGCACAATTCTTTATGCCTTTACCTTTAGATGGTAACAGAAATAGAATTGCTGGTAATGATGGCGAAGCTGTTTCTCAATTATTATCGGGTCAGTTAGCAAATACTTCTTTTTTAACTGCTGGTGGTGCTTACGAAAGTCCGATTGAAGATGGAGTTTTTACTCAGGGTGGATATGTAATGGGAGATTTTAATTATAATTTTGCTGATGATTTAAAATTTAAATCAAAAGTAAAATACGCAAACTATAAGCACAATTTTGCATTGTATATTGGTGGTAATGGAACTTATAACAACCCATTAACTTTAGGAGATTACATCAACAATGTGGCTCCAGGAAATTTAGGATATGATGCTCAATATCAAGGAGGAATAGGTACAATAAATTCAAATGATTTAGTTGTAGAAAACTTACACGTAGATCGTTTAAGACCTATGACAGATTATTCTGGTGAAGCATCTTTAACAAAAACAATAGAAACAGACGCAGGGAGTCATAACATTACTGCAGGTGTTTATTTAGCTAGAACAGAAGCAGAAGATGTAAATTATCAATACAGAGTTTTATCAGAATTTAATAATAATCCACGTTTGGTAAATTTAAGTTTTGTAGACGCAAGTGGTAATAATGTAACGTATTCTGAAGGTGGTTTGTACAACAGAATTGGTATGACATCTAACAATTTTTTATCACAAACTAAAACTGCATTTTATTTAACAGATGAAATGGTTTTTGACAAATGGCGTTTTGATGCTGGTATAAGAATAGAAAGTACAAAAGGTACTTTTAGCAAAGGTAATGTGGTAAGTAGTACAGTATATGATGATGCAAATCTATCATCAGATTTAGCAAATGTACAATTTGCAGATGGTAGTTTTGTTAGAGCAGATGTAGAAGCTTCTGATTGGGCAATCTCTTTAGCTGCATTGCATAATTTAACAGATAATGTAAATTTATATGCTAACTTTTCTAGAGGATTTTTCTTTCCGCAAATAAGAGGTTTTGCACCAGTTGCTGGGATACCAAATACCAACTACGATTCAGAAAAAATTACGCAATTTGAGGTTGGTGCTAAATTAGGTACAGAAAAATTATCGGGTTCTTTAGCAGCTTATTATGTTAGTTTAAAAGACAGAATTAAAATTACACAAGGTTTTGTAAGTGGAGCTTTAGTAGATTTAACAAGATCAGAACAAAGTACAGCTACTTTAGGTTTAGAGGCAAATTGGTCTTATAAATTATCGAATAATTTAGATTTTAGAGGTACAGCAACGTATCAAGATCATGAAATTACCAAAAATACAGATGAAGATTTGGTAAATGGAGGATCATCTGAAGTAAATGTAGGAAACGAATTGGCAAGACAACCGAACTTTTTAACAAGCTTAGGTTTGCATTATGACAATAGTAATTTCGATGGTCAGTTTACCTTAAATCATACAGGAAGTAAATTTACAGCAGATAACAATAATGTAGAGTTAGAGGCTATAAATATCTTTAGAATAGGAGCAGGTTATACATTTCAATTAAATAAAGCAGAAGAACGTAATGAAAACTTAAGAATTGGTTTTTCTGTATTTAATTTATTCGACGACTCTGGAGTTACAGAAGGAGATCCAAGAAATGTAAATCAAGCAGGAGATGCAGAGTTTTTCTTTGGTAGACCAATTTTACCAAGAAGAATGTTTTTAACGGCAACTTTCAATTTTTAGTTCCCCAGTTTCTTTAATAATTATCAGATTTCTCACTACTTGATGTAGGTATTAAGTAGTGAGATTTTTAATCTTAATATATATTAAAAAAATTGCAAATTTTATAAAAAGAAGTTCATTACAATCCCAATCAATTTTTAATTAATAGTAGTTTATTATTTATAGTTTTCTCACTACTTAATGTAGTATTAAGTAGTGAGTTTTAATTCAAAAAATTCAAATCAATACAATTTAGAGAATGAAAGATTTACAAGAAAAAGCAATAGAAATTTTAAATAACAACTGGAAAGGGAATTTTAGTATTCCTTGTGCCAATTTATATCCTTTTCAGTGGAAATGGGATTCTGGTTTTATTGCCATTGGTTTTGCACATTTTAACATGCAAAATGCAGAAAAAGAAATAGAAACGTTGTTAGATGCTCAATGGGAAAACGGATTTATCCCACACATTGTGTTTCATACAGAAAACGATAGTTATTTTCCAGGAGCCAGTTTTCATAGATCAGATTTGCATCCTTTGGCATCAAAAAAATACAAATCTACAGGTATGACACAGCCACCTGTAACTGGTTTTGTGCTAGAAGAGATGTATAAAATTAGTAAGGATAAATCGCAAACGCTAAAGTATTTAGAAACTGTAATTGATAAAGTGTATTTTAATCATGAGTATTTTTACAATCACAGAGATCCAAAAAATGAAGGTTTAGTTTATATTTATCATAATTGGGAATCTGGTACAGACAATTCTCCTATTTGGGATGATATTTGGGCAACAATGAATCCGCCAAATTATACTTTTGAAAGAAGAGATACAACTCACGTAGATGCATCAGAAAGACCAACAAAAAGAGAATACGATCATTATTTACACATTATAGAAATTGCAAAAGAGCATCATTATAGTGATGAAAAAATAGCAGAATTATCGCCGTTTTTAGTGCAAGATCCCTTGTTTAATGCAATGTTGATAAAATCGAACGAAAGTTTAATTCAATTGTATCAAGAAATTGGAGGTAATACTGATAAAATTGATCAACTAAAAAATTGGCAAGCACAAAGTATAAAATCATTTAACGAAAAATTATATGATGACGAATTAGGAGCTTACATTCACTACGATTTAAGAAACGAAAAGCCTTTAAGATATTTATCATCATCGTCTTTTGCGCCATTATTTGCAAATATTCCATCGCAAGAAAGAGCAGATAAAATGGTAAAAGTGATGTTAGAAAAATTTGGAGGAGAACATCAATATTTATGTGCTTCTTTCGATCCTGATAGCGATCGTTTTAATCCTAAAAAATATTGGAGAGGTCCTGTTTGGATCAACCTAAATTGGATGCTTTTCTACGGATTAAAAAATTACGATTACAATGCTATTTCAGAACGAGTAAAACAAGATTCAATAGATTTAATTGCTAAAAATGGATTTTACGAATATTTCGATTCTAGAAAAGAAATGCATACTAATGGTAAAGCTGGTTATGGTGGAGGAGATTTTTCGTGGAGTGCAGCTTTGCTGTTAGATATGTTAAATAATTAAATTATACTTTTAACAATGCACAAAATATAGAATAATGAATTATATAGATTACATAATTATTGTAGTTTACCTATTAGGTTTTTTAGGAATAGGTTACTTTTTTAAAGAGAACAAAAATTCTAAAGATTACTTTTTAGGAGGGCAATCTATGGGTTGGTTTCCATTGAGTTTATCAACCATGGCAACTCAACTTTCTGCCATTAGTTTTATTTCTGCACCTGCTTTTGTAGGATTAAAAGAAGGTGGAGGTTTGCAATGGTTAACCTACGAATTTGGTGTGCCTTTGGCAATGGCATTTCTGTTAATTGCAATAATTCCTACTTTATATAATTCTGGTATTGTAAGTGTTTACGAGTATTTAGAAAAGCGTTTCGATGCTTCATCTAGATTGTTAATCAGTTTTGTTTTTCAAATTAGTAGATCTGTTGCAACAGGAGTTATGGTGTACACAATGGCTTTAATTTTACAAGCAACTGTGGGTATCGACTTTTGGATTTCAGTATTAATCATCGGAATTATTACAATGATTTACTCTTTTCAAGGAGGAATGAAAGCTGTTATTTGGGGAGATGTAATACAAATGTGTATTCTCTTTTTTGGTATTGTAGTTTGTTTAATTTATGGTATTAGCGAACTTGGTGGTTTCGAAAACTTTTTAACTAATGTAGATAAAGAAAGGTTAACTGCTGTAGATTTTTCTAAATGGGGTTTTAATAATGCTGATAAAAATGATGAGTTTGGTTTTTGGCCAATGGTAATTGGAGGTTTCTTTTTATACGCTTCTTATTATGGTACAGACCAAACACAATCGCAAAGATTATTATCTGCCAAAGGCATGCCAACCATTAAAAAATTATTGTTAGCCAATGGTTTATTGCGTTTTCCTATTACACTAACTTATTGTGTTATGGGTTTGGTTTTAGGAACTTTGTTGTTGCAAGATGCAAGTTTTCAATCTTTAATGGATAGCGTTTATCAAACAAATATTGGAAGTTTAGAAGGCAAAAAAGCAGATTTAATGGTGCCAGTTTTTATCATTAAATATTTACCAAATGGTATTATTGGTATTTTAATTGTGGCTATAATGTCTGCAGCAATGTCATCATTAAGTTCTACAGTAAATTCGTTATCCGCAGTTTCTTTAGAAGATTTTATCAAAAGATTTAAACCTAATATTTCCGACAAACAATATGTATCTTATTCTAGATTATTATCTGTTTTCTGGGGATTAGTTTGTCTGTTTTTTGCATTTTTTGCAGGGAGTATAGAAGGTACTGTAATTGAGGTGATTAATAAAATTAGTTCTATTTTTTACGGCCCAATTTTAGCCGCTTTTATCTTGGCAATTTTAACAAAAAGAACCCACGCTTTAGGTGCCAATATTGGTATAATTGCAGGTGTAGCTTTTAACATGTATTTATGGTTGTATGTACCTAATGTGTTTTGGTTTTGGTGGAACGCAATTGGCTGTTTGGTAACTATGTTTGTAGCTTATACAGTAAGTTTGGTAATAAAAAGAGAAGCTAGAGAAGGTTTAGAAGTTGTATTTTATAAAGGAGGTAAAAAAGAAGTTGCATTATTATTAGGTTACTTTATCATCATTGTAATTTTAGCAATGTTTTTAGTTAATTTTCTAAGTTAAAAATTAAGTTTTGAAAATTGTTATAGCACCAGATAAATTTAAAAATTCGCTTACAGGTTTAGACTTTTGCGAAATTGTAAAAAAAGAAATTCTAGCAAAAAATTCTAATATAGAGGTTGTTCAACTTCCGCTTGCAGATGGTGGAGATGGCACAATTGAGGTTGTCAACTTCTATTTACAAGGAAAAGTAATTGAGATTACTGTAAACAATCCTTTTTTTAAACCTGTTAAAGCTTCGTATTTATATTCAGAAAATTCTAAAACTGCGTTTATAGAAATGGCTGAGGCTTCTGGTGTTAAATTATTAGATAAAACTGAATTCGATTGTATAAATGCCACCACTTTTGGAACTGGTGAAATGATTGCTGATGCCATAAATAAAGGTGCAAAAACAATTATTTTAGGTATTGGAGGTAGTGCAACTAACGATTGTGGAATAGGAATGGCTGCTGCTTTAGGGTATCAATTTTTAGATGAAAATAATAATGTAGTAAAGCCAATTGGTGCAAATTTATCGAAAATTAAATCGATAAATGCTTCAGAAATTCATCAAGGATTAAGCCATGTAGATTTTAAAATTGCTTGCGATGTTACCAATCCTTTATATGGCAAAAACGGAGCTGCTTATGTGTATGGAGCGCAAAAAGGAGCATCAGAAAAAGAAATTATTTTACTAAATAAAGGATTAGAAGATTTTGCTAAAATTTTAAACGATGTTTTTACAATCGATGTTCAGTCTGTAAAAGGTGCAGGTGCTGCAGGTGGAATGGGAATTGCTTCTAAATTATTTTTAAACGGATCTTTAGAACCAGGAATTCAATTGGTAAAAAACCTGGCTAATTTTGATGAAAAAATTAAAAATACAGATTGGATTATTACTGGCGAAGGTAAATTAGACAGCCAAACTTTGTCTGGTAAAACCATACAAGGTGTTTTAGAATCTGCCAAAAAACAACAGATAAACGTGGCTGCTTTTTGTGGTAAAATAGAAATGAAGAAAAAAGAATTAGACAGTATTGGAATTTTGTATGCGGATGATATTATGAGTGCTGCCAAAGATTTTAATGATGCAATGTTACATACAAAAACCTATTTAAAAGAAATGATAAATCACTTTTTACAGAAAGAAATTTAGCCTTTTTTACATATATAAATTATAAGTTATTGATAAATTCTTCTAAGTTATCATTTCTGTTTAAACCTAATTTTTTACGCAATCTACTTCTAGAAGTATGCACGCTTTCTACAGAAATTCCTAAAAGTTTGGCCATATCTTTACTAGAGAAATTTAATTTTGCAAGCGCACATAATTTTAAATCAGATTGTCTTAAGTTCGGAAACTTCGTTTTTAATTCTTTATAAAAACTCTGATTTATACTTGTAAATCTGGCTTCAAACTCAGACCAGTTGCTTTTAGAATTTCCTTGAATATTTTTAATAATTCTTTTAATAATAGTAACATCAATTTTGCCACTTTGGTTTCTAAGTTTTTTATTTATACTGTCTATAAATTCGTCTTTTTCAATAATTCTAAGTGCAGATTCCGTTAATTCTTTGTTTTTAATTTCAATAATTTCTTTTTGTCTTTTAAGTTCTAGTTTTTGCTTTTCTTTTAAAAGATGTTGTTCGTTTTTGTGCTTTTCTCTAATCTTCTGAAAGTAAAAATATCCAAATAGAATTAGAAAAATAATGGTAATAACTAAGAGAATACTTTGCAAAAACCATATTTTATCTTCACGCTCTAAAGCTTTAATTTTTTGTTGATTAATCAGTTGAGTTTGTTTGTCTTTTTCAATTCTATATTGATCTTTTATTTCGAAAAGAGGCGCGTTTTCTGGACTGTTAATTCCAAATATTTTATGGTCTAACTCATTTGCCTTTTTTAAGTAACTAATGGCTTTTTTATACCTGTTGTTTCTTAAACACAGTTGGTAAAGTTGATTGTAAACATCGAGTCTGTAATTTAAATGACTGTTGTATTTTTCTGATATTTCTAATGATTTTTTAAAATTATTTTCCGCTTTTTGATATTCGTTTATACTAAGAAACACTTTTGCAATAAGTGTATGAATAACCACTAAGTAAGATGGAGTATTGCTCTCGAAATATTTTTTTGAACGATACAGTTTTTGTAAAGCGGTTTTATGATCTCCATCAAGCGCAGCCAAATACCCAAATTCAGATTCGTAATAAAAACTTTTGTTAGATTTCTGTTTTGCATCTTGCACTAGTTTTAAACTGTCTAAATACAAACGTGCTTTGGTAAAGTTATTGTTGGTTCTGTAATGGCAAACAAGGGCAAAATAGTTCTGAGACAAACTATTTTTGTTTTTCTGTTTTCTGTTGATTAACTCTTTTCGAATTGCAGAAGATTTATTAAAATATTCAATCGCTTTTTCATTTCTCTTATAAAAACTATAGAGCCAACCTAAACCAATATAAATTTTAGGTTTAGAAATAGAATCGTTCGATTTTTCTGCTAACAAAAGCGCTTTCCAATAGCCATCGTAAGATTTTTCGTAATTAAGTTTGTGCGAATATAAATCCGAAAGTCCCATTAAATATTTAATGGCATCAACTGTATCTTTTTGCTGAATACTTACATCGTAACCCTTTTTAAAATAATAAATTGCGCTATCTTGATTGCTGAATCTTAAAGAAATGGCTTTTTTGTAAAAGTTGTTTTTAATGTTTTTTTTCTGGCTGTAAAAGTTAAAAGTACAGCTTAAAAAAAGCACTAAAAAAACTATAAAATGTTTTTTTGTTGAGTAATGATTATTGTTAATATCATTAAATTCCATACAAGTTTTTAGTTATCATCTTTAATAAAAAGCAAATTATTAAAAATAATCTAAAAGAGAAGTTAGTTTTTAGAATTAGATTTTTGAATAGCCCAAAAAGAGTGAAATGTTAAGGTTTTATACAGTGTTTTTTCTTGATCAACTTTTTAATTTAAAAGGTTGTGTTGTGCTTGTTTCTATTTTTCTTGATGAATATCAGCATAAATTCTTGTTTCTTTTATAATTACATCAATAAAAAAAATCTAATATTAATACTCTGTGTTTAGTGTTCAATTTTGTTGATTTTAGAGTTCAATTGAATTTCATTTCCTCTTCCTAAAAATTAATTTTTAAAATTTTATGTATTAAAACAAATGGGTAAAATTATAAAACGTATGTAGACTTATGTATGTGCAAAGTAATTACTGAGCCTTCTAAAATGTGCGTTTTGGCAGTTTATTGAAATAAATATTAATTTTTTAAATATAAACCTAAAAACAGGATGTATTTTTATCAAAATCATATGTAATAGTAAATTATCCATATGTCATTAGTTCTTTATTAACAAATTTCAAATTTTGTTTCAACTAATTTAAATAATAATAATATGAAGCTTAATTTACTTGCTTACTGGCGGTTAAAGACATTTTTTGTTTGTTTAATTTGCCTTATGTCATTTGGAGCAGCCCATGCTCAATTACAAAATATTACGGGTACAGTTTCTTCTGGAGGAGAACCACTGCCAGGTGCCAGTGTTGTTGTTAAAGGTACAAAAGTGGGAGTTACCGCAGATTTTGATGGAAACTACACAATTGTTGCTAAACCAGGAGATGTTTTAGTGTTTACTTACATCGGTTTTGTAAAAAAAGAAATTACAGTTGGTACATCAAATAAAATAAACGTTTCGTTATCCGAAGACGTAGCAAAATTAGATGAAATTGTAGTAATTGGTTATGGTAGTGTTAAAAGAAAAGATTTAACAGGTGCAGTTGTATCACTTAAAACCGAAGATTTAGATAAAGTAAAACCAGTTTCTTTTGAAGGTACTTTAGCTGCAAAAGCTTCTGGTGTTCAGGTGGTTTCGTCTGAAGGTGGTCCAGGTGCTGGTTCTAAAATTAGAATTCGTGGAGGTACTTCTATTAATGCAAGTAGCGATCCTTTATACGTAATTGATGGTTTTGCAATAGAAGGTACAGCACAAAGTACAGGCTTAGGAATTGGAAATAGTAGTACAAGTCCGTTAGCAAATATAGATCCAAGTAATATTGAGTCTATAGAAATTTTAAAAGACGCTTCTGCAACTGCAATTTATGGTTCTAGAGGGGCAAATGGGGTTATTCTAATTACCACAAAAAGAGGTAGAAAAGGACGTGCAAATTTAAGTTTTGAAACCTTTACTAGTTTCTCAACTATCTCTAATAAGTTAGATTTATTAACGGCTCAAGAATTTGTAGATTATAGATTAGAGTATACTCCTTGGGATCCGAATGTAGAAGGCAACCAGTTTATGGGAGCGTATAGAGATCAATTTGGTAATCCAATAGATTTAAATGATTCAAGAGTTATATTAACAGATTGGCAAGACGAAATTACACGTACAGCCATTACAACCAATTATAAAATTGCTGCAAGTGGTGGTACAGATAAAACATCATATTCAGCTTCTTTTGCATATTTAAATCAAGAAGGAATTATAAAAACTACAGATTATGAAAGATATTCTGGTAATTTTAGAGTAGATCAAAATATTTCTGATAAGTTAAAAGCAGGGATTAGTGTAAATGTTGGTTACAACCAAAGTGGAGGTATTGTTTCTGCAGCTACAGAAAACGGAAATGGTAGATCTGGTGTTATTACACAAGCTGTTTTATTCAGTCCTGTTCAAGGTTTAACACAGTATGATGATGCCGTATACGATGAAAATGGAAGAATTGTTTCTTTAAGAAATGGCGATGTTTCTAATCCAAATTTAATCTTAGAAAACGACATCAATAGAAGAATAGGATACAATACGTATAGCAATGCCTATGTACAATATAAAGTTACAGATCATTTAACGTTTAAATCTTCTATCAGATTAAATATGTTTGGTAGTAAGGGTAAACGATATTTTTCAGAAAAATTTGGTTGGGGTCAGTCTGCAAATGGTAGAGCTTTTGTAGGTACTGGTTTAGGGAAAGGCTTAACTGTAGAGCAGAATTTAAATTGGCGAAAATCCTTTGGATTACATACGTTTAATGTAACTGCAGTGTATGAGCAACAACAAGGTTCTTACGAAAATCTAGTAACAGCCTCTACAGGCTTTAATTTGCCAAATATTAATCTCGATAATTTAGGCACAGCAGAAGTAACTTTACCTTCTAGATCCGATTATTCTGATAGTACTTTAAAATCTTATTTAGCAAGAATTCAATATGATTTTTCTGATAAATGGACTTTAAACATAAGCGGACGTTATGATGGCTCTTCAAGATTTGCAGAAGGTGGTAGATGGGGTTTCTTTCCTTCTGCTGGTATTGCTTGGAAAACTTCTAACGAAGACTTCTTAAAAGGCAATAAAATAATCAGTAATCTTAAAATAAAAGCAAGTTATGGAGAAACTGGTAACGCTTCAATTGGTTCTTATAGATCTTTAGCTAGAGCTAATTTAGCTAGTGCCATTTTTAATGGTAGTTCTTTAACTACAGGAGTTGCTATCAATCAATTGTCAAATCCAGATTTAACTTGGGAAACAACTTCTCAATTAGATGCAGGTATTTCTTTAGGCCTGTTCAATAGTAAAATTTCTATGGAAATAGATTATTACGAAAAAGAAACTACAGATTTATTATTAGCAAGACCACTACCAACAACTTCTGGTTTCGAAACTTCTTTTCAAAATATTGGTTCTATGACTAATAAAGGTTTTGAATTTTCTTTAAATACCGTAAATATTGATACCGAAGATTTCTCTTGGACTTCTAATTTTAATATCAGTTTTAATAAAAATAAAGTAACCAATTTGGGTGATGCAGAAGAGTTTTTTGTTACTGCAACAGGTTCTAATCAAATTACAAACGATTATATAGTTAGAGTAGGTGAGCCTTTAGGATCAATATTTGGTATCGAGGTACAAGGTGTTTACAATTATGCAGATTTTGTTGCTTTTGATGGTTTAAGTGATGCAGAAGCTGCAGCTAAAATGAGACAAGATGCATTAGATCAAAATTTACCTTATTACGATTTAACTTATACGCTTAAAGATGGCGTAGTTACTTCTTCTGGTGTTGGTAATTTAGACAATTATCGTCCAGGAATGCCAAAATTTGTAGACCAAAATGGAGATGGAAATGTAGATGCAGAAGACAGAACTATTATTGGTAGAACAGTACCGAAACATTTTGGTGGTTTCACTAATAATCTTAGGTACAAACAATTCGATTTAACTGTTATTGCACAATGGTCTTATGGTAATGATGTTTATAACAAAAATCGTGATAAAGGAGAGGCAACAGCAATTCCTTACTTTAATAAATATGGTACCCAAGCAGATCGTTGGACACCCGAAAACCCAAACACAGATGTAGCAGGTATTTGGGGTTATGGTGATGCTGGTATTGGTGGTAACACATACTCTCACTTTATAGAAGATGGTTCTTACCTAAGAATAGCAAACATAACACTAGGCTATAATTTACCAAAAGAAACAACAGATAAAATGGGATTAAAATCAATAAGGTTTTATGGTGCTGTAGATAACGCTTTCTTATTTACAAAATATACAGGTTTCGATCCTGATGTTAGTGTTGGTAATAACCAATTAACGCCAGGTTTAGATTCAGATTCATATCCTAGAGCAAGAACGTTTAGGTTAGGTTTAAATGTTGGATTTTAATAAATAAAAAACAAAAAGACATGATAAAAATAAAAACAAATTTTAAAACAATTTTGCTATTGTTGGTAACATTTTCTCTTGTTACTTCCTGTAGTGATGATATCCTGAAAGAAAACCCATCTACTTTTGTAGATCCAGATGCTCTTTTAGTAGATAAAGCTGGTGCAGAAATTTATTTAGTGGGTGCTTACGATGCTATTCATAATCTTTTAGGTTCTGGTGGTAGTGGTGTAGAACCTTTTGCAATTCACTGGGGTACAATTGCTACTGATGAAGTTGTAGTACCTGGTTGGGGTGGAGCAGGTAGAAAAGAAATGTATTTGCAACAAGTTTCTCCATCAATGGGTGCAATTTCAAGCATGTGGAGGCAATTATACAAAGCTGTAAATATTGCAAATAGTGTAGTAGATCGTGTAAGCGCAATGACTTCAGATCAAATAGAAACAGAAGACAAAAATTATATTGTTGCCCAAGCCAAATGGATTAGAGCTGCAACCTATTTTGCCTTAGTAAATGCTTTTGAAAATGTTCCTTTAGTAACTACTGAAACAGTTAGCTTAAATAATTTAGAAGTAACTCAGGCTAGTCCTGCAGAAGTATACGATTTTATAGTACAAAACTTAATAGAAGCAGAGGCATATTTACCAGAAGAACAAGGTGGAGGTAGAGTTACAAAAGGAGCTGCAAATGCTTTATTGGGTAAAGTGTACTTGCAAATGACAGGTTTTCCTTTAAATCAAACAGATAAGTTTGCTTTAGCAGAAAACGCTTTAAACAAAGTAATTACAAGTGGTACTTATGATTTATTGCCAAATTATGCAGAAGTTTTCGATTTAGAACATGAGCAAAGTGTAGAAATGATTATGTCTTTTTCTATGAACGGACCAGGTGTTGGAGAAGGTGGAAACTTAAGTACTTTTTACGGGCCAAATGGAAGTGTAAACGAAGGTGGAGGCTGGGGTACTTGTTATATCAATCACGAGTTTCAAAGAAGTTATGATAGAGATGATTTACGTTTAAGAAACAATATTGCAGTGCATAATGCTAATGATGTTTATCCTGAAGAAGCTGCTGCAACAGACCCAAATACTTGGCCTGCAAACGAGGGCGCCTGGAGAGGTTGGAAATGGCATGCAGAAAAACCAAATGCCTATGCAAACGATACTCCTTTCGATAATCCTTATATACGATATGCAGATGTTTTATTGTTGTATGCAGAAGCTTTAAACGGACAAGGTAAATTAACTCAGGCTGTAATAGACATGACTGTTAATAGGCTTAGAGCAAGAGTAAGAGCTGTACCAGATGCTGTGCCAGATATGGTTTTAGGATCTCAAGAAGCTAATGCTGAAGAACTTTTATTAGAAAGAAGAAAAGAACTTTGTTTTGAAGGTTGGCGACGTTTCGATTTGGTAAGATTTGGTAAGTACAAAGAAGCAATTCTTGGTATTAACGAATCTGGTTGGTGGAATGCAGGTAACCCTGGTGTAAATTATCAAGACCATGAAATAAGATGGCCAATACCAGATTCAGAAATGCAGTTGAACCCTAATTTAGTTCAAAATCCGGGTTATTAAATCCTTAAAACAGTTTAAATTATGAAAAAATATAAAAACAAAATACAATTAGGTTTTCCATTTTTAGCCTTTGTTGCTTTAATGTTTGCATTCAGTTGCGAAGAAGAATCTAATTTAAGAGAAGGCCTTAAAGAAATAACATTAAAGCCAACTGCAAATAACTTACTGATTAATAAAGGAGAAACAATTACCTATACAGATTCTTCTAAGTATGTTTCATCTAGACAATGGACGTTTGAAGGTGGTGATATTGCTACATCAGATCAAGAAATAGTAGATGTTACTTATAATTCTGATGGTATTTTTAATACATCAATAGAAATTGTAGATACAGATGGAGAAATAAAAGATCACAATTTTAATGTAGAAGTGTATCCTTTAGTAACTTCAGATTTTAGTGCAAGTAGTAATGCAGTGCTTTATGGTTCCGAAATACAGTTTACAAACCTTTCTCAAAATACAGCTTCTAAATGGGAAGATGCTCAAGCAGCTGATTCTTATTTCTGGGAGTTCGAAGGCGGTGTGCCAGAAACTAGTACAGCAGAAAATCCGGTAGTCACATATCCAAATACTGGTACTTTTGCGGTTAAACTTACAGTGCATAGAGAGTCACCAAGCCACGATGCTGTTACTATAAAAAATAATTTTATAACCATTGTAGATGCAAAAGTAATTTCGCCAATAACAACTAGATTAGCGGGTTTAGGTTCTAATATCCGTTTAACTTATGAAGTACCCGTTAGTGCACCAGATGCAACTAGTTACACAGTTACTGTTGATGGTGTTGCAACTGCAGTTTCATCTGTAGAAGTAGATGCTACAGATCCAAATACCTTAATTTTAAATTTATCAACACCAGTTGTAGATAATCAAGTAATTACTTTGTCTTTTGATGATACTTTCTTTGCACCAAGTGGCGAGTTGTTTGGCCCGCTTGTAAGTTTTCCAATAACCAATACTGTGGTTAATTTATTGGCATCAAAAAATCCAGGTTTCGAAGAAGATGGCCCTGGAGGATTCCCAAGTGTTGGTTGGGGTAATTGGGCAAATAGTTGGGGTAACAATCCACAAGATTATGCTGTTATAGATACAGATAAACACAGTGGTAATCATAGTTTGCAAATAACTTTAGATGGTATTAAAGATGGTTATATTTTAAATACAGGAGGTTATGTGCCAGTAGAAGAAGGCACTTATAGATTAAGTGTTTGGATGAAAGGCTCTGTAGATGGTATTAACCTCGATTTTAGATCAATTGCAGCTGGTTGGGCACATGCAAGTTTAGGTACAGGTGTTATTACAACAAGTTGGACAAAGTTTTCTTTTGATTTTTCTACAGTTGGAAATACTTCTTTAGAAAGAAATTATTGGCAAGTATTAAGGCCTTTAGAAGAAGCTGCAGGTACAATTGTTCTTATGGATGATGTGTCTTTGTATAGAGTAGATTAATTTGTTTATTTTTTTGAATTTTAGGCCTACTTGTTTTCAAGTGGGCTTTTTTAATGCTTTTTTTAGAATTAAATCACTAAGAGCAGTTACCTCCTTTACTATTTTTAATGATGGGTACAACAAATAATGATATAAAAAACACTAGTTATATAGAAAATGATTTTTAAAGTTTCTTTTAATGTAAAAAGACCTTTAAAAAATAAAATTACTAAAAGGTAAAACTGGTATTTTGTGTCTACTAATAACAATAGATTAAAAATTTTTAAAAGAAGAATAGTTTTTAACCATACGTATTAGCTAAAAACCCATAAAAATAAAAGGATTATTGCTTTTCTAGATAATTTGGCTAGGTATTAACTTAACTAAATTCTTATATGATGAAAAAAATACTTTTATGTATTGCAATAGTTGCAGGTTCAACAATTAATTATGCACAAGATGCTTTAGCGTTTACTGTTAAAGATGAAGTTTATAATGCTTCTAATTCATTAGATGTGTCTATTACTTACAGTTCAGATCTAGAAATTGCTGCTGGTGCAATAGAAGTAACTTTGTGGACAGTTTCAGGCGGAAAATGGTCTCAACAATGGAGAGATTCTGATTTTAATAAAGATCCATTACCAGCAGGTACAGATTTAACATCAACCATAACAATAGGTTCTTTACCAGCAGCTATTGTAAATGGAGATGGCAATTTAATGACAAACGAAGAGTTATTAGCAGCAAATCCTAATCCAGCACCTGATGGGTTTACAACTTATTATTATGAATTAAGGTTTACAGTAAGAAATCAAGCGTGGGCAGATTTATCTTGGATATCAGAACCTGCAGTAGATGTTAATTTTACTCCAACCAATCCTGGGGCTAGTTTTATTCACGTAGACCCAAGTGCCACAGCTAGCGTAGACGAACCCCTTTTTAAAGATGTTAAACTTTTTCCAAACCCAACAACAGGTAAAATAAATATTTCTGGTTTAGAAAAAGCAACTACTTTTTCAATTTACAATGCAATTGGTCAAGAAGTAAAAAGGTTTAAGAATGTAAATGCTACTCTTAATATTTCTGAGTTAAATAGTGGTATCTATATAGTAAAAGGCAATAATGGTCTTTTAAGAAAAATTGTCAAGCAATAAGTAAATTTTATCATTTGTTCATTATCGAAACTCAGAATTTTATTTTCTGGGTTTTCTTATCAACAGTACTAAAAAACAATTCTTCTACATAGATTAAAGCAGCATTTTTAGTAATCTAATTCTCTAAAATGTCTTGGTAAAATAGCAATAAAACACATTCGTTATACTCTATAATCCATTTGTTTTTAATATCAATTTTATTCTACTTTAAATTTGTTTGCATCGTATTCTAAAAAACAAAAGGCAAAGAAATAATTAATAAAACCAAATTATGAAATTAAAAAAATACAAAAATTTAATATTAATTCCTTTCATACTATTCTGCTTACAAATATGTGCAACAGATATTTATGTGGCTAAAAATGGAGATGATTCTAATTCAGGCACTATAGAAAGTCCTTTGCTTACCATTTCTAAAGCAGCAAGTATAGCAGTTGCAGGCGATGTTGTTTATATAAGAGAAGGTACTTACGAAGAAACATTAACGCCAGCAAATTCTGGTACTGCAGGTAATCCTATTATTTTTCAATCTTATCCAGGAGAAAGAGTAATTATTTCTGCAATGGAATCATTATCTGGCTGGTCTCAAGAAAGTGGAGCTATTTATAAAACTACAATACCTTTTAATTCTTTAGGGCAACAAAATTTTGTAATGCATCAAGAAACAGCTTTAGATTTAGCAAGATGGCCAAATAAAACAGATCAAGATGCTTTTGCTTTAAATTCGATAAGAAATTCTGGAGGTAGTGCTTCTACAGTAATCAACAATGCTTATTTAACAGAAAGTTCTATACCCAATATCAACTGGACAGATGGTGCTGTTTGGTTTTATGGCGATAAACCTGGTTCTGGTTGGATTGCCTGGAAAGCTCAAATTACAAGCAGTTCTAGTGGAAGAGTAAACTTTAATTTAGATAAAAATCCAGATTGGATAAGAACGTTTCATGCTCCTGCAGATTTAGGAGATTTTTATTTAGAAGGTGTTAAAGGTGCTTTAGATTATCAAAACGAATGGTATTATAACCCATCAACAAAAGAACTTTTTATACAACTGCCAAATGGAGCAGTTCCTGCAGATGGCGATGTTAAAATGAGAAGAAGAAACGAAACCATCAACCTTAAACATAAAAAGTATATAGAAGTTAGAAATTTAGCGGTTTTTGGTGGAGGTATAAGTTTAGAAGATGATACAAGATGGACAACAAATACCAAAACAACTAACAATGTTTTATATGGTATTTCTTCTTTTTATGGTGCTTATACGCAAGGTATTGTAACCGGTTTTAACTCAGGAGTTGCAGCTGTAAAAATAGAAGGTTCTAACAACACCGTAGAAAAATGCGAAATAGCTTTTGGTTCTGCAACTGGTATTAATGTTAAAGGTAATTATCATACAATAAAAAATAATTTAATTCACGATTTTAATACGTTGGGTTCTTATGATGCTCCTGTTGTGTTAAGAGGTATGCACAACTCAAAATTTATCTATAATAAAGTAAGTAAAGGAGGTAGAGATGGTGTAAATTATAGTGGTACCAATAACGAAATTGCATATAATGATATTTCTAGAAGTAATTTAATTGCTGATGATTGTGCACTTTTTTACACAGTTGGTAAGCAAGAGAATACAGAAATTCATCACAATTGGTTTCACGACAATTACTCAAGAGGAGATCTTTCTAAAGCTGCAGGAATTTATTTAGACAACGATGCAGAAAGTTTTAAAGTGCATCATAATGTGGTTTGGAATACAGAATGGACAAACATTCAAATAAACTGGAATGGTACAGACATAGAAATTTACAATAATACCTTATGGAACGGATCTCAAGTTATGGGGGCTTGGCACAAAGAAGGCACCGCTTTTTCTAATGTAAAAGTCTGGAACAATTTAGGAAGTGATGACAATTGGGAACCACAATCTGACAAACAAAATAATATGGTAGTTTCTTCGGATGTTTTTACCAATGAAAGTCAAGGAAATTTTAGTTTAAGTTCAGGTGCATCTCCTATAGATCAAGGTAAAATAATTACAGGGATTACAGATGGTTTTTCTGGTGATAATCCAGATGTAGGTGCGTATGAATTTGGTGGCGAAAATTGGGTAGCTGGCCCAGATTGGGATCCTACTTATGGTCCTGCAGATTTAGGTTGCTATGGTTTGCCAGGAGAAGAATGTTCAGATTTACCTGCAGACGATCAAGATTTAGATGGTGTTGTAGATGCTTTAGATTTGTGTCCAAACACACCTAGAAATACAATTGTAAACACAGATGGATGCGAAATTTTTACAATTGCTGCAGATAATTTTACCATTCAAACTCAAGGAGAAACTTGTGTTGATAGCAATAATGGAAGTATTAGCATTACATCAAAAGAAAGTTCTTTAACATTTACAGCTGCCATAGAAGGTACAAATTTGTCTAAAACATTTACTTCGGATGTTGCTTTTAATGAGTTAACCTCTGGTGATTATTCGCTTTGCATTACCACCACTGCAGATGCAAATTACAAGCAATGTTACAACATTAAAATTACGGCTCCAGAAGCACTTTCTGTTGCAGCCAAAGTAAATAAAACAAAAAAAAGTATATCCTTAAATCTTGCTGGTAGCAATTTGTATAGAATTAATTTAAACGGAATAATAACAGTTACAGATCAAAAAAACATTACGCTTTCTTTACAATCAGGAGAAAATACCATTAAAGTTTCTACGGATAAAGATTGCCAAGGTAATTTTAATGAAAAAGTAATTCTTATTGATGAAGTATTGGTATATCCTTCTATAGTAAAAGAAAGCTTTACAATTGCGTTACCAGAAAATCAAACTAAAAATATTAGGTATCAAGTAATGTCATTATCAGGTAAAATTGTGTTACAGAATAATCTTCAGCTTCAAAACAACACTATTTTGGTTGATGCAAATCAGCTTTCTGCAGGCGTGTATTTTGTAAAAGTTACAGCAAATAATATCAATTCAAACTTTAAAATTATAAAACAATGATAAATATAAAATCTATCAAAAATATTTTTATAGTCCTTTTTTCAATCACTTTAGTTAGCTGTGGAGGTGGAGATGGTGAAGATGGTCCAGATGTTATAACTTTAGGTAAAACCGTTTTAATTCTGCCTTTAAATAACACAGAATGCAACCAAGGCAATGTAATTTCTGAACAAGAAAGCAAAGTTTATTTTGAGTGGAATACAGCCGAAAATGCAGACAGTTATAATATAAAAATTAAAAATTTAAATGATGATACTGTTAAAAGCCTCATATCATCGAACACAAATATAGAAACTGCCTTATTAAGAGGCGTGCCCTATTCTTGGTCTGTAACTGCAAAATCTAATGGAGCTGCAGATACAACAAGCGATACTTGGAAATTTTATAATGCAGGAGATGGAGTGCAAAATTATGCTCCTTTTCCAGCAGATTTAGTGAGTCCAAAAATGGGAAGTTCAGTAGATGTTTCTACATCTTTAGAATGGACAGGTAATGATATTGATGCAGATATAGAAGAATATGAAGTGTATTTATCAACAACAAACCCTCCAACTACTTTAAAAGGAACTACAACAACAACTACAATAAATAATTTGTCTTTAGAATCAGCCACAGTGTATTATTGGTCAGTAGTTACAAAAGATAGTTTTGGCAATCAATCCACATCTCCAGTATTTGAGTTCAGAACAAATTAATCAACATAAAACCGATTTTTAAACCGATATTAAAAGTGAAAAAAAGAATTATAATCTTATTGTTATTTCTATTGGCAAAAGAAATAAACGCCCAGAATCCATTGGTTACCCATTTGCACACAGCAGATCCAACAGCTCGTGTTTTTAACGGTAAATTATACATTTATCCTTCTCATGATGTGGTGCCTCCAAAAGGCATAGATGCCCCTCGTTTTTGTATGCCAGATTATCATATTTTTTCTTTAGAAAATGGCAATACTTGGAAAGATTATGGTGTTATTTTAGATCAAAATGAAGTGCCTTGGGGCAAGAAAAATTCCTACGGAATGTGGGCTCCAGATTGTATAGAAAGAGATGGTAAATATTACTATTATTACCCTGCACCACCCAAAGATGGTTCATCCTTTAGAAGAATTGGTGTTGGTGTTTCAAACAATCCTACAGGTCCTTTTAAATGGGAAAAAGACTATATAAAAGGGATAGAAGGTATAGACCCTGGTTTAATGATCGATGATGATGGAGAAGGTTATATTTTCTTTGCAGGTGGCAAAACCATAAAAGGAGCCAAGCTAAAAAAGAATATGAAAGAGATTGAAGGCGAAGCAATTACAATTCAAGGGATTCCTGCTGGTTATGTAGAAGGTCCTTTCCCTTTTAAATATAATGGAAATTACTATTTAACTTTTGCGCATGTTTTTGCTGATGAAGGGTATACTATTGGATATGCCATGAGTAAAAATCCTTTAGGGCCTTATGTGTATAGTGGTAAAATTATGGATAATATAGATAATGGAACCAATCATCATTCTATAGTAAAATACAAAGGCAAATGGGTTCTTTTTTATCATTGGTGGAGCGTTAGTGGATACAGTAAATTACGTTCTATGAGAGCAGATTATATGCACTTTAAAAAAGATGGAAGTATAAAAAAAGTTGTACCCACTTTAAGAGGAATTGGAAACCCAACTGTAGGTGATACCATTCAAATAGACAGATATAATGATATTTATAATGCAAAAACCAGTTTTGTTGGTGGTAATGAACCTAATGGATGGATGGTTACAGAAACAAAAATGATGAGCACTGTTCGTTTTAACGGAGTAGATTTTGGTGATGCTGCTGCAAAAAAATTACAGGCTAGAGTTGCAAGCGGACAAAGAAATGGAAGTTTCGAAATTAGAATTGGTGGCGCAAAAGGAAAATTAATTGCTACTTTTCCTGTACATTACACTGGAGGTTGGAACAAATGGCAAACGATAGAAACAGACTTGCTAGAAAATCCAACAGGTATTCATGATATTACAGTTGTTTTTAAATCTATTTGGGGCGCTACTAAAATTGTAAATCTAAATTGGCTGTTGTTAAAACCATAAATCACTTTTTATCTAATGATGTTTAAAGCGTTAAAACTATTTTTTTTATTTCTTTTTTGCTGTAAAATTTCTGGGCAAACAGCACCCAAAACATTTCAAAACCCAATTTTATCTGGGTTTTATCCAGATCCTTCTATTTGTAGAGTTGGCGATACTTATTACATGGTAAATTCTAGTTTCGAGTGGTTTCCAGGTTTGCCTATTCATAAAAGTAAAGATTTGGCAAATTGGGAAAAAATTGGCCATGGTTTGCATCGTCCAACTCAAATTGTATATAAAGATGGACTAAGAAATTCTAACGGAATTTTTGCACCAACAATACGTTTTCATAACGGAAAATTCTACATCATTACAACAATGGTTGGGCAAAGAGGAAATTTTATCATAACTGCTAAAAATCCTGCAGGTCCTTGGAGCAACCCAATGTTTATAAAAGATGCTCCTGGTATAGATCCTTCTCTTTTTTGGGATGATGATGGAAGATGTTATTATACAGGAGCTGGTTTAGTTGATGGTTCTGTAAAAGATTGGCCAGGCAAAAATGGCATTTGGATGCAAGAAATTGATCCTGATAAAGGTGTTTTATTAGGTGATAAAAAACAATTAACCTATGGCCATGCTTCTAATGCAAGATGGGCAGAAGGGCCGCATTTGTATAAAATTGATGGCGAATATTTATTGTTAATTGGCGAAGGTGGCACAGGAGAATACCATGCCATTACTGTGTTTAATAGCAAAAATTTGTGGGGGCCTTACATTCCAAATCATGCAAATCCTGTTTTAACTCATCGTCATTTAGAAAAAACATATCCTATTGGGCAAACAGGTCATGCAGATTTGGTGCAAACTCAAAATGGAGAATGGTGGAGTGTAATGTTAGCCAAAAGACACCAAAAAGGATTTGTAACTTTGGCTAGAGAAACTTTCTTAGCAAAAGTAAAAATGACAAAACAAGAAAGTGGAGTTACACCTATTTTTAATCCTGGTAAAGGATTGTTGCAACTAGAACAAGAAAGGCCAAATTTACCTTTTACACCTGTAGAGAAAATAAAAAATGTAGATAATTTTGATGAAAATGAGTTGGATTTAAAATGGAATTTTTTACGTTCTCCACAAAAAAAATGGTTTCTTTTAAAAGAAGGAAATTTAGAAATTGAACTACGGCCAGAAGAGGTTACAGATTTTGTAAATCCGTCTTTTATTGCGCAAAGAACACGTCATTTTAATTATAAAGCCGCTACAAAACTAGCTTTTAAAACCAATAAAGAAAACGAAAAAGCAGGTTTGGTCATTTACAGACGTCATGGAAATAATTATCAATTATTAAAAAGTAAAGAGGGGATTTCTTTAATTAAAGTACATCAAAAAAATAATAAAGGTGATGTTATTCCAGAAATAATTGAAAAAATATCCTATACAAATAAAGAGGTTGTATTAGTTGCCAAAGTTACAGGTTTATATGTTCAGTTTTTTTATGGCGAAAATAAAACAGCATTAAAAAAGATTGGTAGTACACAAGATTATACTATTGTTTCTGATGAAATTGCTCAAAAATTTAACGGTGTTTATATTGGTATGTATGCAACTTCATCAGGAAAAACAAGTGCAAAAAGCGCAAATTTTGATTGGTTTTCTTATCAAAAAATTGAAGAATAATTGCTAATTTATCTATCATTGATTTTGTTGAATTTAACTTTTAGTTAGTTTTTAAAGTTGTTATTTGTGATTGATTTTTGCAAAAAGAACAGAAAACAATCTAGAAAAAACATCTGTATTCTATAAAAAATCAATAGTTGTACAAAGCGATTTAAAAACCAGTTAGTTTTATGTTTCACTAAATTTATTTAAAAATGAAACATCTATTTTCATGTTTACTTCTGTTGATGATCTCAACTTCTTTATCAGCACAAGATTTAACCATTCCTCCAAAAAATTATAAAGATTCTGTAGATTTAAAAGCAGCACCAAAAAGAATTACAGATCAATTGCCTCTTTCTCATCAAAAAGAAAAAAAGAAGTGGAAAATGTTAAAAAAATATTCTGATGAGTTTAGTGCCAAAAAAATAAATGAAAAGATTTGGTACCCTAATAATCCTGGTTGGAAAGGCAGAAAACCTACCTTTTTTCATGGTGATAATGTAAAACTAGAAAACGATGAATTGGTAATTAGAGTAAACCAACATGGTGCTGAAAAATTGCCAGAAGGTTACACACATTCTACAGGTTTTATTAAAAGTAAAAATAAATTTTTATACGGATATTTTGAAGCAGAAGTAAAATTGATGGATGCACCTTGGGTATCTGGTTTTTGGATGACAAATGTTAGTAAAGATTGGTGGACAGAAATTGATATTTGCGAAAATGCACCTGGATTGGTTTACAATAGACACGATTTAAATTCGAACATTCACGTGTTTAGAGCTCCAAAAGATAAAGGCGATGTAAAAAAGCATTTTTCTAGAACTAAAAAGTATTATTTTCCTGAAGAATTGCAAGCAGATTATCATGTTTGGGGTTTAGAATGGACACCAGAATATATTCGTTTTTATATTGATGGTATTTTGTTTAGAGAAGCTAAAAATACACATTGGCATCAACCTTTAGAGGTTAATTTTAATTGCGAATCTAACAAATGGTTTGGAGCTTTACCAGATGACAATAGATTGGATGGAGAGTACCATGTAAAATATTTTAGAGTATGGAAACAGAAAAAATAAAGTAATTTTCTACACCCAAAAAAGCCTATTTAATACAAATTAAATAGGCTTTTTTTATGAAATGTTTTCTTAGGTATTAAGTTGATTTTACTCTTTATAATTTGGTAACATAAACATAATAAGCTACATTTTTTTCTGCTTTTGCATTTATAAAATTGGCTTGTAAATTGGCAATTCCTTTTTTAAGGTTTACTTTAAATGTTGATGATTTATCGGTTTTAGAAACGCTGTTTTCTTTGGTTATATCCCCAATTTCTATGGTTGCTTTGGTGTAGTTTAAATTTTTACCTTTAGGAATGGTAAATTGTAAACCAGGTATTTCTTCTGGAGTTACTTTTGCTACAGTTGTATTAATTGGTAAATCTGCTTCTATTGGATATCTTCTTAAAGAAATTTCGTAATCGCCATCGTTTTTAATATTTAAAGCCCAATATCCATTACCTACTTTTCCTTCTCTTACATAAATTTGATTCCAAGCATAACCGCCTTTGTCTGTATGTACATCATGAGCGGTTAATGTAACCGGATTTTCTTCTGCCAAACCAATAGGAATTTTAATTTCTTCATCAAATTGAACAGAAACTTCTTGCCACCAATTTTCGTAAAAAGCTCTCATTTCTGCAACTTTTTCTGGGTATTGATCCGCCAAATTTACTTTTTGAGCTTGGTCATTTTCAATGTTGTACAATTCTTTTCCGTTTACCAAACGCCATTTGTTTTGCATTACAGAAGATTTTCTCCATTTTTTAGGATAGTTTAAACGTTGCGAATCTGTTACTAACATTCTATTGTTTTCTTTTTCTTCTCCTTTAAGTATTTTTACCAAGCTTTGTCCGTTAATTTTTCTGTGGTTTTTAGGTAGTTTTATGCCACACAAATCTGCTAAAGTTGGCATAATGTCTAATTGAGCAGTTAATAAATTGATGTCTTTTGCAGTTTTTATATTTCCATTTTTCCAATGGATAAAAAATGGCACTCTATGTCCACCTTCGTATTCGCTACCTTTTGTACCTCGCATATCTGCATTGTAGCCAGTAACTTTTCCTTTTTTGTTGTAATATCCAGCAGAGGTTCCATTATCCGTCATAAAAATAAGAATGGTATTGTCTGCAATGTTTAATTCTTTTAGTTTTTTACGAAGCTTGCCAAAATTATCATCAACATTTGTAATCATTCCATAAAAACGTTTCTGAGTATCTGCTAAAACAGTATTGCTTAAATCTTTGTATAAGTTATAATATTTTAAGGGTACATTATAAGGTCCATGAGGTGCATTTGTAGCGATGTATGCAAAAAAGGGTTGTCCGTTTGCAGCTTCTATAAACTTTGTAGCTTCGTTAAAAAAAACATCAGTACAATAACCTTGGTATTTTTGAGGTACACCATTTTTAAAATAAGTATCATCAAAATAATCATTATTCCAATAATCTGGAGTTTGTTGTGCACCACCTCCATAATGCATTACAGTTTCTTGAAAACCTCTATCATGTGCTCTAAAAGGATAATTGTCTCCCAAATGCCATTTACCAAAAGCTCCTGTTTTGTAACCAGCTTCTGTAAACATATCAGCTAAAGTTTTTTCTTCTTCTCTTAACAAAGACCAGCCACCAACTGTATGCCAAACTCCTGTACTGTTTGCATATCTACCTGTCATTAATCCAGAACGAGTTGGGGCGCAAGTTGGCCCAACATGAAAATCTGTTAAATGATAACTTTCTTTATAAAAATTATCGATGTTAGGTGTTTTTATTACTTTATTACCAAGAGCACCAACATCTCCATAACCTTGATCGTCTGTAATTACTAAAATTACATTCGGTTTTTTTACAGTTTTTTGTTGCTCTACATCTTTTTTAGTTTTACAGCTTAAGATGATTAAAACTGTGAATAGTAAAGCCTTAGTGTATTTCATGTTTATCTCTTTTAATTTTGATAAATTGGAATTACTAAATTATTTGTTTTGCAACCAAAATAAAGTTCTTTATCGTTTTTATAGTGCATCAAATGTTTTTTTAAAACACTTTTTAATACTGATTGCATTTTGTTTAGTTTTTGATAACTGAGTTTTTAGTGTTTGTTTGATGTTTTTTGTATAAAGTGTAATACTTTAATTGTTAAAAACGATTAGTAATCATTTCTGATAAAATGATCAACAGAGACTTTTAACGAAGTGTTAAATTAAGAATTTAGCAAGGCAAATGGTTTTTTTATTTTTACAAGATTTTAAGGATTTTAATAAAGTTAAGCCTCTGTAGTTTCGGTTTTATTGTTTTTTTTTACATTTTGCCTAACATATTCACTTGGTATAATTCCGAATTGTTTTTTAAAACATTTAGAAAAATACGAAGCTGTGTTAAACCCAGTCATGTACATGATTTCTTTTACAGAATAATCGCTTTTTTCAAAAAGTTGAACGGCTCTTTTTAGTCTGATGTTTCTAATAAAAGCACTAGAAGACAAACCTGTAATTTCTTTAAATTTAAGGTATAAAGTACTTCTGCTTAAGCCCATTTCTTTTACCAACATTTCTACACTAAAATCTGTATTCATCATGTGTTTTTCTACAATTTCTATGGCTTGTTGTAAAAACTTTTCGTCTAACGTAGTTACAGTAACATCTTTGGGTTTAAAGGTAATGTCTTTTTTAAATCTGTTTCTTAATTGATCTCTTTGCCTAATAATGTTTTTAAGTTTTACTTCTAAAAGTTCTATATCAAAAGGTTTTCTAATATAATCGTCTGCACCCGTTTTTAATCCTTTAATTTCGCTTTCTTGCGATAGTTTTGCAGTTAACATAATTACAGGAATATGACTGGTTTCTTGTTGTGTTTTTAGTTTTTTACAAAATTCAATTCCATCTAATTCTGGCATTAAAACATCCGTAAGAATAATATTTGGTAAAATTTTATTGGCAATTTCTAAACCTATTTTTCCATTTTGAGCTTCGTAAATAATATAATCATCATCTAAAGCTTGTTTTAAAAACACTCTAATATCTACATTATCATCAACCACTAAAAGAATTGGTTTTTCAGATCTAGATTTATCAATATTTAGATCTGTTATTTCATCATTTAAACTAATGGCTAATGAATTTGTTTCTGATGTACGAATTAAAAAATCTGGATCTTTACTGCTTTTACAGGTAATTTCTGGAATGTTTTCGTAGGCGTTTCTTTCCATGGGAAGTGTAACTGTAAAAGTGGTTCCTTCGTTAATTTTACTTTCTACTTTAATATCACCTTGATGTAATTTTGTGAGTTGCTGCACAAACGATAAACCAATACCTATACCTTGAGGATTGTCTTTTCCTTTGGTTTTATCGATATAAAATCTTTCGAAAATGGTATCCAATTTTTCTTTTTCTATACCACAACCAGAATCCTCTACTTTTATAATTACATTTTTACCATTGTATTTTTCATCAGTATAAATATCAATGGTTATAGCGCCTTTTATTGGAGTAAATTTAAAGGCATTCGATAAAAGATTGTTGATTATTTTTTCGATCGCTTCATGATCGAACCAAGAAATTATAGCTGTAGAATGTGCGTTAATTTTAAAATCTATTTGGTTTTTGTGCATTAAAAACTGAAAAGGTTCGCAAAGTTCTTTTATAAACGTAACAATATTGCTTTTACGCATTACAAGCCTTGTTTTACCTTGATTAATTTTTCTAAAATCTAACAATTGGTTTACAATTCTTAATAAAGAATCGCTATTTTTTTCCATTAATTTATACTGCTCTTGTATTACTTTTTGATCTAATTTGGCACCTTTTTTCTGAAGATATTTTAACGGTCCTTTTAGTAAGGTTAATGGTGTACGCAACTCGTGAGAAATGTTGGTAAAAAATTCGAATTTAATTTTTTGTAACTCTTCGTTTTTCTCTTTTTCTAAATGATCTATTTCTAATCTGTGTTTTTCGTTTGTGCCAATAATGGTATATCTTCTAAATAAAAATAATAGGCCAAGAATTAATAATAGATAAATAAAATAGGCAATTTTGGTTTCCCAAAAAGGAGGTACAATTTGTAAACTTAATTCTGATGGAGAAGAATCCCAAATGGCATCGTTGTTAGAGGCTTTTACTTTAAAAGTATAGCTGTTTGGTGGTAAATTTGTGTATGTAGCAAAACGTCTTTCGGATGTAGTGTAAATCCAATCTTTATCAAAACCTTCTAATTTATAGGCGTATTGATTTTTTTTGGGCGATGCAAAATGCAACGAAGAAAAATCGAAAGAAAAACTATTTTCGTTATGTTTTAGTTTTAGGTTTTTGGTGTTGCTTAAAGAATTTTCTAGAATAATTCTACCGTTAATTTTTTCGCCAATAGTTACATCCTTATTAAAAATAGAAAATTTAGTAATTACAGTTTCTGGCTCGTAAGAATTGTTTTTTATTTTATCAGGAAAAAACGAATTAAAGCCATTTATACCTCCAAAAAGCAGTTCGCCATTTTTTCGTTTTAATCGTGCTAATTCTTGAAATTCGTTGCTTTGTAAACCGTCATTAATATCGAAATTTTTAAAAGTAATTTCTGTGGGATTAAATTTAGAAATTCCTTTGTTTGTAGATATCCATAGGTTGTTATTATCGTCTTCTAAAATCCCTTTTATTACGTTGTTTGGTAATCCGTCTTCTATTGTATAGGTGATAAAAGAGGCGTCTGTAGGTAAATATTTGCATAAACCACCACCTAAAGTACCTACCCAAAAATCGCCATTATTACTTTCAAATAATTCTAAAATATAATTATGACTAATGCTTTTATGGTCTTCAGGATTGTTTTTAAAAACAGCAAATTTAGGATGTTTTTTTAGTTTTTCTTCTTTGGTTAATTTGCACAATCCATTAGCAGTTGCAAACCAAATATTACCAAAACGATCTTCTAAAATATTTCTGATAATATTGCTAGGAACTCCGTTTTTTTCTAATTTATTATAAGATAAAAAATCCTTTTTATAACTGTTACGCTCTTTATTATAAAGCCATCTTACAATACCATTATTATAAGTACCAATCCATAAATTTTTGTCTTTATCTTCTAATAAGGAAAATACACTACCAAATATATCTTTAAAAGGTTTTATATCTTGGTCTGTGTATTCTTTTGCTTGGGTGATGTCTATTTCATATAAACCCGGAAAATTTTCTGAGCCAATGATTAGAATTTTTTTACCTTTTCTTTCAATTTCTATAGTAGCAAATACATTTCTTAGATTATTATATATTTTAAAACCTAAATAAGAACCTTTGTTTTTGTCTTTTAACAGCATATTTAATCCACCACCTTCTGTACCAATCCATAAAGTTCCATTGCTGTCTTCGAACATCGATCTTATTTTATCGTAACTTAAACTTGTAGGGTTTAAGGTCTTTTTAACATTTTTAAATTGTTTTCTTTCTAAATCTAATTTATTTAAACCACCACCATTTGTGCCAATCCAAATAACACCAGCTTTGTCTTTTAGTAAAGATTTTATGGTGTTTTTACTTAAACTTGTTGGGTTGTTTGGGTTGTATTTAAAATCGTGAACAAGTTTTGGGTTTTTGTGTTTTTTTGAATTCTTGAGGTATAAAAGTCCGTTGTTGGTACCTACCCAAATACTTCGATTGTCTACCAAAATTTGATTTACAGCAATATTGTTAACAATATTTTCTATTTTAGGAGACTTTTTTCTGTTAAGCATAAAAAGGCCGTAATTAGAACCTATTAATAATCTACCATACACATCTTCACTAATACTTTTAACAGCAACATTAGGCAAACCGATATTTTTATTTACAAGCTTAAAATAAATTTCGCCATTAGAATCTCTCATCAACTTAAAAATACCTTGGTAACCACCAACCCAAATTTCTCCTTTACTATCTTGAAAAATGGTGTTTATAGAATTGTCTTGAAACTTAGAAACAAAAGGATCTCTTTCTAAATTATAGTGCTGAAATTTTACTTTATCTGATAAGGTGTTTAAATTTAACACATCGATTCCGTTTATAGTGCCAACCCAAAGTCTGTTATTGTTATCTATTAAAAGTGATGTAATATGATTATTGATTAAGCTATCATCATCTTTATCATCGGCAACAAAATGAGAAAATTTTTCTGTAGTTCTATTAAAGTAATTTAATCCTCTACCAGTTGTGCCAATCCATAAATTGTCTTTTTTATCGCCTGTAAGTGCATAAATTAAATTGCTATTTATACTATGATTATTGGCAGAATTGGGTGTAAAAATTTTAAAATTATAACCATCGTATTTATTTAAACCTTCGTGCGTTGCAAACCATAAAAAACCTTGATTGTCTTGATAAATGCTATTGATATCACTTTGTGATAAACCATTATCTGTAGTTATATGATGAAACTGTATATTTTCTTGTGCTATAATTTTAGAAAGAGCAAGTACAAAAGTAAATGCGATAAGAGAGGTATGAATTAGCTTTTTTTTGATAAAAATAGAATTCGATTTGTAACGCATATAATTGGTAAATTCAGTTTAGCAATGTATTATTTAAGATGATGTAATTTTTATCTTAAATAAGATTTTAAAAATAGTTTTTTATTTCGATGATACTTTATATTATGTACGCATAGTTTTAAACATTTTAATATACAATGTTTAAAGAATTATAGAAGGTAACAAAATTGGAATACTAACTTCTATTTATCTGCTTTAGTGCATAATAAAAAACAAACACAAGTTTATATAATGATTGGGTTAATTAACTAATCGTATGATTTATAATCAAGAACATATGGTTAATTAAATAGTGTACAGTTTGTATAAAGCTGTGGGCTATTTACTTGAATTTGATTGTTTTGGTGTTTGTTGATGGTTTATCAAAATATAAGAAATAAAAAAAGGGGAGCTTTATCTCCCCTTTGCAGAACAGTTAATTATTAAGAGTAAAAGCTCTAATAATTAAACTTGTTCATAACCTCCTAAATTATCATATAGATAATTTAAGGCTTACTGTAATGAAACAAAAATTTGGGTCTTTTTGTTTCTGCATGAGAATGATTTTATTTAAAAAATTTCCGATACTAAAAATAGATTCAATCTCAAATATGAAAAACAATTACTTAAAAATACTATTATGATACTACAAATTTAATACGGTTTTGGGTTTTTGAAAATGATAAATATCAGTTTTAAAAAAATACATTTTTAAAATTTTTACTAATTTTTTAATTGCAATTATTCGTGTAATACTAAAAAAGGAACATTGGTATGATAACTAATTTTTTCTACTTTAGAATGAAACAATATTTGCTGAAAATAATTTAGGTTTTTGGCAACCATAGCCATCATATCTATATTTCTACTTTCTACAAAACACTGTATAGCATCTTCTACTTTACTGTTAGATAAGCTATGGAAACTGTGTTTATAATTTGCAAATAAATCTTCTAAAACCTCTTTATTATTTTGCTGATCTAAACTTAAACCAGCTCCTTTTTGTGCAATATGCAGTATTCGTAAAGCTGCAGCTGTTTCCTTTTTTAAAATATTTACAATAGAATGTAAAACATTGGTATTATAAGAAAGTATAAAATCAGTAGGAAAAGCAATTTCTTTAATAGGGCTATAAGTTGCGTTTTCTGGCACTATGAGTGCAGAGCAAGATACTTTTGTAATAACTTCGCCAGCATTGCTACCTATTAGTAATTTTTTTAAACCAGAGGCGCCTTTTGTACCCATTATTATTAAATCTATATCTTTTTCTTCAACATGTTTTCTTATTGAATCTATAAAATAGTTATAATCTATAAGTGTATAAAATTTATGCTTTTTGTTAATAGGAAATTCTGTACGAATACGTTCTATAAATTTTTTTAACTTTAGTTTCGATGGTTTTAATAATGTATTATCTATAACATCATTATAAGGTGTATAAGGAATATCACTTACAACAGTATTGCTAATTCTATTTACATTTAAAAGATAAAAATTGCAAACTTCATTCTTATACATATTAATTGCATAGGCAATTGCATTCCATGAATTTTCTGAAAAGTCTGTAGGTAATAAAATATTTTTCATCGATTTTCTCTTAGTAAAACAAAACTAAAGAGAACCATTTGGTTATGAAATGATTTTGGTCATATCAACTTTATAACCAAAATTTTAATACATATTTTTTAATTTTTCTAATTCTAGAATTCTTATAGATCTACCCTCTATTTCTATTAAACCTTGTTTTTTAAAGCTAGATAAAGTTCTAATTAGAGTTTCTGTAGCAATACCAGCAACACTTGCCAAATCGTTTCTAGAAATTTTAATAGGATCTTCTGGATTACGATTCATTTTTTCTGCAAATTTAAGTATTGTTGTTGCTGTTTTTTTGTGCACAGAACTATACGCCATTTGTAGTAATTGATCTTTAATACCAAAAATATTATCGGTTAATAATTCTATAATATCTAAGGTTAATTTTGGGTTGGTGGTAAGTATTTTTTGAATTTCACTTTTTGGTAATCCTACTAACTCAGTATCATCTATAGTGGTTGCTGTTTCTTGATATGGTACATTTTGGGTAAATGAAGTATAACCAAAAAGATCGTCTTCTTTATAAAGTGCAGTGGTTAATTCTTTGCCTTGTTCGTCAAATTTAAAGCACTTAACAAGTCCTTTTATAATTAAATATATAAAATTAGAATTGTCTCCATTTTCATAAATTGTAGCATCTTTTTTATATACAAAAGTTTGGCCATTATCATCGAAAAAGTTCTTTAAATCGTTAAGTGTTCTTAGTTCGCTGTCATCATCTAAATTACCTTGTACAAGGTTTTCTCTTTCTTCTTTTAAAATAGCAGCTTTGGCAATTCTACTTTCTATGGCACTTACAAGTTCTTCTTCGCTAAAAGGTTTTGTAATATAATCATCAGCACCCAAATCCATACCTTTTCTAACATCTTTTCTTTCTGTTTTTGCCGATAAAAATATAAACGGAATGTACTTTGTTGTGGCGTTTTTTGATAAGTTTTCTAATACTCCATAACCATCTAATTCTGGCATCATAATATCACAAACAACAATATCTGGTAGGTTTTCCATTGCAGAAGCTACTCCTTTTTTTCCATCAGAAGCAGTAAAAACGTTATAATTAGAAAGTTCTAATAATTCTGCTGTGTTTTCTCTTAAAACAGCATCATCTTCGATAAGTAATATTTTTTTCATCATTTCATTTTGTTAGGAATTATTATGGTAAAAGCAGTGCCTACGTTTTCTGTACTTTTAAAAGAAATAGTTCCTTTTAGGTTTTCGATATGTGTTTTTACAATATTTAGGCCAATTCCTGTTCCTTGAGAAAGTAGTGCGTTTTCGGCTCTAAAATATCGATTAAATATATTCTTTTGATCTTTTTCTGGAATTCCAATTCCATTATCGCTCACTTTAAAAATAGTTTCTGTATCATTTTGCGAAACATTAATATCTATAACTGTATTTTCTGATGAATATTTTATTGCATTATGCACTAAATTAGATAGAGCCAATTCAATAATTTTTTCATCTTGTTCTAAAAAGTAATCATTTATGTTTTCAGGATAATTAATTTTCTGACCACCTTTTAATAATATGTTGGCATTATAAACCACTTCATCTAAAACCTTACTTAATTTAAAAGTTTTAGCCTTGTATTGTATTTGCCCTCTTTCTAGTTTTTCTACCGATAAGAAATCATTTAAAATATTATTTAAATAATGTACTTTATCTGTTATTGTTTTTAGGTGTTTTTCTCTGTTAGTTTGTTGTTCTGTTAATTTGTATTTACCCAATAACATTGTAGAGGTTAAAATACCACTTAAAGGCGTTTTAAATTCATGAGAAACTAATGATAAAAATTTAGTTTTTAGCTCATTTAATTCTTGCTCTTTTTTAAGGGCAGATTTTATTTCTTCTTCAGCGTTTTTGCGTTTTTTGTTTTCTTCGCCAAGTTCTAAGTTTACTAATTTTAGTTCTTCTATGGCAATTTTTAATTCTTCTGTTCTTTGCTCTACTTCACTTTCTAGTTTGCTATTTAACGCTATAATTTTTTGCTCTTGTTCTTTTCTAAGCGTAATATCTATAATAAGCGCCATTACATAATTTTTACCATAAATGGTAAAAGGATTTAAACCCGCTTCTAAAGGAAAAATACTACCGTCTTTTTTTGCGCCAAAAATATCACGTCCTTGGCCCATTCTTCTCTTTTTTTTATCTTTCATAAAGCCTTTAAAGTGGCTACCATGATTGGCGTGATAATTTTGAGGAATTAAAATGTTTAAAGGTTGTTTTAAAAGTTCTTTAGCATTGTAGCCAAACATCTTTAAAGCAGATTCATTGGCTTCTACAATGGTTTGTTGGTTATCAACAATAATTACCCCTTCTGAAACTGCTCCTAAAAGAATATTAAAAATATTCTGATCTTCTTTGAACATAGTTTATAAATTTTACCCAAATATACAAAAACGTTAGACCTAAATTTTAGGTTTCCCAAATTTATAATTTCAATATTTATTATGTTTAGAGTCCTTAAATTAAATAATTGATTATCAATGTTAATAAATATGAACGTTTTTTTATTAAATTTTTATAACTTTGAGTATCAGGGGATTTTAAAAATATTTACTATGAAATATTTTTTAGCGTTAATTATTTTTTTTCATGCAATCTTACATTTAGGAGGCTTTATTGTAGCCTTTTTTGAAATAGATTTGTTTAAAGGGGTTTTAAGCATATCAAAATCATTAGGTTTTTTCTGGTTGCTGGCCTTTTTACTTTTTGTAAAAGTGTCTAGAAATTTACTGAAAAGAAAAAAATGGCTTTACATTACTATTTTAGCAGTTGGTCTTTCTCAGTTTTTAATAATAAAAGAATGGCAAGAAACTAAGTTTGTTACCTTATTAAATCTAATTATTTTAACAGTTGCCATTTTAGATGCTAATAAAAAAAGAGCTTACAAACCTAGAGGTAAAAGTAAATAGTTGTAGGTTTTTTGATAATCATATCAATAAAAGATTACCTCAAAAAAGCATTTAACTTTTAATAGTATTAATAATGTTTTTTACTGTTTTCATTTATAATAATTTTAAGTATATTTCTATTTTTAAATATTTATGAATAAAAGGTAAAGTCTTTTTTTAATAAAGAGAGATATAAATAAGTTTGCTATAACTTAAGTATGGTTTTTGCCGTATTTTTATTCTTTATAACTATAAAAATAAATTTTCTAAACTTAATTTAAACGATATTAGAAATGAAAAAATTTCTTACCGAAGATTTTTTACTTCAAAATAATTTTGCAAAAAAAATGTATCATAATTTTGCAAAAGACTTACCTATAATTGATTACCACAATCATTTACCGCCAAAAGAAATTGCTGAGGATAAACAATTTGATAATATTACACAAGTTTGGTTGTATGGAGATCATTACAAATGGCGTGCAATGCGTGCCTTTGGAATTGATGAAAAATATATTACAGGTAATGCAAGTGATAAAGAAAAATTTTTAAAATGGGCAGAAGTTGTACCTTATACTATTAAAAACCCTTTGTTTCATTGGACTGCCTTAGAATTAAAAGCTTATTTTGATATTGATGAGGTTTTAACCCCAGAAAATGCCGAAGAAATTTATGAAAAAACCTCAAAATTATTACAACAAAAAACACATTCTGCAAATGGTTTATTAAAACTGCAAAATGTTGAAAGTTTATGTACTACAGATGACCCTATAGATTCTTTAGAATATCACATAGCTATTCAAAAAGATGCATCAAAAGTAAAAACATTTCCAACTTTTAGACCCGATAATTCTTTTGCTGTTGAAAATACCAAAACTTATAATGAATATTTAGCTAAACTTGAAAGTGTCTCGAACGTTAACATAAATAATTATACTAATTTATTAAAGGCTTTAGAAAGTAGGATTAACTTCTTTAATGATAATGGAGGCAAATTATCAGATCATAGTTTTAAACAACTATATTTCTTTGAAGAAGATATTTATGATGTTCATTTATTATTTGATAAAGTAAAAAACAATCAAACTTTAACTGAAGAAGAAGTAGCTTTCTTTAAATTTAAAACCCTTATTGAATTGTGTAAAATGTATCATAAAGTTGGTTGGACACAACAATTTCATTTAGGACCATTAAGAAATAATAACAAAAGATTGCTAAATGAGTTAGGGCCAGATACTGGTTTTGACTCTATAGGTGATTTCCCTCAAGCTGAAGCTTTAAGTGGAGTTTTAAATCGATTAGACAGTACCAATCAATTAACTAAAACCATTGTTTACAATTTAAATCCTGCAGATAGCGAAGTTTTTGCTACAATGGTTGGTAATTTTAATGATGGTACCATCAAAGGAAAAATGCAATATGGAGCTGCTTGGTGGTTTTTAGATCAAAAAGATGGCATGGAAAAACAGATTAACACCTTATCTAATTTAGGTTTGTTATCTTGTTTTATAGGGATGTTAACTGATTCTAGAAGTTTTTTGTCTTTTCCAAGGCACGAATATTTTAGAAGAATTTTATGTAACGCTATTGGGACTGATGTTGAAAATGGAGAACTACCTGAAGATGAAGCATTTTTAGGTAAAATTGTAAGCGATATTTGTTATCATAATGCAAAAAATTATTTCAATTTTATGTAACATATATGAATACTATTAAATGGGGAATTATTGGTTGTGGTGATGTTGCTGAAGTAAAAAGTGGCCCTGCTTTTCAAAAAGTAGCCAATTCTGAATTGGTGGCTGTAATGCGAAGAAATAAAGCAAAAGCTAAAGATTTTGCCCAAAGACACAATGTACCTTTTTACTATGATTCTGTTGATGATATTATTAATCATCCAGAAATAAATGCTCTTTATATAGCTACTCCACCTTCTACACATTTAGAAATTGCAAAACAATGCTTAGCAGCTGGTAAGTTTGTGTATTTAGAAAAACCAATGACACTAAATGCTGATGAAGCAAAAGAGTTGGAAAAAATAGTTACTGAAAATGATAAAATTGTTATTGCGCATTATAGAAGAAACTTACCTGCTTTTCTAAAAGTAAAAGAATTATTGAATGATAATTGTATTGGAAAAGTACATTTTGCAGACATTACCATTTTACAATCTAAAACTAACAATGTAATTGTAAAAACAGAAGATAATTGGCGTTTAAAACCAGAAACTTCTGGAGGTGGTTATTTTCATGATATTGCTCCTCATCAAATAGATTTGATGTTGTATTATTTTGGCAGTGTTAAAAATGCCCAAGGATTTGCTACATCAACTCAAAACAACAAAGTAGCTGACATTGTAAACGGAATTATAACTTTTAAAAACGGAATACAATTTAGAGGAATTTGGAATTTTATTGCATCAGAAAAAGAGGTAAAAGATTCGTGTAAAATTTATGGAGAAAAAGGTACAATTAGGTTTTCATTTTATGGTGAAGAAGTGTTTTTAAACACTGAAGACAAAAATGAAACTTTTTCTTTTAAAAATCTACAGCACGTGCAACAACCTTTAATAGCACAAACCGTTAACTACTTTTTAGGTAAAGCCACAAATCCTTGTACTATTAAAGATGGAGTTGATGTTATGAAACTATTAGATACATTTACAACCTAGAATTTTTAGTGTTTTAGGTTGTTTTTCTTTTGATGTAAATGTTATAAATCAATCCAGAAAGAATAAGCGCTATTCCTAAGATTGTCCAGCTATTGTAAATATCACCAAACCAAAAAGTGCCAATAATAATTGTAATAATTACCTCTAGATATTTTATTGGTGCTACTAAATTGGTTTCTTCTGCCTGAAAAGCTTTGGTCATATATAATTGTCCTACATAACCAAAAACACCCGTACTTATAAAAAGAATCCATTCTATTAAATTGGGTTGAATCCAATATTTTATAGACATAAATCCTCCAAAAGCAAAGGCCATCAACATAAAGTAATTAATAATTACAAGGGGATGTTCTGAGTTTCCTATTTTACGAATTACCACAAAAATTATTCCAAGAAAAATTGCTGAACACATCACAAAAAACAAACCTATTAATGCTACATCTGCTCCAAAACCTTTAATGATTAAAACTCCTAAAAAAGAGATAAAAAACAAAAACCATTGTATTAATTTAATTTTTTCTTTTAGAAATAAAAGCGCAAAAATTGCAGCAAAAATTGGTGCTGTGTATCTAAGTGATACTGCTGTGCCAATGCTTAAATAGTTTAAAGATTGAAAAAAACAGGTAAGTGAAATAACCCCAGTAATTCCTCTTATGATTAACCATTTTTTATTTGTACCGAAAAAAGGAATTTTTTGTTTAATTACTAGAGGTATTGTAAATAACAAAGTTCCTACAGATCTAAAAAAAACGACTTGATATACATTAAAAGTACTTAAATATTTAACTACAGATCCCATGAGTGCAAATGCAATTGCACTGAAAATCATATATAAAACAGCTTTGTTTTGAGTCATCTAAATTAATGTAAATATATAGCAACAAGTATACTTTTGTATGTAAAAACAAAGCTATTGTTTAATTTTATATAAAATTAAAAATACGAGATAACTAAAGTGTTAAATCTTAGAAATCTGTAAGTAATAAAAGCGCTGTATTTATGGCTTAAAAAAACAAATAGACTTATTAACAGGTTGTTATGTGGTTTAAATGGAGTTAATTAACAGTAACTATTAATGGGTTGTTTATTTTTTTTGAAAAATCGTTCAAATAATTTTCCCAATCTTTCTTTGTTGTAAATTGTTTGCTTTTTACCCATCCAAAACCACTATAGTAAACTACTTTTTTATCAACTACATTTAAATGTAAAAAATGATTACTCTCATCTTTTTTAGAAGTAACATATTTTTCTGAACCTAAAAAATAGGGTTTTGTAGTTACAATTCCTGTTCCTATTTCAGAATCGTCTAAAGTTTCCCAGTGACTCACCCAAAAATTAGCATCATTTTGGTTTGTAACTCCTTTTTTATTGTGCAAAGTTAATCCTGTAGAAATGGTTTCAGTTCCTTTTACATCAATCTCAAAACGGGTTAAATTCTGTCCATAGTCTAAAGAAATGTGTTTGGTTTCATCTATTTGTTTTCCATTAGCATCCCAAGTTGCATAGGTTAACACAAAACTGGTTCTTAAAGGACCCGTTGTTATCGTTTTATAAGAAGTAAAATTTCTTGAGAAATAAAAAGAAGTATCTACTTTTACAGCAGTACCTCCAATGCCTCTACTAACCCCTACATGAAAATTATCTAAACCTTCGCCTGTATCTTTATGATAGGAACCTTTTCCTGAAGTATGTTTTTTATACCATTTGTTAATAACTGGGTATTCTACACGTTTTAACCATGCGTCTATTCCACTAGATAATGTACCTCCTTTTACTCCATCTTCTACCATTTTTTGTGCTACTGGGCCATAAGTTCTAAAGGCAACTCTGTTGTTTTCCCAAGTATAATCGTCTGTTCTTTCTGGTACAAAGCGTGAGTAGCAGTAATTAATTACTGAGTCTTGTTTTTTATCAGAAATTGATAACGTATATGTTTTTGTAGCGTTTGCTTTCATTGATGGTTGAAATAAAATCACATCATTTTTACCATCTAAATCTTTATCTACAATTTGAGAAGTAACAACTTTATTATCAGCATCTAAAACTACTAGATTAGCTTGTTTTTCTGCTGCTATTTCAGATATATCTACTTCAACAGTTTCAAACTCTCTATCAATATTTAAAGTATTTTTTACTGTTACTGTTGAAACGATTTCAACTTTTTTATCACAATTGACAAAAAGAGAAACAGATAGTAAAAAGAAGAATATTTTTTTCATTTTTTAATTCTTTAAATAGACCTTTCAGGTTTTTAAAACCTGAAAGGTCTATAAATATTTATTATTCTTCGTTAGAAGGTTTTCCAATTGTAGCTAAAATTCCTCCATCAACATATAAAATATGTCCGTTAACAAAATCACTTGCTTTTGATGATAAGAAAACTGCTGCTCCTGCTAAGTCATCTGGATTTCCCCATTTTTTAGCAGGTGTTCTGTTCACGATAAAATCATTAAAAGGATGCCCATCAACTCTAATTGGAGCCGTTTGCGATGTTGCAAAATACCCAGGTCCAATTCCGTTTACTTGTACACCAAAACGCGCCCACTCTGTAGCCATATTTTTAGTTAGCATTACCAAACCTCCTTTTGCTGCAGCATAAGCTCCTACAGTATTTCTTCCTAATTCGCTCATCATAGAACAAATATTGATGATTTTTCCAGCTTTGCGTTCCATCATTCCTTTGATAACGTGTTTAGAAACGATAAATGGGCTTACCAAATCGATATCAATAACTTGTTTAAAATCTTCAACTTCCATTTCTGCTAATGGTGTTCTTTTGATAATTCCTGCGTTGTTGACTAAAATATCAATGTTACCAACTTCAGTTTCTATTTTGTTGATGCTTTCTATTACTTGAGCTTCATCTGCAACATTAAACTTGTAACCCACAGCATTAATTCCTTCTGCTTTGTACAGTTCAACTGCTTTGTCTATTTTTTCTTGTGATGAATTTCCATTCACAACTATGGTAGCTCCTGCTTTTCCTAATCCCATAGCCATAGACATTCCTAAACCATGTGTAGAACCTGTTACTAGAGCTACTTTTCCTGTAATATCAAATAATGTTTGAGACATAATTATTATCTTAATTCGGTGATTTTTGCAACATCCATATCATTATAGTCTAAATTTTCTCCTGCCATTCCCCATATAAAGGTATAATTTGAAGTACCAGAACCAGAGTGAATAGACCAAGGTGGAGAAATTACGGCTTCGTGATTTTGCATCCAAATATGACGTGTTTCTTGTGGTTGCCCCATAAAATGACAAACTGCCTGATCTTGTGGAATGTCTAAATAATAGTAAATTTCCATTCTTCTATCATGTACGTGAGCTGGCATTGTATTCCAAACAGAGCCAGTTTTTAACTCTGTCATTCCCATTTGTAATTGGCAGGTTGTTACAATTCCGCCAATAATCATTTGGTTTACTGTTCTATGATTTGCAGTTTCTAAACTACCTAACTCGATTTTATTTGCCTCTTTTTTGGTAACCAATTTAGTAGGGTAAGAAGTATGAGCTGGTGCAGAATTCATATAAAATTTTGCAGGATTGTTTGCATCATCACTCTTAAAAACAACATCTCTTACTCCTGCACCAATATATACTGCATCTTTGTAACTAAGTTTATAGGTTTCTCCATCAACATAAATTATACCATCACCACCAGCATTAATAATTCCGATTTCTCTTCGTTCTAAGAAATACTCAGATTTTAAAGGATCTATAGTTTTTAACTTTAAATCTGTTTCAGTTGGTACTGCACCACCCACCATATATCTATCATAATGCGTGTAAACCCATTTTACATTTCCTGGTTGCATTAAATCAGGAACTAAAAATTCATTTCTTAATTCTTGTGTGTCGTACTTTTTTACTGCTTGCGGACTTGAAGCATATCTTGTTTCGAAAGTTGTTGCCATAGTTTTTGTTTTCTATTTTTGATTTAGACCTCACAGGTTTTAAAAACCTGTGAGGTCTTTATTTTATTATAATGAACGTCTAATTCCTAGTTCTAAGCCTCGTAATTCAGCCAAACCACGTAAACGTCCTATTCCTGAATATCCAGGATTGGTTTTCTTTTTTAAATCATCTAACATTTTATGACCATGATCTGGTCTAAAAGGCATTCTTACATCTTGTCTTCCTGCTGCAATTCTTTTTTGTTGCTCTAAAATCAACGCTTTCATAACAGCATACATATCTACATCACCTTCTAAATGATCTGCTTCATGAAAATTTCCTTCAGTATCACGTTTTGTAGCACGCAAATGTATAAAGTGAATTCGATCTCCTAAACGTTCTACCATTCCTGCCAAATCATTATCTGCTCTTACACCAAAAGAACCTGTACAAAATGTTAATCCGTTGTTAGGCGATTTTACTGCATTGTAAATATCTTCGATATCTTGTTCTGTTGATACCACTCTAGGTAAACCTAAAATTGGAAAAGGTGGATCATCTGGATGAATGCACATTAACACACCAGCTTGTTCTGCAGCTGGAATAATTTCTGATAAGAATGAAAATAAATTCGCTTTCAATTCTTGAGGTCCAATATTTTTATAAGTCGCTAAAATTTGATTGAACTCTTCTAAAGTATATCCTTCTTCTGCTCCAGGTAAGCCTGCAATAATATTTCTGATTAGCTTTGTTTGTTCTTCTTCTGATGAATTTTTGATAAACTCAGCCGCTTTTTGTTTTTGCGCCTCAGAATATTCGTTTTCTGCTCCTGGTCTTTTTAACAAATACAATTCGAAAGCAGCAAAAGCAGCCGCTTCAAAACGCAATGCTGTAGATTGATCAGATACTTCATAATCTAAATTGGTACGCGTCCAATCTAAAACTGGCATAAAGTTGTAACAAACGATATCAATACCACAAACCCCTAAATTTAAAAGTGTTTTTTTGTAGTTTTCTATATATTTTTGATAATCGCCAGATTTGGTTTTAATGTTTTCGTGAATTGGAACTGATTCTACCACAGACCAAGTTAAACCAACATTTTCTATTATTTCTTTTCTTTTGGTAATTTCATCAACCGTCCAAACCTCTCCATTTGGAATATGATGTAAAGCAGAAACAATACCTGTTGCTCCTGATTGTTTTATATCTGATAAAGAAACTGGATCATTGGGTCCATACCAACGCCAAGTTTGTTCTAAATTTTGAGTCATTTTTATTTTTCTTTAAAAATTAGCAATTCTTAAACTCCACTATATGCAGCAAATCCACCATCTATAGGAATTACAATTCCTGTTACAAATGCTGATGCATCATCACATAAAAATAAAGTAGAACTAATTAAATCATCTGGAGTTCCATAACGTCCCATTGGAGTTTGATCTATAATTTGCTGACCTCTTTGGGTTAAGCTACCATCTTCATTTGTTAATAAAGCACGATTTTGATCTGTTAAGAAAAAACCTGGAGCTAACGCATTTACACGAATACCTACTTTAGAAAAATGCACTGCTAACCATTGCGTAAAATTAGAAATAGCTGCTTTTGCACCACTATATGCTGGTATTTTTGTTAACGGAGTAAATGCATTCATAGAAGAAATATTTAGGATAGAACATCCCTTTCTTCCAACCATATCTGTCGCAAAAACTTGAGTGGGGATTAAGCTTCCTAAAAAGTTTAAATTGAATGTAAATTCAATTCCTTTTGGATCTAAATCAAAAAAAGTTTTAAACCCTTCTGCAGTATTTTGTAAATCCTCTAGAGCAAAAAATGGATTAGAGGTTGTTCCTAAAGGA
Organism: Polaribacter sp. M10; assembly: GCF_054968445.1. NCBI lineage: Bacteria > Pseudomonadati > Bacteroidota > Flavobacteriia > Flavobacteriales > Flavobacteriaceae > Polaribacter > Polaribacter sp. M10. The sequence goes on from NZ_JBSSBG010000002.1 coordinate 400,994, forward strand.
TGGTTACCCCCAGCACCGTTCACTAAAATATCTACTTTGCCAAAAGCATCATTAATTACTTGTTTTGCTTTTTCTAAAGACTCTTTTTCTAAAACATTGGCTGCAACACCAATGGCTTCTCCTCCTGCAGCTTTAATTTCTTGGGCAACTGTATTTGCAGCCTCTTCTCTTAAATCTAAAACGGCTATTTTATTTCCTTGCTTGGCAAGTGATTTTGCCATTGTACTACAAAGTACTCCACCTGCTCCTGTTAATACGATTATTTTATTCATTGGTAAGTTTATATCACTTGGTTTTTATTACGTGTGCGTACACAAATATAATAAAAATTTTATGTGTGCGTACACGAAAAAATATATTTTCACTACATTGCCATAAAATTTAAAGTTAAAAATATCATTTAATAACAATTAGAATTGGAAAGATTGAAGTAAATATTTATTAAATTAGAGAATGATTACGATAAAAGATATTGCTAAGCAAGCGAATGTATCCGAAGGAACTGTTGATAGAGTTATCCATCAAAGAGGTGGTGTTTCTAAAAAGACGGAGGCCAAAGTAAGAGAAGTTCTAAAACATCATAATTTTAGTGTTAATCCGATTGCAAGTGCCCTAGCAATGAAGAATAAGCACCATATTTCTGTTCTAATTCCTGATTATAATGAAACCGATTTATTTTGGAAATTGCCTAAATTAGGAATTCAAAAAGCTGAAGAAGAGGTGAAGAGTTTTGGAATCAAAATTAGCAGATTTGTTTATAATCAATATGATCCATATTCTTATATGAATACTTTTAATACGCTTATAGATTCTAAGCCTACTGCTGTTATAATGGTGCCGAATTTTTCTAAAGAAACCGAAGAAATAGTAGATAGGTTAGAAGGATTAAATATTCCATATCTATTTTTAAATATAGATATTAATGGATTTAACAACATAACTTATGTTGGTCAAGATTCCTATGCTGCAGGATATATTGCTGCTAAATTGATGAATTCTAAAAAGCTTACAAATGTAGATTTTTTAATAATTCAGGCAAGATATAACATCACAAAAAATAATGGTGTATATAATAGAATAGAAGGTTTTAAGGATTATTTTATAAAGAATAACATAGATTGTAAGACGCTAACTTTAGAAATTGAAAACTTAAATAATTCGATTGAAACTAAAGACAAAATCAATTCTTTTTTAGAACTACATCCAGAAATAAAAGGGGTATTTGTACCTTCTAGTAGAATTCATATTGTGGTTGATTCTATAGAAAAAAGATATTTAGATAAACTAGAGTTTATTGGTTTTGATAATACACCACAAAATATTGAATGCTTGATGAATGAATCTGTTTCTTTTTTAATTTCGCAAAAACCGTTTGAACAAGGTTACGAATCAATAAAAATTTTTACCGACTTTTTAATTCATAAAAAAGAGCTGGCTAAAAAAGCTTATCTGCCAATAGATATTCTTATGAAAGAAAATGTGAAGTATAATAATGGCAATCAATCTGATTATGAAAAAGAATTAAAGCAATTTAATTAAGATTACAACTTTATATTTTTAAATACCATTAATACATGTTTTAATTTAAAATTATAACACAAAAAAAAACGAGCCTTTTAAGGCTCGTTCTCTAGATTTATTACTAAATCTCATAATTAACTAAAAACTATCTTTTATATTTTAAATTCGTTGCTGTAACTTCTACCATTATTTTCTAATACAACTTTATAATTACCTTTTAATTTTTGGTCTAATTTGTAAACTCTGTTTAAAATAGAACCACCTTCTACAGTTTCGGTATAAATGATTTCATCATTATAATATAAAGCAACTTCTAAAGGCTGTTTATCGAAAGCAATTTTAGTAATCATTAATAAATTTTCTTCATTTCTAATTACTGGCTTTAAAATTACTTTTTCAGAAGCATCATTTAAAGACACATTACCTTCTTCAATTTTTAAAGATTTTACCACAATCTGAAAATCTTTTTCTAATTCTAAAGTGTAGCTACCATCTACAAGCTGAGAGAAATCGAAAGTTTTGATAAGTTTACCTTCTTTAGCTACATTTTCAGTGTAAAGAATAACTCCGTGAATATCTTTAATTGTTAATTTTTGTCCTTTTTTAACTTTATCAAATACAACTTTTACATTTTTAGTATTTGATACATTTCTTACTTCTGAATTATTAGCAAAATTCACCAAAGTTGCTAACATAAAAACCGCTACTAATACTCTTCTTTTAATCGTTATCATAATATAATCTTTTTAAGATTTACGCCACAAAGGTAGGATAGAAGTCTAGTTTTAAAAACAACAGAATTGGCAACTTTATGTATTATATTAACAGGTTTGAATTTCAAGGATATTTAGAGTGATAAAATAGTATATATTGTGAGCAATTCTATACACTTTACAAAATTGATATTTTGTTTAAAATTTAAAATTAGAGCAAAAAAAACGAGTCTTTTTAAAGACTCGTTTTATAGATTTAAACATAAAAATCTATTAATTAACTATAAACAATATTTTACTATATTTTAAATTGGTTACTATAACTTCTACCATTATTTTTTACAATAACTTTATAGTCGCCTTTTTCTTTTTGATCTAATTTGTATACTCTGTTTAAAATTGAATCTCCTTCAATAGTTTCAGATAAAATAATTTCACTGTTGTAATACAATTCTACTTGTATTGGTTTTTTATCGAAAGCAACTTTTGTAACCATTAATAAGTTATTCTCTGTTCTTATTACTGGTTTTAAAATTACTTGTTTGTTATCATCAGAAATAACAACTTTATGATTTTCTATTTTTATTGATTTTACTTCAATTTGAAAATCTTTTTCTAACTCTAAAAAATAATCGCCATTATTAAGTAAAGAAAAATCGAATGTTTTGATAAGTTTACCATTCTGAGCAACTTTTTCAGCATAAAGAACAATACCATTAATATCTTTAACGGTTAATTTTTGTCCTTTTTTAACTTCGTTAAAAATAACTTTTACATTATTAGCATTCGCTAAAATCTCAGATTCTGAGTTGTTTGCGTAGTTAGAAAAAGTTCCTAACATTAAACCTGCTACTAATATTGTTTTCTTTACGGTATTCATTAATCTTTATTTGCTCTTTATTTCTATAAAATAATAAAACGATTGTTACTTATTAAATACACTGCAAAGCTATAGATGAAATGAAGTTTTAAAAACAACAGAATTGGTTAATTTATATGCTAAATTAACACTTAGTAAAAACATAGGTTAGTCATAGGTTAATTTTATATATAAAAATGATAATTTTATATAGATAGTGTTATAACTATGTCGTATTTTTGCACCATTATGCAGAAAAAACCAACACTCGAAAAAATAACCCCCAACTTCGGTAGTTCTTTATTGGTAAAAAAGCACGTAGAGTTTTTAAAAACAAATACACCTTTTTGGCACTTTCATCCAGAAATTGAGCTTGTTTACGTAAATAAAGGTAAAGGGAAAAGACATATAGGTAATCATATTAGTTATTTTAATAATAGTCAACTAGTATTAATAGGTTCTAATTTACCACATATTGGTTATTTAGATCGATTAACAACAAATGGTTCAGAAACTTTAATTCAATTTTTACCAGAGTTTTTAGGTAAAGAGTTTTTTAAAATACCAGAAATGATTGCTATTGATGCGCTTTTTGAACGCGCAAAAAAAGGAATTCGTTTTAATATAGAAATAAAACAAAGAATTGGTGCTAAAATAGAACGTTTAGTAGATTTAGAAGGGGCTCATAGAATTACATCTTTTATAGAAATTCTTCACGATTTAGCAACCACAGACGATTATACTTTGTTAAACGCAAATGGTTTTGCTTTTGAAAGCTCTCATCAAGATAGTAACAAGATCGAAGTTATTTACAAACATATTAATGATAATTTTAAAGACCATATAAGTTTAGATGAAGTTTCTGAATTGGTAAGTATGACTGTACCTGCTTTTTGTAGATATTTTAAAAAATCTACAGGTAAAACTTTTACAAAATTGGTAAATGAATATAGAGTGGTACACGCAACAAAATTATTGGCAGAAAGTAATATGAGTATTGCAGAAATTAGTTTTGAATGCGGTTTTAATAATTTTTCTCACTTTAATAAATTATTTAAAGAATTTACAGGGAAAAGTGCTTCAGTTTATAGAAGCGAACTAAGAGATTTAATACAATAATTAGTAGTATTTGAATAAAACAAGAATCAAGATATTATAAATTAAAAATTCCTTAGTAGCATTTACTAAGGAATTTTTATTTAAATAAGTTTTTAAAAAGATAGAATTAAAGTTTTCCATTCCATTCATCGTAAAACTGTTTTAGATAGATTTCCATAAATTGATGTCTACTTTCTGCAATTTTTTTACCAGTTTCAGTATTCATCTTATCTTTTAATAACAATAGTTTTTCGTAAAAGTGATTTATAGTAGGCGCATTAGAATTTTTATATTCTTCTTTGGTCATATTTAAATTGGGTAAAACTTCAGGATCATACAAAGCCCTGTTTTTAAAACCACCATAATTAAAACAACGTGCAATACCAATAGCGCCAATAGCATCTAATCGATCTGCATCTTGTACAACTTCTAGTTCTTTAGAAGTAAATATTTTATCATTTTTATCTAAAGAATTTTTAAAAGATAGGTGTTTAATTATGTTAACAACATGTTTTCCAATTTCTTTTGGTACATTTTGAGCAATTAAAAAATCCCTAGCTTTTTTTGGGCCTAATTTTTCATTACCATTATTAAATTTTGGATCAGCAATATCATGTAATAAAGCAGCCAAAGAAACTACTAAAATATTTACTTTTTCATCTTTTGCTATTAATAAAGTATTTCTAAAAACACGCTCTATATGAAACCAATCGTGGCCACCTTCTGCATCTTTTAACTCCTCTTTTACAAAAGCGATGGTTTGCTGAATAATTTTTTCTTGATTCATAATTATTTTCTAGTAGCAATTTCTTGTTTTAATTTTTTTATATCTAAAAGCATTACAATTTCCATAGGGATAAAAAATAAAGGTAAAAACGTGTGAAAGGAAATGCCATTCTCTAGGGTAGAAAAAACTGCAAAAACTAACATCAATACTAATAAAACAGCATGGATAATAGCCATCATTTTTTGTTTTTTTAATTTTTTAAGTAATTCTTTAGTAGTATAAGTAGAAAATTGTGAGGCCATATTTTAATATAATTATTTCTTTACGATTCTTAAGAAAACTGTTCTATCAACAGAAATTAAATATAAAAAAAATCCACTTAAAAAGTGGATTTTAAAAAGTTGTTTCCTTTAAAAAAGGGTTAAGGTAATATCTTAACAATGCTCTTCGTAAGCAGCTGCTAAATTTTGTGCAATCATTTGTGCAGATCGTCCTTCTATATGATGACGCTCTAACATGTGTACTAAATTACCATCTTTAAATAAAGCTATTGCTGGAGATGAAGGTGGAAAAGGAATCATATATTCTCTCGCTTTTTGCGTAGATTCTTTTTCTACACCTGCAAAAACAGTAGTTAAATTTGTTGGTGTTTTTTCTGCTCCTAAAGAAGCAATTGCACCTGGTCTTGCAGTTCCTGCTGCACAACCACATACTGAGTTTACCATTACTAAAGTTGTGCCTTCTTTAGCCATTGCTTTTTCTACATCTTCTGCAGTATATAATGCTTCAAAACCAGCATCAATTAACTGATTACGCATTGGTTTTACTAATTCTTCTGGATACATAATAATCTATTATTTAGGTTGCAAATATAACTATAAAATTACAGAATTCAATTTGATTCTAAATACAAGTATTGATAGATACATCAATAAAATTGATTTTTTATATGTAGCTAATAACCACGATGTTTTATTATATTTGATGCTTAAATTAGATATTACATATGGGAAGTTTTACCAAATGGTTAGGTGCAGGTTTGGGATTTACATTCGGGGGTCCAATAGGAGCTGCAATTGGCTTTGCTATAGGAAGTTTTGTAGATGGTTTTGAGGCAGATGTATTTAAGCAAGAACAAATAGACTACGATAGAGAAAGAGCCAATAATAATTCAGACGAATATGCTAATACACAATCTGGCGATTTTGAAATGAGTCTGCTAGTGTTAGCCTCAATTGTTATTAAATCTGATGGTAAAGTAGATCAGCGAGAATTAAATTTTGTGCGCTCTCAATTTCTGAGCATGTATGGCAAAGAAAGAGCCAATAATGCGTTTAAATTGTTTAAAGGTGTTGTAAAAAAAGATGTTTCTGCACGTCAGGTTTGTATTCAGATTAGAGAACACATGTCTCATGCATCTCGATTGCAATTGCTTCATTTTCTTTTTGGTATAGCAAAAGCAGACGATTATGTTTCTAAAAGTGAGGTTGATGAAATTAAGAAAATAGCAGGCTATTTATACATTAACCAAAACGATTACGAGTCTATAAAAGCCATGTTTTATGATGCTTCTGATAATGCTTACAAAATTTTAGAAATAGATAAATCTGCTTCTAATGACGATGTAAAAGCTGCTTACAGAAAAATGGTAAAAAAATACCATCCAGATAAGTTAAGAGATTTAGGCGAAGAGCATTTACAAGGTGCAAAAGAAAAATTTCAAAGCATACAAGATGCGTATGAAAAAATTAAGAATGAACGAGATTTGTAGTAAATACTATAAATCAATTTTACTTTTTTTTGTAAAATTTAATTCTTTTTAAACTTCCATCAGTTTTATTTTTATAACAAGCAATATAATAGCCTTTTTTTAATCGCTTAAATTTAGCGCCTTTAAATAATTTAAAAGTCTTTTTATTATCAATTTTAGAAAGACCTGATAGTACTTTTTTTCCGTAAATATTAAAAATACAGATTTCGTATTCATCAAATGGATTTGGGAAATCTGAAGTTTCTGGATCTCTTAAAGGTTCTACATTAGAGTCTTGATTGTCTGAAGTTTCAGGAATAGTGTTAGGGTAACCATATACTATAATTTCGTTAACAGCCGCAAATACATTTTCATACATCGATAATCTTAAGTATCTTGTATTAACATCAGTAATATGTGTTTTCCAAGTATTAAAGCTAGAGCAAGAATCTACAAATAATTCTGTCCAATTATTTTCGCTTCCATATTCAACCGTAAATTCATAGGTATCATGCATATCATGTAAGTAAATTTCTGTAAGATGATATTCTTCACCCAAATCAATTATTACATGATAAGGTGCAGTTTCATCATTCCAAGACCAAAATGGTTTCCAAGAATTACTTGTAGGATGTTCATTGGCAAATACATCAGTTTGTTGTTCATCAAACAGAAATAGTGGAGAAACCACACTGCCACCAGCTACTTGATCAGTAACCATTGTACTATCAATTACAATTTGTTGTGAGGGAGGTAGAACATCAAAAAATTCTGGTCCACTAGTTGCTCCCAATCCTTTAAATTCTTGTGGAGTATCATCAGAAAGAGTGTAGTTATTATTTAATGTGTCTTTAAAGGTAATTTGATGAATTGTTGAAAAACTATTGTTACTAAGACTAAAATTATTCAAATTCCCAGAGTCATTATTATAAAAAGGAATATTAGTATCGTAAGTATTGTTGTTTATTTCTATTGGATTTAGTTCGTTCATATTTCTAACAACTTGCGGGCCAGTCATATTACTAAAATAATTACTATCAATTGTAATCGGCTTTAAAGTATCAGTAAACATTCTATTGTCTATAAACATTCCTTGAGAATCCGAAATATAATTATTACTAAAATTAGAATCTCCTTTACCCATTGCAATAATGCCAAAAGAAGGTGCTTGCATTATAATATTGTTGTAAGCATTAACAACACTATTATCGCCTATTTGTAAATTATTAGTATGATAAGCTATGTTTTCTAATCCAGCATTAATCATGGTGTTGTTATAAATTTCAACATCTTCCACAGCATTTGCTATTTGTATAGATTCTCTTTGAGTGTTTCTTATGATGTTATTATAAATTTTTAGGTGTTTAAATTCCATTCCAGGCGATTTTGTTTCGCCTATATACATGCCTTCGCTTACGTTTTCTATAAAACAATCATGAATAATTAAGTTATTAAAAACAGGATAAGGCACAGGCGGATTGCCACCAAAATCTTTCTTTGCAAAAATTCCAAAAAAGCCATCATGAGCTATTTTTATATGCTCTGCTTCGCAATCTGAGCTTAATTCAGAAAATGCCAAACCACAATTGTAACCACCCAGTTCAAAACCATATCTAAAGTTCGGGTGACCAGCACCTGATATTTTTATAAATTGGCAGTTTTCAAACGTAATACCTCCCCATGATTCAGGATTGTTAATCTTTACTTGGCCATTAATATTTATAACCACAATTGGTGCTTCTGAGGTACCTACTAATTGCTGAAATTTAATAGCTTTGGTTCTTGAAGATGCTACAAAGATGGTGTCTCCTCCACTAAATGTTCTTCCTGTTGTAGTAGTATTTATCAGATATGGAGTTGAGTTGTCAATAATATAATTACTATGCTGTTGACTATTTGTCTGAAATGCAATAAAAATTAAAAGGAAAGAAAATAAAATTTTGTAAGAATTGTAAAATTCTTTTTGAGAGGTATTGTTTTTAAAATTTTGTAAACGAAACAATATTTTATGAAAATATTTTTCCATGGATATAGATTTGGGGGATTAAAAGTTTTATAAAATTAACTTTTAATTTTAGAAGTAACAAATTTATAAAGGCTTTTTATTTTATTTCATAAATTATTGATAATAATACATATTTTAGTGTGATGTTATACTAACGTCAATGCCCAGTGATTTTAAAGTTTTTTAAAATAATTATAACGCATTTTATAACAATCAACTTCTATTTCCCTTTTTTAGATTTAACCTCCTACATTTTACAGAAATTCCTTAATTTCGCAACCTTATCAGAAAACAGATAAAACGAAAGCGAAAACTTTAATTTTTAGAGGATTATAAATCAAAAAAAATATTCTTCAAAAAAATAAAGTTTACATCTGACTATTAATTTAAATTAAAAAAATCCAGATGAAATTTCCTGAATATAAAGGACTTGACTTACCAAAAGTAGCAGAAGAAATTCTAAATTATTGGCAAGAAAATAACATTTTCGAAAAGAGTGTAACCTCTAGAGAAGGCGCAAAACCATTTGTGTTTTTCGAAGGCCCACCTTCTGCAAACGGACTTCCAGGAGTACACCATGTTTTAGCAAGAGCTATTAAAGATATTTTTCCGCGTTACAAAACCATGAAAGGTTACCAGGTAAAACGTAAAGCTGGTTGGGATACTCATGGATTACCAATAGAATTAGGCGTAGAAAAAGAATTAGGGATAACCAAAGAAGATATTGGTAAAACAATTTCTGTAGAAGATTATAATGCTGCTTGTAGAAAAGCGGTAATGCGTTACACAGATATTTGGAACGATTTAACCCAAAAAATGGGATATTGGGTAGATATGGATGATCCATATATTACTTACGAACCAAAATATATGGAGTCTGTTTGGTGGCTTTTAAAACAGATTTATAACAAAGAATTAATTTACAAAGGCTATACCATTCAGCCATATTCACCAAAAGCAGGTACAGGGTTAAGTTCTCACGAACTGAATCAACCAGGTACTTACCAAGATGTAACAGATACAACAGTTGTTGCCCAGTTTAAAGCAATTGAAAGTTCATTGCCAGAATTTTTACAAAAATTTGATCATTTAAACTTTATTGCTTGGACAACTACTCCTTGGACATTGCCAAGTAACACAGCTTTAACAGTTGGCCCAAAAATAGATTATGTTGTTGTAGCAACTTATAATCAATATACTTTTGAGCCTATTCATGTTATTTTAGCTAAGAATTTAGTTGGTAAACAATTTGCAGGTAAAAATAATTTTGAAGCAGAATCTGTAGAAGAATTAAGTGCTTATAATAAAGGTGATAAAAAAATACCATATTTAATCTGTGCAGAGTGTAAAGGAACAGATTTAGTGGGTATTAAATACGAGCAATTGTTAGATTATGTTTTACCAAACGATAATCCTCAAGATGCATTTAGAGTAATTGCTGGTGATTTTGTAACTACAGAAGACGGAACAGGAATTGTACACACAGCACCAACTTTTGGAGCAGATGATGCTCTGGTTTGTAAACAAGCCTCACCAGAAATTCCGCCAATGTTGGTAAAAGATGAAAATGATAATTTAGTGCCTTTGGTAGATTTACAAGGTAAATTTAGACCAGAAGTAACTGAATTTGCTGGTAAATATGTAAAAAACGAATATTATGCTGATGGCGAAGCTCCAGAAAAATCTGTAGATGTAGAAATTGCCATCAAATTAAAAATAGAAAACAAGGCTTTTAAAGTAGAAAAATACAAACACAGTTACCCAAATTGTTGGAGAACAGATAAGCCAATTTTATATTATCCATTAGATTCTTGGTTTATTAAAGTTACTGATGTAAAAGATAAAATGCATTCGTTAAACAAAACCATCAACTGGAAACCAGAATCTACAGGTACTGGTCGTTTTGGAAACTGGTTAGCAAATGCAAACGATTGGAATTTATCGCGTTCACGTTATTGGGGAATTCCATTACCAATCTGGAGAACAGAAGATGGTAAAGAAGAAATTTGTATAGGTTCTGTTAAAGAATTAAAAGCAGAAATGCTACGTGCCGTAGATGCAGGAATAATGAGCGAAGACATATTCGCAAGCTTTGAAGTTGATAACAACTCAGAAGAAAATTATGCAAAATTAGATTTACATAAAAATATTGTAGATCAAATTACTTTAGTTTCATCAACAGGAAAACCTATGAAACGTGAAAGTGATTTAATTGATGTTTGGTTCGATTCTGGTTCTATGCCTTATGCGCAATGGCATTATCCATTTGAAAATAAGCAGAAAATTGATGGAAATGAATCTTTTCCAGCAGATTTTATTGCAGAAGGTGTAGATCAAACTCGTGGTTGGTTTTACACATTACATGCAATTGGTACTATGGTTTTCGATTCTGTTGCGTATAAAAATGTAGTTTCTAATGGTTTGGTTTTAGATAAAAATGGCCATAAAATGTCTAAACGTTTAGGTAACGCAGTAGATCCGTTTACAACGTTGTCTAAATACGGAGCAGATGCTACAAGATGGTATATGATTTCTAATGCCAATCCTTGGGATAATTTAAAATTCGATTTAGAAGGTATAGAAGAGGTAAAGCGTAAGTTTTTTGGTACACTTTACAACACGTATTCTTTCTTTAGTTTATATACAAATATTGATGGTTTTTCTTATAATGAAGCAGATATTCCTCAAAATGAAAGACCAGAATTAGACAGATGGATTTTATCAGAATTACATACTTTAATCAATAAAGTCGATAAATTCTATGAAGAGTACGAACCTACAAGAGCAGCAAGAGCCATATCAGATTTTACACAAGAGTATTTAAGTAACTGGTATGTACGTTTAAGTAGAAGACGTTTTTGGAAAGGAGATTATCAAACAGATAAAATTTCTGCATACCAAACTTTGTATACGTGTATGGTTACCATTGCAAAATTAGCATCGCCAATTGCGCCATTTTTTATGGACAGGTTGTACCAAGATTTAAACTCGGTAACAGGTAAAGAAACATCAGAAAGTATTCATTTATCAGAATTTCCAAAATTTGATGAACGTTTTGTAGATCAAAGCTTAGAGCGTAAAATGGAAAATGCACAAACCATATCATCTTTAGTATTATCATTAAGAGCTAAAGAAAAGATAAAAGTGCGTCAGCCATTGCAAAAAATTATGATTCCTGTTGATCATCCTCAGCAAAAAGAAGAAATTTTAGCAGTGTCAGATTTAATTAAGCATGAAGTAAACATTAAAGAAATTCAATTAATGGAAGATGCTTCAGACATATTAATTAAACAAATTAAGCCTAATTTTAAGACTTTAGGACCTAAATTTGGGAAAGATATGCGCTTTATAGCAGCTGCTGTTAAAGACTTTAATCAAGAAGATATTAACAAAATAGAAAAAGATAAAAACATTTCTGTTGACATTAATGGAAAAAATATTATTTTGGAGCTCTCAGACGTAGAGATATCATCTAAAGATATAGAAGGTTGGTTAGTGGCTAATGAAGGTGCTATAACTGTTGCTTTAGATGTTACTATTACTGAAGATTTACGAAAAGAAGGTGTTGCCAGAGAATTGGTTAACAGAATTCAGAATGCTCGTAAAGAGACAGGCTTAGAAGTAACAGATAGAATTAAGTTAACAGTTTTAAACTTTGATAACCTACAACAGTCTATATTAGATAATAAAGACTACATTATGAGTGAAACATTAACCAAAGAATTGGTTTTTGTGGATGAATTAACCAATGGAACAGAAATTGAATTCGACACCATTAAAAGTAGAATATTTATAGAAAAAGTGTAGTATTATGTCAGAAGTTAAAGTAAAATATAACGAAGAAGATTTACAAGAGTTTAAAGCAATAATCGAAAAAAAAATAGCAAGAGCTAAAGAAGATTTAGCTTTATTAGAAGCATCGTATAAAAATGATGCCAACAATGGTACAGATGATACTTTGTCATCTTTTAAATCTTTTGATGAAGGTTCTGAAGTAATGAGTAAAGAAGCAAACGTACAGTTAGCTATTAGACAAGAAAAATTTATTCGAGACCTTAAAAATGCCTTAATGCGTATAGAAAATGGTACCTATGGTGTTTGTAGAGTTACAGGTAAATTAATACAAAAAGAGCGTTTAAAATTAGTACCTCATGCTACTTTAAGCATCGAGGCTAAACGTAAGCAATAATCTTTTTACAATACATTTAAAGTCCAATTCTTAATAATTAAAACATTAAGAATTGGACTTTTTTTTGCAAATTACTTATTTGTAATCAAGTAATAAATTATCTTATTTTTGACTTTATGAAAAAGAGAATTTATTTACTAGTTTTTCTATGTTGCAATTTATTTGTTTACCACTCCTTTTTTAAGAAATCTAAAAAAGACGTACTTAAAGAAAACTACACAAAACAAATACAACAACATCCATTTAATTTTCAGAAGAATCTTTCTAAAAAAGAGAGAGTGTTTTTAGGGTTACCACCTAATCAATATTTAGCAGATTTGTATTTGCTACAAATGAATCCGTATACAAAAAAAACGCATCCTGAGAATCTACACAATCTTCAAGAAAAATTAAAAAATGAACATGCTAGTTTGCAAAGAAGTCCAGGTGATGCTTTAGACAACCAATGGACAGAAAGAGGGCCAAATAATGTAGGTGGTAGAACTCGAATGGTAATGTTCGATCCTAATGATGTGACTCACAAACGTGTTTTTGCAGGTGGTGTAAGTGGTGGTCTTTGGGTTAATGATGATATTACTGACCAAAACTCATCTTGGGTACAAGTTGGAATATCAGATAATCTTGCTGTAACTTGTATGGCAGTAGATCCTAACAATTCGCAAATAATGTATTTAGGTACAGGAGAATTGTATAGCCCACAACAAGCTTTAGGAAATGGAATCTGGAAATCTACAGATGGTGGCGCAACTTGGGCAAACGTTTATCAAATAAGAGGAACAACTGTTACATCTAGCAATATTAATGTTCCTGGAACCTATTTTATGACAGATATAATTGTAAGAGATAAAGATGGAAACCCTGCAACTACCAACGATTCTGAAGTTTTTGCTGCTATTGGTGGCGCATTTTATAGTTCCAATCCAAAAAGTACTTGGATTGGTTTAGATGATTATGGAATTTATAAATCTACAGACGAAGGTTCTAACTGGTCTAAATTAACTTTAGATGTTGATGGTAAGCCAGTTTCTCCAAATGATTTTGAAATAGGTACAGACAATACACTTTGGTTAAGTACTACAAGAAATGCTTGGGATGATGGAGGTGGAAGAATTTATAGCAGTTCAGATGGAACATCTTTTACGTTAAAACATACCATTACAAATGGAAGAAGAACAGAAATTGCTATTTCTAAAACCAATGCAAACACAGTTTATGTTTTAGGGGAAGTTGGTACAGAAAATAGTTCTGGTGATGAAATAGCACCATTTATATCACTTTTAAAAACTACAGATGCTTTTGCAACCACACCAACTACACTTTCTTTACCAAATGATGCAACAAGTAGTATTCCTGCAGAAGATTTTACAAGAGGTCAGGCATTTTACGATTTGGTATTAGAAGTAGATCCTACAAATGATGCTATAGCATATGCAGGAGGCATCAATTTATTTAGAACTTCAAATAGTGGTGTTACTTGGCAACAGATTTCAAAAAATTCTCCAACAGGCAGTTTACCAGGCATTACTGTTTCTTATGTGCATTCAGATCAGCAGAGTTTTGCTTTTCATCCAACAGATGCAAATATTGCTGTTATTGGTTGCGATGGAGGTGTGTTTTACGCAAATTCTTTATCTGCAGCAGCTACAAGTGCATCAGCAATAGAAGAAAGAAACAAAGATTATAACACAATTCAGTTTTACAATGCTGCAATTAGTCAGACTACAGATCCAGAATATATAATTGGAGGTACTCAAGATAATGGAAATCTCTTTTTTGATGAAGCTTCAGCAGGAATAAATTCTGCCATAAAAACCAATAGAGGAGATGGTACACATTGTTTTATAGACAAAGAAGGTTCTTATATGATTATCTCGAATTTGTACAATAACATTACTCGATATAATTTACCTTATACTGGTTCTGGAGTTTCAGTTTCATCAGATAGCGATTCTGGTACTTTTGTAAATGCCATGGCTTTAGATGATAATCTAGATATTTTATATACAAATGGTTACGATGCTGCAAATGAAGTTGGTTATTTAACAAGATTTACAAATATAACAACTGCATCATCTACAAGAACAGACATTTCAGATCCTTTAATCACTAATATTTCTGCCATAAAAGTATCACCATTTACAACAGCATCGTCTAAAGTTTTTTTAGGTACAAGATCTGGTAAATTGATAAAAGTTGAAAACGCAAATACAGAAAATCCTACAATTACAGACATTTCTTCTTCATCATTTTTAGGGAATATTTCATCCATAGAATTTGGTGCGTCAGAAAATGAAATTATGGTTACTTTTTACAATTTTGGTGTTGATAGTATTTGGTTTACAGAAGATGGAGGCTCAACTTGGGCAAACAAAGAAGGTAATTTTCCTGATATAAATGTACGCTGCATTTTAATGAATCCTTTAAATAATAATGAGGTTATTGTGGGTTCTGAATTAGGAGTTTGGAATACCACTAACTTTAAAGATGCATCACCAATTTGGAATCAATCTTACAATGGAATGTCTAATGTGCCAGTAACTTCTTTTAGTTTAAGAACTGCAGATAATACCATTTTGGCAAGTTCTTATGGTAGAGGTTTTTATACTGGGCAATTTAAAGGCAATAGCTTAACAACTTGGCTAGGTACAATAGATTCAGACTTTACAAATGTAAATAATTGGTCTAATGGTTTACCATCAAATGCTGTTGATGTTAAAATTCCACCAACTTCAAATAATCCAATAATTAACTCAGCTGTTTCTGTGGCAAATATTTCTATTGATGAAAATGCGACTTTAACAATTACAGCATCTGGTGCCTTAACAATCGAAGAGAATTGTATAAATCAAGGCACGTTTACCATAAATTCAACTTTAGCAACTTCAGGAAGTTTAATTGTAAAAGGAACATCCACAGGAAAAATTACCTACAATAGATCTGTTTCAGAAAATTGGCATTTAACAAGTGCACCTTTATTAAATGATGCCTATGATAATGATTGGGTTGCTGAAAATTCCATTCAATCTAGTTCAACAAATCCAAACTCTAGAGCAATTGCAACTTATAATAATGATTCTGGAAATTGGGAATATATGCAAGTAAATGATGTTGCTCCTTTTACATCAGGCAAAGGATTTTCTATAAAAAGAACCACAGCTGGTCATCATGTTTTTTTGGGTGATGTTGCTACAGAAAATGTAAATATTGCCATTAATAAAGGTACAGCAACTTCTTACAATTTATTAGGAAACCCATTTTCATCGTATGTAGCAATCAATGAAACTGCAGATTTTTCAAATAACTTTTTAAATGTAAATGAAACTGTTTTAGAAGAAAAAACTATTTATGTTTGGAATGGAAATGCATACGAAACCAAAAACCAAGCTTCTTCTGCTGTAAATTTAGCTCCTGGTCAAGCATTTTTTGTAATTTCTAATTCAGAAGGAGGTTCTGCAACTTTTACAGAAAATTTACAACAACATCAATCAGAAACATTTTTAAAGCAGCAATCGAGACCAGAAATAAGACTTTTTTGTAAAAACGGAACACAAGAAAAATACACAGATATCTTTTACGTAGCATCAGCTACAACTAATTTTGATAATGGTTATGACAGTTCTTTATACGCAGATAGCGCATCAAATTTTGAAGTTTATACACAACTGATTACTGGTGATTATAACAAAAAATTAGCCATACAATCTATACTAACAGATTTTTCTGCAAGTATTCCTGTAGGTATTATTGCTGATAAAAATTCCGATTTAGAAATTAGTGTAAATGCTAAAAATATACCTGCAGATTTAAACGTTTATATAGAGGATAAAGAGTTGGGTACTTTTACACTTTTAAATGATGAAAATAGTACTTATCAAGTAACAACAACTGAAACTTTAAACGGTTCAGGGCGATTTTTTTTACACACAACAGCAGAAGTTTTACATGTTTTAAATCCTGTTTTTAATGATGTAAATTTATTTGTTGCTCAAAATAAAATTCAGATTAAAAACTTAACTGCTTTACAAACATTAATCAAAATTTACGACACAACAGGAAGCCAAATATTGATGCAAAAAACCAATAAAAACAATCTTACAATTGATGTAACTAAATTTACCAAAGGAATTTATGTAGTTGTAATTGAGCAAGATAATAGTACTTTTACAAAGAAAATATTTATACAGTAATAAGAACAATGAAGTATAAGTTTGTTTTATTTTTTTTAATAAATTCCGTGGTTGTTTTTTCTCAGAAAAAAGTGTCTAAACAATTTCAAACGCTTGCAAATGAGGTTAATATTTTTACATCAGGTTTAGATAATTTGATGTTAGAAAACTCAACATCAGGTTTTATAGAAGTGTATTTGTATGCAGAAAGTTACGACGAACAATTGATTATTATTGATGAAAAAAGTAAAGAAGTAAACATAAAATTTGCGTTCGAAGGTACACAAACAAGAGAAGTTGTGTTTAGAAAATTTATTACCAAAAGACTACAAAGAGCCAATGTTATTGTAAAAATACCAGAAGGAAAAAAAGTCTTCGTTTTTGGAGAAAATGTAGATTTAGAAGCTAAAAATTTACAGAATGATTTGGCAATTTATATCGAAAACGGAATTGTAAAACTCAACAAAATCCTAGCAAAAACAGCTCTTAAGCTTTATTCTGGTAATGTGTATGCATCTATCAACAAAACAAATTTAGACTTGATTTCTAAAAACGGTAAAATTAAAATTGACGATATTTTTTATGATAAAAGTTATAAAAACAACCTAAAAACTGCTCAGAAAAAACTAACTATCAATTCCATAAAGGCTAATATTTACATATCAAGTAATTAAACACAATAATATTCTTATTTTTGTGACTTCAAATTTTAAAAAATGTCAAAAAAGAGTATTGCAATACTTACTATTTTAATAGCAATTATTTTAGATCAAGTAATAAAAATTTACATTAAAACACATTATGTTTTAGGTGATGGTTTTGAGGTTTTTAGTTGGTTTAAAATCCATTTTGTAGAAAACAACGGAATGGCAATGGGTTTTGAATTTGGTGGTAAATCTGGTAAATTATTTTTAACTCTTTTTAGAATTGTGGCAGTAGCCGCTATTATTTATTGGTTGTCTGGCAATATAAAACGCAAAGTGCATAATGCTGTAATTATTGGTATTTCTTTAATTTTTTCTGGTGCAGTTGGTAATATTATAGATTCTGTTTTTTATGGTGTTATTTTTGATTCTTCAGAACATAAAGTAGCCACACTTTTTGCTGATAAACCTTATGGAGAACTGTTTTATGGTAAAGTTGTAGATATGTTTTATTTTCCTATTTGGAGTGGCAATTTACCAGAATGGATTCCGTTTGTTGGCGGAGATTTATTTACTTTTTTTCAGTATATATTTAATCCTGCAGACTCTTACATAACTATTGGTGTAGCAATTCTTTTTATTTTTAGCAAACAAGCTTTTCCTAAAGAAGACAAAAAATCTGACGAAAAGATTTCAGAATCAACTACAGAAATTTAAAGCTTTCTTAAAATAAACTCAGGTATTTTTTACTAACTTGTGTAACCATTAGAGTAAAAGCTCTAATTGGTACAAGTATGAAAATTTCTAGATATATTCTCATTTTTTTTATTGGCTTTTTTATTGCCAAATTTTGGTATCAAAAAGACAATAAACATCAACAAAAAGAAGAAATAAAAGTAGTTGTAAACTCTATTAAAAACATGAGTAAGTTGGTGGTTTCTAGTGCCAGTTTTTCTGAAGTGTACAATTTTAAAGACTCAAAAAAATATTTTTATAATTATGTTTCTTTTGATAAAGAAGCAATTGTTACTGTAAATGCAGATGTAGAAGTAGGTTACGATTTATCTAAATTAGAAATACAAATCGATTCTGTAGGTAAAAAAATCATTATTAATAAAATACCCAAAGAAGTTATTTCTATTGCGCCAGATGTAAAATATTTCGATTTAAAACAAAGTCAGTTTAACACATTTTCTAAAGAAGAATTGAATAAAATTAACGAAAAAAGTATCGATAAAATTAAAGAAACCATTGCATTAACCAATTTAAAAAAAGAAGCAAAAACTCGTTTTTTCGAAGAAATATCTAAGATTTATCAATTATCAGCCATTTATGGTTGGGAGGTTGTAGATCATACAAAATCAAATTTTTTATCAGAATTAGATCATCAAATAGATTAAGAATAATACACAAAATACGTATTTTTGAGAATGCCAACTTCTTTAGAACTTCAAATAAAAACCTTACCAAATGCACCTGGAGTTTATCAATATTTTGATAAAGAAGATGTAATTATTTATGTAGGTAAAGCCAAAAACTTAAAAAAAAGAGTGGCTTCTTACTTTACAAAAACACACGAAAATGGTAAAACACGTGTTTTAGTAAAAAAAATTGTTCGTATAAAACACATTGTTGTAAATACAGAAACTGATGCACTTTTATTAGAAAATAATCTTATAAAAAAATACAAACCACGCTATAATGTGTTGTTGAAAGATGATAAAAGTTATCCTTGGTTGTGTATTAAAAAAGAGCGTTTTCCAAGAATTTTTATGACACGTAGAGTTATTAAAGATGGCTCTGAATATTTTGGACCTTATACTTCTGTAAGAACTGTGCGTGTTTTGTTAGATTTAATTAAAGAACTCTACCAATTAAGAACTTGTAATTACGATTTAAGTGCTCAAAACATTAGCGAAGGCAAATATAAAGTCTGTTTAGAATATCATTTAAAAAACTGTAAAGGGCCTTGCGAAGCCTTAGAAACAGAAGCGCATTACAACGAATCTATCAAAGAAATTAGAAATATTATTAAAGGAAACTTTAAAGAAAGTTTAGATAAATTTAATAAAATGATGATGGATTTTGCTGCAAAAATGGAGTTTGAAGAGGCACAAAAAATCAAAGAAAAATTAGATTTGCTTAGCAATTATCAAGCAAAATCTACCATTATTAATCCGTCTATTAATAATGTAGATGTGTTTACCATAATTTCTGATGAAACCCATGGTTATGCTAACTTCTTAAAAATTTCTAACGGATCTATTATTCAATCGCACACCACAGAAATAAAGAAAAAGTTAGATGAAACAGACAAAGAGTTATTAGAACTTTTTATTGTAGAAATTAGGCAACGTTTCGATTCGCAATCGCCAGAAATTTATGTGCCTTTTAAAGTTGATATTGGCGAGAATATAAAAGTTACCATTCCTAAATTGGGTGATAAAAAACGAATTGTAGAACTCTCTGAAAGAAATGCAAAATATTACAGACAAGAGCAGTTTAAGCAGATAAAAATTGTAGATCCAGACAGGCATGTAAAACGAATTATGGCGCAAATGAAAAAAGATTTGCGTTTA
This sequence comes from Polaribacter sp. M10, assembly GCF_054968445.1. Taxonomy (NCBI): domain Bacteria; kingdom Pseudomonadati; phylum Bacteroidota; class Flavobacteriia; order Flavobacteriales; family Flavobacteriaceae; genus Polaribacter; species Polaribacter sp. M10. Next base: position 421,245 of record NZ_JBSSBG010000002.1, read on the forward strand.
AAAGAAGAACCAAGACATATTGAGTGTTTTGATAATTCTAACATTCAAGGTACAAACCCTGTTGCAGCTTGTGTGGTGTTTAGAGATGGTAAGCCTAGTAAAAAAGAATATAGGCATTATAATATAAAAACGGTGGTTGGCCCAGATGATTTTGCGTCTATGGAAGAGGTGGTTTACAGAAGGTACAAACGTTTGCTTTCTGAAGGCGAGTCTTTGCCACAACTGATTATTATTGATGGTGGTAAAGGTCAATTATCATCAGCATTAAAAAGTTTAGATATTTTAGGTTTACGAGGTAAAATTGCAATTATTGGTATAGCAAAACGATTAGAAGAAATTTATTATCCAGATGATCCCATACCTTTATATTTAGATAAAAAGTCCGAAACTTTAAAGATTACGCAGTATTTAAGAAACGAAGCCCATAGATTTGGTATTACTTTTCATAGAAATAAACGTAGTAAAAGTGCCATACAAAGCGAGCTAGAACAAATTCCAGATGTTGGTAAACAGACTATTACAACTTTATTGCGTAAATTTAAGTCGGCTAAACGTGTAAAAGAAGCTTCTTTGGCAGATTTAAAAGAAGCAATTGGTTTTGCAAGAGCCGTAAAAGTGCATCAATATTATCATAAAGAAAAAGAAAATGAAAAGTAAGTTTTTTCTGTTAATGCTAATGGTTCCAATTTTAGTCTTTGGTCAAGAAGAGCAGCCTAAAATTGGCTTAGTTTTAAGTGGTGGAGGAGCAAAAGGTTTTGCGCATATAGGGGTTTTAAAAGAAATAGACAAAGCTGGTATTCAGTTAGATTATATTGGTGGTACAAGTATGGGAGCCATTGTTGGTGGTTTGTATGCACTAGGTTTTTCGGCCATTGAAATAGAAAAAATTGTGCATAAAACCGATTTTATGTCTTTGTTAAGAGACAAATTACCTCGAAGTTCTTCTCCTTTTTTTGATAAAGAAAATGCAGAAAAAACCAAAATAACCTTACCTGTTTCTAAAGGTAAAGTTGGGTTGCCAAAAGGGATTTCTAAAGGACAAAATATATTAAATTTACTTTCTGAACTGATAGGTTCTTTAGAAGATTCTGAAGACTTTACCAAATTAGCAATTCCTTTTTTCTGTATTGCTACTGATGTAGAAACTGGCGAAGGCGTTTTGTTAGAAAATGGTTCTTTACCCATGGCTTTAAGAGCAAGTGGTTCTTTTCCTACATTATTAAATCCGGTAGTTTTAAATGATAAACTATTAGTAGATGGTGGTATAGCAAATAATTTCCCTGTAACTTTTATGAAATCTAAAGGCATAGATATTGTAATTGGTGTAGATGTAGAAGGTAAGTTGATAGAAAGAGAAAAATTAACCTCTGCAATTGAAATTCTAAATCAGATTGTAAGCTATCAAATGTATCATCAAAGTAAAATAGAAAAGCAAAAATTAGACGTTTATTTACATCCAGATATTTATGCTTATAGTGTAGTAGATTTCGATAAAAAAAATATAATCATTAAAAAAGGAGAAGAAGAAGCTAAAAAATTTAAAGAAGTTTTTAAAAAATTAGCAGCTTTACAAACGCACAAAAAAAAGAGAGAATTTTTAAAAATTGATACCAAAAAGAAATACATTTCTAAAATTAAAATACAAAGATCAGAAAATTATACGCTTGCCTATGTTTTGGGTAAGTTAGATATTAGAGAAGGAGATAGCATTTCTAGGCAAGAAATTACTCGTAAAATAAATCTATTATCAGCCACTAGAAATTATGATAGAATAGATTATACATTAAAAAAACAAGAAGATAATACCTATCATTTAAATTTAGTTTTAATAGAAGCTCTAGAGAACGCTACTTTAAGTTTAGGTGCGCATTATGATGATTTATACAAATCTGGAGTTTTAGTGAATTACAGTCATAAACACGCTTTTATCAATAACGATTTACTTTCGTTAGATGTTGTTTTGGGCGATAATTTAAGATACAATTTCAATTATTTTGTAGATAATGGTTTGTATCTAAGTGTTGGTTTTAAATCTAGATACAATCATTTTAGAACCAACACAAAATACGGGCCTATTATTTCTCAGTATCCAGATATTGGCAGTATTAATGTAAAATTTACAGATATTACCAATCAATTGTATTTACAAACCACCTTTGATAGAAAATTTGCTTTGGGTTTAGGATTAGAGCATAAATACTTAAAGGCAAGTACAGAAACAATAACAAATAATAACGACGAAACCGATATTGATAATAGTGAGTATTACAATGCTTTTGCTTATTTAAAATTAGATACCTACAACGAAAAATATTTTGTTACTAAAGGATATTATGCCGATTTTAATTTAAAATGGTATTTAAACGCAACAGGTTTTAACAGCGATTTTAAAAGTTTTGCACAAGCACAAGGTACCATTGGTTTTGCAACACCTTTATCGGATAAAGTAACTTTTCAGAATACCTATCAAGCAGGTTTTACTTTTGATACTTCTGATGCAAATGTTTTTGATTTTTATTTGGGAGGCTTTAATCAAAACTACATCAATACTTTTGTTTCTTTTTATGGTTATGATTTTGCAGAATTAACCGATATTTCTTTTTTAAAGACAGAATTTCTATTAAGATATGCAATTGCAGATAAACACTATGCAAGTTTTATAGCCAACTTTGCACGTTTAGATGACAATGTTTTTAAAGATATTGATGTTTTTAAAGACATTAAATCTGGTTATGCTATTGGCTATAGTTTTGATAGTTTAGTTGGGCCAATTGAATTAAAGTACAGTTGGTCTCCAGACCATAGAGACCATTATTGGTTATTTAATTTAGGTTTTTGGTTTTAGCCTTTTTTATTTTGTACTTAAATAAAACTCTTCGTAAATCTCTAAAAGATTCATTAAGGCTTTCATTAAATCTTTAGTTTCTAGTAAAATACTGAAGTATAAAGTAGAGTTTTTCGGACTAGTTTCGTCGGTTCTAATTCTACTTACTTGCTTTTCTACAGATAAAGAAACATTCTTTAACAGCTCACGCTTATCAATCAAAATAGGGTTTAAGCTATCAAATTCTCTCGATTTAAAAACATCACTAACATTCTCTAAAATTTCAGTTAATTGGTTGTTAATTCCTTTTAAATCTTTTAACTGACCCTTTTTTAAGTTCTTATGATTGTTATTTACGTGTTTAAAACTAGCTCTAGAAATATAACTTATAGATTGTGCAGCATCTTGCAAATAACCTAAAACAGAAATGTAAAATCTACTTGCTTGTACAGAAGTTTCGTCTAAAGATTTAATAAAATAGAAAACATTGTCTTTTAGTTCGTCTATTTCATCATTTAACTTTTCTACGTGTTTGTCGGTTTTGCGTAGTTTATTTAAATCGTGATTAGCTAAATCATCTACAACATTTGTGTACAATTTATTTATTCTGTCTGCAACACCAGAAATATGGTCTGAACTCTCTTCTATAACTCCGTTAATGGTAATTAATTCAGATCTTTCTATAAATGTTTTTCTTTTTATTTCTTTAGCTCTTTTTCTATGTGCCATAGAATTTTTTGTAATTAAAAAAGCAACTAAAAATAACAAAACAGGTATAAAAGCAATGTGTAAATTAATAAAGTAAGCAACAATACCAGCAGCTATAAAAGCAATTAGAGCCGTTAAAAACCAACCACCAATAACATTTAAAACTCCAGCAACTCTATACACTGCACTTTCACGTCCCCAAGCTCTATCTGCTAAAGAAGTACCCATTGCAACCATAAACGTTACGTAGGTTGTAGACAATGGTAATTTCATAGAAGTAGCTATAGATATTAAAACACTAGCCATAATAAGGTTTACAGAAGCACGAACCAAATCGAATGCTGGCATTTCAAAAGATTTATCTTTAGATAATTTTACAACTGGTTTTTCGAATTTTGTATTGATATACTCTTGCGTTTTTTTAGGAAACAAATAATTGATTCCAGTATTTAAAACCATTGCAAAACGCACCACAATTCGAGATAAATTATTAGGCTGAAATTTTTCATGACCTTCTCCTTGTCTAGATAAATTAATACCAGTTTCTATAACTGATTTTGCTTTAGAAGATGTCCATAAAGTAACCACCATAATAGCACCTGCTAATAAAAGAAGCCAGATGTTAGATGGTACTTTTTTAGCTAAACTACCCATAGAAAATAATTCTGGACTAACACCAGAAATAGACCAAGCTTCATAAGAGTTTAAAGCGGCTATAGGTACACCAATAAAGTTTACCAAATCGTTGCCAGCAAAAGCCATTGCTAAAGAAAAAGTACCAACGCCAATAATAATTACTAAAATATTTTGTTTAAACACTTTTATAATTAAATGAGATATTAGCGACCAAATAACAAAACTAGTAGCGACAATTTGCAATGTATTACCTTCTAAATATCCTTTTAAGCTATCGTAAAACTGAGTTCCTTTTAATCCTTTAATAATAATAAAGTATGTAATTGCCGTAATTGCAAAACCGCCAAATAATGAGTTAATATAGGTTGGTCTATTTTCGAAATTAAAAGAATAAATAATTCTAGAAAAGTATTGTACAATGGCACCAACTGTAAAGGCAACAATAACAGAGAGTAAAATTCCTAAAATAATATCTGTTGCTGTGTTGTAGTTAATATAGTCCCAAATGGCAGACAAACTCTCAGTATCGTTTTGTGTAATTTTAATAATTGCAATTACCACAGCAGAACCTAACAATTCAAAAACAATAGAAACAGTAGTAGAGGTAGGCATACCTAATGAGTTAAAAACATCTAATAATAAGATATCTGTAATCATAACTGCCATAAAGATGTACATAACATCTTGAAAAACGAACATATTAGGGTTAAAGATTCCTTTACGTGCAACCTCCATCATTCCACTAGAGGAAACAGCACCAAAAAAAACACCTACACTGGCAATAATCATAATGTTTCTAACAGAAATTGCTTTAGAACCTATTGCAGAATTTAAAAAATTTACTGCGTCGTTACTAACACCAACAACTAGATCAACAATAGCTAAAACAGCTAATGCTATTAACATTAAAATATACGGATCTTCCATTTTATATTATAAATTTTAAAGAAGCAAAGTTAAAAACACAGCATATTGATAATGTTATCTTAATGTTATGAAATTCTCATTTACTTTTAGCCTCTAAATTTATCAATTTAATTCATATATGGTTATGTTTCTAAGAATAAAAGTTTTTAATTTTTGCGTTTTTTTCCTTTTTATTATCGCTTTCAAATTAACAATTAGTTAACAGGTTATTAACTCAAGCATAATTTACTACTAACACTATATTTACAAAAGGGATAGACTTTTGCATAAGCAAAATAAACATATAAAATGAAAAAATTTTTACTTATTACCTTGTTAGCATTGAGCCAGTTTTTAGTAGCTCAAGACAAAGGTAAATTAACAGGTTTATTAACAGATAAAGAATCTAATAATGAGCCATTGCCATTTGCAAATGTAGTAATTAAAGGTACTGATATTGGGGCAACAACAGATTTCGACGGAATCTATTCTTTTCCAGTTCCTGCAGGTACACATACAGTTGTTTTTAGTTTTTTAGGATATAAAACTATAGAAAAAACATTTACAATTAAAGCTGGAGAAACAGTAACTATTAATCAAGTGCTTTCTGCAGAAGAAGGTGTTGCTTTAGATGATGTAGTAGTTAGAACAACAAGCACAAAAGAAAAAGAATCAGCTTTGTTATTAAAGCAAAAAAATGCAACAGTAATTGTAGAAAGTATTGGTGCAGAAAGATTGTCTAAAATAGGGGTTTCTAACGCAGCAGCTGCTACAACAAAAATTTCTGGTGTAACTCAAAGTGAAGGTTCAGGAGATATTTATATTAGAGGTTTAGGAGATAGATATTTATCTACTACAATGAATGGTTTACCTATTCCGTCTGATGATGTTGCGAAAAAAAATATAGACTTAGGTCTTTTTTCTACTAACATAATTAACAACATAGGGATCTCTAAAACGTATAATACTAGTGGGTATTCTGATCAAGCATCTGGAACTGTAGATGTTGCTTCTAAAAAATATTCAAAAAAAGGTTTTTCTGTAAGTGTAAGTGGAGGTTTTAATACTGCAGTTGTAGGGTTAGAATCAGATTTTAGAAGTACTTTAAATATGAATGATGTTACTTTTGGATACTATAAAAAACCTTATTTACTTACAGATGCTATTAAATACCAAACTTGGGATGCTATAACTGTAGATAATTCAACAAATTATGGAGTATCTTTTAATGCAGCTTACAAATTTGATATTTTTAACAAAGAGCTAGCTATTTTTGCTACAGCTTCTCACAGCAAATCTTTTGAATATCAAGAAGGGGAGTTTAGAACATATCGTGCAAATATTTTAGATAATGCCTTCCCAAATTTATCTTATGACCCTGCTACAGCTTTAAACGATTCACCTTCACTAGAGCAATATATAACTAGAATAAATACAACTGGTTATATTAGAGGAGACTTAAAACTGAACGACAATAATAAAATAGGCTACAATACTTTATTTGTAAATACAGGTAAAGATAATTTATTTGAGCAAGGAAGAAATGGTTTAGGATATGTTTTTGATCAACAGCCACAAGAAAGAGGTGCTTTTGTTAGAGATCAAAACTATAAACAAACAATTATGTTTGTAAACCAATTAACAGGAGAACACAAACTTACCGAAAATAATAAATTAACTTGGGCAGGAGGTTATAATTTTGTCTTAGCAGAAGAGCCAAATCGTATTAGAAATGAAGCTATTATTTTAAATGATAGTGAAGTAACTTTTGCAGATGTATCAGATTTTTCTCAAAGAAAATCAACACAAAGAATCGAAGACAATGAATATAACGCTTATATAGTTGATGAGTTTTCTTTTGGGAAAACAGAATCTGAATATGACAAAAAGCCAATGAAATTAAATTTTGGATTAAACTTTAGAAATAAAGAAAGAGCTTTTAGTTCTCAATTTGTTGGTGTATCTACCCCAGGTTATACTCCAGGTTTTCCAAATTCAGGGTTTTTAACTACTACTGTAGATCATATTTCAGAAACGTTTACAACTCTTGCTAATTATGGTCAGGGGGCTAACCCAATGTTAAGAGTAATAGAACAATTACCTGATGCTTATACAGCAGACATGACAAATTTAGCTGCATTTACAAATTTAAATTTTGGTGTAAATAACAAGTTCTCTGGAAATTTCGGTTTAAGATTCGAGAGTAATGAAATTAATGTAGCTTGGAATGTAAAAAATTATCAAGGCCCTAATGGACAATCTAGAGTTGGATCTTTAAGTAGAAAATACAATTCAGTTTATCCAAGTTTAAATCTTAAATATCAAATTGGAGAAAAAAATTCTGTACGTTTTGCATCGAGTTTAACACAAACATTACCAGAGTTTAAAGAGTTTGCTCCTTTTCAATACGAAGAACCAACAGGACGTGTAATTCAAGGAAATCCAGATTTAGAAAGATCAAAAGTAATAAACTTAGATGCAAAATGGGAGTTTTTTCCAAGTAGAGAAGAGCTAGTTTCTGCTAGTGTTTTTTACAAAAATATTAAAGACCCAATTAACCTAGCATTAACTAGAGGTTCTTCTGGAAACTTTGAATTCAATAATACAGGAGAAAAAGCAACTGTTTTTGGAATAGAGTTAGAAAGTAGATTAAATATAATAGAAAATGATGACGAAAAAAGTATTTTAAGTACTAGTTTTAATATCACAAAAATGTGGTTTAATCAAGATTTATATACAAACTTTCAATATTCAAATGTAGAGGAGTCTGGTTTACAAGGAGCTTCTGATTTTATTACAAATGCATCTTTAAGTTTTAATAGCAGATCAGAAAAAGAATTTACAGCAACAGTGTCTGGTAATTATGCATCAGACAAAATTTTTGCATTAGGTTCTCCAGAAGATCTAGTAAATAGCGCAACATTATTTAATGATGAAATTATAGAAAAAGGTTTCGTGTCTTTAGATTTAATCTTAAGTAAAGAAATTACAGATAATTTAATTATTAAAGTTGTAGGTAGAAACTTATTAAACCCAGATATACAACAAACTCAAAAAGTTACAGAATTCGATAATTCAGGATCTGGAGCAATAATTGATGTTACAAATCAGGTAGTACAATCTTATAAAAGAGGTAGCCAACTAAGCTTCAATTTAACCTATAAGTTTTAATTAACAATTTCATAACAAAACGAAATTTTTACTAAAGATTCGTAACTTATTTTTAACATTCAGTTAATAAATTTGGAATGTTTCTATCATTTCTTTGTAGAAATAAATAAAAAAATATAATTCAAAAAAAATGAAAAATTTAGTTGTAAAATTATTAGCAATTGTAGTGATTGTAACATCTTTATCGAGTTGTGGTAGCGATGATCCATTACCAGTTGTACCACCCGTAAGTGATGTAATAGAGAACTTACAAAATGGTGTTTTAAATGGAGCCTTAACAGAAAGTGCTACGTTAGATGCTTCTACTCAATATAGTTTAACTGGACAATTTACAGTTGCAGAAGGAGCTAGCTTAACAATACCAGCAGGTACAAGAATTATTGCAGATGCAGGTGGTTCTGAGGTTTATATTGCTGTTTTAAGAGGAGCGCAGATTTATATTAATGGTAATGCTGCTAATCCAGTAGTTATGTCTTCTGCTAATGGTAACCCTGGAGATTGGGGAGGTTTAACAATTTGTGGTAATGCTACTACATCAGCAGGTGTTGATGCGGTTGCAGAAGTTGGAGATTTTGTATACGGTGGTACAGTAGATACTGATAGCTCAGGAAACATAAATTATTTGCAAATAGTAGGTACTGGTGCACAAATTACAACAGAATCTCAATATAATGGAGTATCTTTTTATGCAGTTGGTTCTGGTACTGTTGTAAATAATGTAGCCGTAATTAATGGTAAAGATGATGGTGTTGAGTTTTTTGGAGGTACAGTATCTGTAACTAACCTTTATTTAGAAAATAATGATGATGATTCTATAGATTGGACAGAAGAATGGAATGGTACAGTTTCAAATGCATATATTTCTCACACTGTTGCTGGTTTTTCTACTGTTTTTGAGGGGGATAAAGAAAATGGAAACCCTAAATTCAATAATATTACAGCTGTTTCAACAGTAGGTGGTACTGCATTACAATTCAAAAAACAATCTGGTGGAACAATCACAGGTTTATCTTTGTCTGGATATGATGTAGATTTAGATATGAAAGATGGGGGTGAAACTAGTAATGTAGTGTTAGAGGCAGGTTTAGAAGCTGTTGCATTAACTGATCCTACTGATCCTACAACTGCAGATCAATATTTTTATACTATTAACGGTGCAAATGTAGCTCCAGTGGTTACTAAAGCTGATTTTCCTTGGGTAGATTCAGATTTATCTTTCGAAAGTTCTGTATTACAAGGTACAATTTCTGGTACAGTTACTTTAGATGCTTCAACTTCTTATATGTTAAACTCAGCTTACATTGTTCCAGATGGTGCTAAATTAGTAATCCCTGCAGGTACTAAAATTACTGCTAGAGATGGTGGTACAGGTGTTTACATTGCCGTTTTAAAAGGAGGTCAAATAGAAATAGATGGTACAGCTGCTAATCCAGTAGTAATTTCTTCTTCAAATGCAAATCCTGGAGATTGGGGAGGTTTAACAATTTGTGGTGATGCTACAACATCTGCGGGTGTAGATGCTGTTGCAGAAGTTGGTGGTTTCATTTATGGAGGTACAAATGATGACGATGATTCTGGACATGTTAAATATTTAGTAATTAAGGGTACAGGGGCACAAATTAATTCAGAATCTCAATATAATGGAGTTTCTTTATATGCTGTAGGTAATCAAACAGAATTAGAAAATATAGCTGTAATTAATGGTGCAGACGATGGTGTTGAGTTTTTTGGAGGTACTGCAGTTGCAAGTAACTTATATTTAAAAGATAATGACGATGATTCAATAGACTGGACAGAAGAATGGAATGGTTCTGTAACAAATGCTTACATTTCTAACACGGTTCCTGGTTTCTCAACGGTTTTTGAAGGAGATAAAGACAATGCTAACCCAACGTTTACAAATATTACTGCTATTTCTACAGTAGGAGGTACTGCTTTACAATTTAAGAAAACTTCTGGTGGTACAATTACAGGTTTACACTTAGTAGGATATGATGTAGATTTAGATATGAAAGATGGAGGATCTTTATCTAACGTAATAATTGATGGTGCAGCTGCTGATGCTACTTTAATTAGTGGAGAAACAAGTAAATATACTTTAAACTCAGGTAAAACTTCTACAGCTGTTGATGTTTCTACTTGGACTTGGATTAATGCAAGTTTATAATCGATTACGATTTTAAAAGTACATATAATTAGAAAGCAGGCTTTAAGCCTGCTTTCTTGGTTTTATAAAAAGATTATTATTCGTGTTTTAATCTATGCTGATTAAAATCTAGGTTTAACATTTACTTTTTCTTAGAAATACTATTAGAGTTGTTTTTTTACATAGAAAATCACCCTAAATAATCAGTTTAAATATTTTTAAAGATAAAATTCATTTAATGTATCCGGATATTGGTTACAGTCATAAAAAAAAGCAGGCTTAAAGCCTGCTTTTTTATTTTATAAAACTAAGAATAACTAAGCTTTTTTGTCTTTGCAACAAGCCATAGTGCAATTTTCTTTGCATTCTTTTTTAGCTGCTGTCATTTCTTCGCATTTTTCTTTACATGCTTCAGTACAAGTATGTGCTTTTTTGTTTGTATTTGTGTTTTCAGAAGCCTTATACAATTCGCCACCAGCAATGCCATCAACAAAAGCAATTAGGTCTTTTTTAGAAGTTTTGTTGGCATCAAACTGAATATTAGCAACACTATCAGTAAAAATAACTTTAGCATCTAAAACACCTTCTTTTTTAGATAATTTAGATTGAATGGTTTTTGCACATCCTATTTCGCAAGTCATACCAGAAATTGCCAAAGAAACGTTTTCAGTTTTTACTTCTTTTTGTTCGGTTTTACATCCTGTAAGTATAAAACAAGCAATTGCTATTGCAGTAAATATTTTTTGAGTTTTCATTTTAAAAGTATTAAAGAATTAATGTACAAATTTATTAATAAATAGAGTGATATGCTGATATTTACAAGTTTTTTACTTAAATTTTAACTGAATATGAATTTTTACAGTAAAAGTATTCATCAAAAAATAAATATATGGAACTATTTTGCAAAAAAAAGAGTCAAAACTTAAAGTTTGACTCTTTATCTTATTCTTGTTGTTTAGCAAAGATTATTTAAAATCTTCATCAGAAACGCCTTCGTTTACTTTTATTTCTTGAACCTTGAAACTTAAATCCATAGGGCCAGATTTAGTATTTATTGAATGAGGGAATAAGATTCCATTTACTTCTTTGTAATCAGCAAATGATGTTGGTACTTTCATTTCTCCTCTTGGTGTTTTTACAGTTTTAACTTCTTTGGCTTTTAATCCCGTTTTTACGTTATAAAAAATTTCTGTATTTCCATTTTTTATCACATAAAAATTTTCACCATCAAGTGGCTCTATTCTATCTAATGTTGCTGATGAATAACTCATATCAGAAAATGGTTGAGCACTCGCTTTTGCTTCCTCAATTTGTGCAGGTTGCATATCCATTTTTCTGCCTTGCATTTCTTGATATCCATTAGAACCATCAAAAATTACTTTTTGCATTGTATTGCCCATAACAGCCACTACTAAAGATGATTTGTTTGGAGCAGCAACTTTGGTTGTCATAACTAAAGGCGTACCTTGAATTGAGGCGTTTGCAACTGTCATTACAGATTTTACCGCCATTACTTTGTCTTTACCTCCAATAGCCTCAATATATTTATCAACAACAGTTGCAGCAGTCATTCCTTCAGGAATTGGCATGGTCATTTCTGGTTTTTCTGTTGGGTTTCCGTATTTATCAAAATACTTAATTACATAATCTGTTTTTTCTAGATTTTTAAGTACATCAATACCTTTACCTGTAATTACAATTCTTGCTTTATTGCCTTTAAAATATTTTATGGCTGCATTTTGAACATCGTCTAAAGTAACCGCTTTAATATTTTTAATGTAGTTTGCATAAAAATCTTCAGGTAAGTTATAACGTTCTATATTTAAAGCAAAATTTGCAACAGTTCTTGGTTTTTGTACATCCATAACAAAACTACCAATATATTCTTCTTTAGAGTTTTGTAGTTCTTCTGCAGTTACTTTTTTGTACCTAATTTTATTAATTTCTTTTAAAATTTCTACAACAGAACTATCTGTAACCACATTTCTAACACTTGCAGTTGCTCTAAAGGTACCTGTATATCTATTTTGTCTTAAACTAGAATAAGAGCCATAAGTATACCCTTTATCTTCACGTAAATTCATAAATAAACGTGCAGTACCACCACCACCTAAAATGTTATTGGCCATTAATGCAGCATAGTAATCTTTATCGCCTAAAGTTAAATCGATATTGTTAATCACAGCAATTTCAGATTGAACTGCGTTAGGCATATTTATAAAATTAATTTCTGTAGTAGCTACATTTTCTGTTGCTGGAATTTTATAGTTAGGGATTTCTCCTTTTTGCCAGTCTGAAAATGCCTTTATAACTAATTTTTTTACTTCTTTTGGGTTTATATCGCCTTCAATAACCAAATAAGCATTATTAGGTTTGTAATAGGTATTGTAGTTGTTTTTTACATCATCTAAAGTTATTTTTTCTACACTTTCTTTTGATGTAAATTCTCCAAAAGGATGATTTTTACCATAAGTTAAAACGTTTTCAACTCTTCTAGCAGCAGCAGTAACACTTTTTTCGTTAGATTTTATATTGTCTAAAGTTACTTGCTTTTCTTTATCAAATTCTTCTTGTGTAAACTGAGAGTTTTTTACACAATCTGCCATTAATTCTAAAATTTCTGGAAAATATTTTGTTAAAGAAGTTGCATAAGCGCCAGAGCTAAAGAAAGATACATTGGCACCTAAAAAGTCTACTTTTTCGTTAAACTCATCTTTAGTGATATTTGTAGTTCCTCTACCTAATAAGCTACCCATCATGCTAGAAACTCCTGCAATTTCTCCTTCTAAATAAGGTTTATTGTCTATAGATAAGTTTGCTGAAACTCTTGGTAATTTGTGGTTTTCTACAATAATTACTTTTAAACCATTCTTTAAAGTAATTTTAACTGGTTTGCCCAACTTTATTTCTGGGTCTGGCCCTGGTTTAGGCATTTTACTTCTATCTATTTGTGCATTAACAGCAATTGTGGCTACAAAAAGGGCTATTAATGATAAAATTTTTGTTTTCATATTTTGTGTCTTATAATTAAGAAATAAATCTTTCGATTAAAGTTTTATTATTTTTTTTCTGGTAAATATTCTAAAATTAATCGTTGATTTGGATTCAAATATTTTTTAGCTACCTCTCTAATTTCTTCTCTTGTAATAGATCTAAAAATATCGATTTCTGTGTTAATTAAGTTTGTGTCTCCATACAAAACATTAAATGTTGCTAAAGAACTTGCAATACCAACAACGCTTGAGTTAGCGTTTACGTAATTATTTTCGAACTGATTTTGTAATTTTTGAAAATCTTTTTCAGAAATTAAATCTGTTTGAATTTTTAAAATTTCTTCATCCATTTCTGCAACTAATTGCTCTAATGTTGCTGAACCTAAAGGAAGAGAAAAAAGTGCATAAATACCATAATCTTGTTGGCTAATGTTTACAGCTTGTACACCTAAGGCTATTTTTTTAGTATCTACCATTTTTTTATAAAGTACAGAACTTTTACCCGCACTTAAGTAAGAAGAAATCATATCTAAAACTTTAGAATCTCTTGTTTTAAACGAAGGGGTTCTGTAAGCAGCAATTACTGCTGGTATTTGAATGTTTTCGTCATATGCAGTAGCTTTAAATTCTTCAGTAATAGGTTCTTCTTTAGGAAAAGTTCTTATAACTTCTTCACCTCTAGGAATAGGACCAAAATAATCTTTAATCATTTTTTTTGTTGAAGCAAAATCAATATCTCCAGCAACAACTAAAGTGGCATTATTAGGTACATAGTATTTTTTATTAAAAGCTAAAAACTCTTCTAAAGTGGCAGCATCTAAATCTTTCATATATCCAATATTTGGGTCTTTATACGGATGAACTTTAAATAAGTTTTTACTAACTTCTTCAATAATTTTGGAATAAGGTCTTGTGCGTTGTCTTTTTTCTTCTTTTATAACCTCATTTTGTGTATCTACACCTTCTTGTTTAATTATTGGATGTAGTAAACGTTCAGATTCCATCCATAAACCTAATTCTAACTTGTTAGAAGGAAAAATTTCGTAATAATAAGTTCTATCTTGTGAGGTGTTAGCGTTATTTTTACCACCATTCGAAGAAACAATCTTAAACCATTCTCCTTTTTTTATGTTTTTTGTACCTTCAAACAACAAGTGTTCAAAAAAGTGGGCAAATCCAGTTCTATTTCTATCTCCATCTTTACCGCCAACTCCGTACATTACAGAAGTAATTACAACAGGAGCAGAATTGTCTTGATGCAAAATTACATGCATTCCATTACTTAAATCATACTCTTCAAATTCTACTTTTTGTGCGTTTACTGTAAAGGCAAGCAGCATAGCAGAAGCAAGAGATAAAATACTTTTCTTCATTGGTTTCTTTTAAATTAATAATTAATGTTTCAATTTGACGCAATTTTTTATGTTTTGTAACAAAAAGCAATCAAAAAATGTGAATATTCAAAAATAAGAAAGCTGTTATTAAAATACAGAATTCTGCACTGAATTATTATAATATTAATTTATTATTAATGATGTTGTTAAGTTTTAAAAAAGATGTATATTTGCATCCGCATTTTCAGTAAGTTAAATGCCATAAATTAGTATAAATACGCAAAACAATTAGTATGTACGCAATCGTAGAGATAGCAGGGCAGCAATTTAAAGTAGCAAAAGACCAAAAAGTATACGTTCATCGTTTACAAGGAGAAGAAGGATCAAAAGTAACTTTTGATAACGTTCTTTTACTTGATGATGCTGGTAACGTAACTTTAGGCGCCCCAGCTATAGAAGGAGCTTCAGTAACAGCTCAGATTTTAAGTCACTTAAAAGGTGATAAAGTAATCGTCTTTAAAAAGAAAAGAAGAAAAGGTTACAGAAAGAAAAATGGTCATAGACAGTATTTAAGCGAGATTCAAATTGAATCTATTGCTGCAACTGGTGCAAAGAAAGCTACTAAAAAAGCGGCTCCAAAAAAAGCAACAAAAGCTAAAGCTGATGATTTAAAGAAAATTGAAGGTGCAGGACCTAAAGCTGCTGAAGCGTTAGTAAATGCAGGTTTAGATACTTTTGCTAAAGTTGCAAAAGCAGATCCAGCAAAATTGAGTGAAATCTTAACTGAAGCAAGTTCTAGATTGTCTCATTTAGTTACTACAACTTGGCCAAAGCAAGCTGGTTTAGCTGCTGAAGGTAAGTGGGATGAATTAAAAGAATTACAAGATAGATTAGATGGTGGTATTGAAAAATAACCAATTATCTTAATTTACTTTAACCTATAAAAACTCAATAAAATGGCACATAAAAAAGGTGTAGGAAGTTCGAAGAATGGTAGAGAATCAGAATCGAAACGACTAGGTGTTAAAATATTTGGAGGACAAGCTGCAATTGCAGGTAATATTATTGTTCGTCAAAGAGGAACTACTCACAATCCAGGAGAAAACGTTTACATGGGTAAAGATCATACTTTACATGCAAAAGTTGATGGAATTGTAGAATTTCAAAAGAAAAGAGATAACAGATCTTATGTTTCTGTTACTCCATTCGAAGCTTAAGAAATTAAGTTTTTAAAAATTTAAAACGCTTAAACAATAATTTGTTTAAGCGTTTTCTTGTTTACGTTACATTTGTTTAGAAAGTTTCATTAAATTTATGGCCAAAACCCCTAGATTATGAAACTATTTTTCAATTGTATTTTTTTACTTTTTTCAACAATAATCATTGCTCAAAATTCTTTTCCACAAAACAACTACACACATAAAGTTGAAGAATTTATTTTAGAAGAAAAACTAGATTCGGCTCAGTATTACTTAAAGAATTTAGAAGAAAACTCGTATTATTTAACCTTAGAAAAACTAATTCAAAAGAAAGAGTTAACCTACAAAGAGTACTATGTTTTTACATCGAAATTAAGCAATAGACAGTCTGTAGATTATCAAAAAGTATCAGAATTTATAGAAGAAAATGTAAAAGAACCTTCTGATAAAAACATAAATTTAGATTATTTCGAAATCATCTGGACACAAGTTTACAAGCTTAGAGATGAAATTTCTATAGAAAGTGCATCAGCAAAACAAAAGGAATTAGAATCTTATATCAATCAATTTAATTCTGCTGATAAAGATGTGGTAAAAGCAAAATTAAAGGCAAGAACACATGCTTTAGTCTTGTATCAAATTCAAGGAGATGTTGCCAATGGTAAAAAACTTTGTTTAGAAAGTTTACAAAAAGCAGAAGAATTAAACAATAAAGAATTACAAATTATATTTCTTTATTACTTATCAGATTTTTTAATTATAGAAGGTAAGTTACAAGAATACATAGATGTTTGCGAAAAAAGTTTACGATTAGAAGAAGAATTGCCACATAATTCATCGTATTATTTTTCTACTATAGAGCATTTAATAAATGCTTATGTTTATAAGAAAGGACATAATGATAGGGTTATTGAATTAATTGATATTCTTTACAATACAGACAATAGAAGAATTTTTACATATCCATTATATGCGCAACTAATTGCTTCTTTAGACGAAAAGTCTGATTTAAAAAATAAAATTTTACAAAAATTTGAAGTACATAATGTTGCTGAATTGATGGCAAAATTTAAAGATTTAGGTCAAGATTTAAATTCTAATGATATATTTGGTTTGTACAACTATAGCTCGCAAGCATTGTCTGCACATGGTTATAAAGATTTAGCCTTAAGCTACAAAGATTTAGCTGTACAAAGTGTTCGAAAAACCTATTCTAAAGAATTATCAGAATCGCTTGCCGATTTTAAAATGGATATAGCTGTAAAAGAAAAAGAAAAAGAAATTGCCTTAGAAAAAGTTAAAACCAGATTGTATGCCATTATTGCAATTTTAGCTGTTGTATTATTTTTAATAACTTTACTTGTGCTTAGAAAAATTAAGAAGCAATCTAGAGAGTTAAAAGAGAAAAATAAGTTAATAGAGAAAACTTTACACGAAAAAGAACTGTTGGTTAAAGAAGTGCATCACAGAGTAAAAAACAACTTTCAAATTGTTTCTAGTTTGTTAGAATTACAAACCAAAGGTATAGAAGATCAAAAAGCATTAGAATTAGCGCACGAAGGTCAAAATAGAGTAAAATCTATGGCTTTAATCCATCAAAAATTATATCAAAATGAAAGCGGTTTAATAGATTTTGACGAATATATTAGGGTTTTAATTAAAGAGTTGTCATCAATGTATGCTTCTAAAACAGATGTACAAACTTCAATTACTTCTAAAAATGTTATGTTTGATATAGATACAGCAATTCCTTTGGGTTTAATCATCAACGAAATAATTACAAACTCTTACAAATATGCTTTTAAAAACGACAAAGAAAATAGTTTGTCAATTTCTATAGAAAAAGAAAATAATAAAGATTATAAGTTGGTTATAGAAGATAATGGACCTGGTTTATCAGAAGATATTAATGTAAAAAGAGCCAAAAGTTTAGGTTTACGTTTGGTAAATAGATTGGTAAAACAACTGCATGGTACTTTAACACAAACCAATTTTAAAGGCGCAAAATTCGAAATTTATTTTAAAGATATTCATCAAAGGCAATTGGTAAATTAATCTTAGAACAGATTTATAGGTGTTTAGAACTTTTAAGAGTGTGTTAATATCAATTAATTTTAAAAAATTATATTTTAGTTTTTAAGAAATAATTATGGATAAAATAAAAATTCTAGTTGTAGAAGACGAGTTAATTATTGCTGATAATATTTGTGATGCGCTAGAAGACTTAGGTTACGAAGCTTTAGAACCAGCCATAAATTATACAGAAGCGCTTATTAGAATAGAAGAAGAAAAACCAGATATCGCAATTTTAGACATTCAATTATCAGGTAAAAAAACAGGAATTGATATAGCTAAAAAAATAAGAGAGTCTTATAATTTTCCGTTTATATTTCTAACATCGAACTCAGATGCCTATACTTTAAATCAGGCAAAAGAAGTAATGCCACCTGCATATTTGGTAAAACCTTTTTCTAAAGAAGAACTTTACACATCCATAGAAATTGCTTTATTTAATTTTTCGAATAAAATTGGTAAGATTGATAAGGATAATCTTATAATAAAAGATTCTATTTTTATCAAAGAAAAAGGATCTTACACCAAACTTAATTTTGATGATATTTTGTACTTAAAAAGTGCACATGTTTATATAGAAATCATCTTAAAAAAGCATCAAAAAATTGTAGTAAGAACAAGTTTAAATGATATTTTAGAAAAACTAAATAAAAACTTTATCAGAATTCATAGAGGTTATATTGTTAATATTCAGTATTTAACCCAAATAACTCAAAACTCGGTTAAAATTTTTAATGATGAAATACCTATTGGTAAAAAATACAAAGAAGATATTTTAAACAAAATCAACTTAATTTAAAAATTAACAGTTTTTCGGAACAATAAATGGCTGTTTTAGAACATTTTTAACCTAAAATAGAATGATTAATTGTAGATTTGAGTAAGATTTTTTGAATGTAATCGCATATTTTCGGGGGATAAATACTGTGAATTATAATTTTAAAAAATATGTAATAAATAAAGCTATTCTATTTAGAGTAGCTTTTTTTGTCTCCATAAGAATTAAACAAACATAGTTTGTACTTTTGCAACTATGAAATTTTTATATAACTTCTTAATTTTTATAGCATCGCCCATTTTACATGTTATTGCGCTTTTTAATCGAAAAATAAAATTTTTTGTAAAAGGCAGAAAAGAAACATTTTCTAAAATTTCTACTTTAAAAAATGAGCAAACAATTTGGTTCCACGCGGCTTCTTTGGGCGAGTTTGAACAAGCAAGGCCCATTATAGAAGAAATAAAAACCAATTACAATCAATATAAAATTCTAGTTACCTTTTTTTCTCCTTCAGGATACGAAATTCGTAAAAATTATAATTTAGCAGATGTTGTTTGTTATTTGCCTTTAGATTCTAAATCGAATGCAAAAAAGTTTGTAGAAATTGTAAAGCCTAACATGGCCATTTTTATTAAGTATGAATTTTGGCCAAATCTTTTAAATGAGCTTAAAAGAAAAGAAATTCCTACAATTTTAGTTTCGGGTATTTTAAGAGAAAAACAATTGTTCTTTAAAAGTTATGGCGGTTTTATGCGAAAATCTTTAGAAGCTTTTCATCACTTTTTTGTGCAGAATCAAGAGTCAGAAAAATTACTAAATTCCATCAATTTTAAAAATGTAACAGTTGCTGGTGATACACGTTTTGATAGGGTTTCTAAAATTTTAGAACAAGACAATGTACTCGATTTTATTAGCGAATTTAAAAATGGAAAATACACCATTGTTGCAGGAAGCACTTGGCCAGAAGATGAGCAATTGTTGGTCAATTACATCAATAATAATGCATCAAAAGACGAAAAATTCATAATTGCTCCTCATAATATTAAAGCTGATGCAATTGTTGCTTTACAAAAATCCATCAATAAAAAAACAGTTTTATTTTCAGATAAAGAGGATAAAAATCTATCAGAATATCAAGTTTTTATTATTGATACGATTGGTATTTTAACCAAAATTTACGCAGCAGCAGATTTAGCTTATGTTGGTGGAGGATTAAAAACGGGCTTGCATAATATTTTAGAACCCGCAACTTTCGGAATTCCTGTAGTGATTGGAAATAATTACGACAAATTTAAAGAAGCTGTAGATTTGGTAAAAATTGGTGGTTGTATTTCAATTAAAAATCAAGATGAATTTACTCAGAATTTCATCAATTTTAAAAATGATGAAAATTTTAGAAAACTAACTGGAGCCATTAATAAAAAATATATTACCAATAATTTAGGAGCTACAGATTTAATTAAGAATTATTTAAAAGATAACATTTAATGATAGATTTTATAGTACAACCTTGGGCTTGGTATATAGGTGGTCCACTTATAGCTTTATCGCTTTTCTTGTATTTCTATTTTGGAAAGGATTTTGGAGCATCAACAAATTTTGAAACCTTATGCACAATGGCTGGTGCTGGTAAAGTATCAGACTATTTTAAAAAAGATTGGAAACAGCGAGATTATGCACTAATGTTTGTAATTGGTTTAATTATTGGGGGTTTTATTTCATCAACTTATTTAGTGCCAGATCAAACAATAGATTTAAACCCAACTACTGTAAAAGAACTCACAGATTTAGGTTTTACAGATGTAGGAAATCAATATTTTCCTGATGAAATTTTTAGTGAAGAGGTTGTCTTTTCTTTAAAAGGATTTTTAATTTTAATCGTTTCTGGCTTGCTTATTGGTTTTGGAACACGTTACGCAGGTGGTTGTACTTCTGGCCACGCAATTACAGGGTTAAGTAGTTTGCAATTGCCTTCTTTATTAGCCGTAATTGGGTTTTTTATTGGTGGCATTATTGCAACTTGGTTTATTATTCCTTTATTATTTTAACAAAAAAAAACAGTTTTCCTGCAAGGTTTCAAAAACCTTGTAGGTGTTTAAAAACTAGATAAATGAAAAACATAAAATTTTTACTATTAGGTATCTTTTTTGCAATTGTATTGAGTAAATCTCAAGCCATTTCTTGGTATCGATTTTACGAAATGTTTAAATTTCAATCTTTTCATATGTTCGGAATTATTGGAGGCGCAGTTGTAATATCAGCGATTATTATGCAGTTGTTTAAAAGCGGAAAAATAAAAGACATTAATGGCAACAAAATTGTGCCAAAACCAAAGAAAAAAGGAGTTATCAGTACTGTTTTTGGAGGAACACTTTTTGGTTTAGGTTGGGGAATTTCAGGGGCTTGTGCTGCACCTGTTTTTGTAATTCTCGGCTTTAAATTAATACCTGCTTTAATTATTTTAATTGGCGCACTTTTAGGAGCTTTTTTATATGGTTTGGTAAGTAAGAAATTACCAAATTAAATGAGCGATTTAAAAGACAATTTTGGACGACAAATGGAATATGTGCGATTAGCAGTTACAGATCGTTGTAATTTGCGTTGTCAATATTGTATGCCTGCTCATGGAATAGATATTGTGCCCAGACAAGAGTTATTGACGTTTAAAGAAATGTATCGCTTAATTCGTGTGTTAACAGAATTGGGTGTTAATAAAGTGCGTTTAACAGGTGGAGAACCTTTTGTGCGTAAAGATTTTGTGGGTTTTTTAGAAATGTTGTCTTTTAACGATTTGTTAGATGCCATTAATATCACAACCAATGGCGCTTTAATTTCTCATCATATAGATAAAATTGAAAAGCTAGAAAAAGTTAAAAACATCAATTTAAGTATTGATAGTTTACAAAGAGAAAAGTTTGCACAAATTACACGAAGAGATGTTTTTCCTGAAGTGTATAAAACGTTTGAACTCTTAGAAAAAAGCAGTTTAAATTTAAAACTTAATGTAGTTGTACAATCTGGTTTTAATACGGATGAAATTGTTGATTTTGTAAGACTAACAAAAGACAAAAATGTAGCAGTTCGCTTTATAGAAGAAATGCCTTTTAACGGAAAAGGGCAAAGAGATATGCAAGAAAATTGGACGTTTAAAAAGATTTTAAACGAAGTCAAAACCGAGTTTTCTGTGGATGAAATTCAGTCTGAAAAATCATCAACTTCTAGAAATTATAAAGTTGAGAATCATCTAGGAACTTTCGGAATTATTCCTGCATTTACAAGAACAATTTGTAACAATTGTAATAGAATAAGAATAACATCAACAGGAACTTTTAAAAATTGTTTGTTTGATGATGGCGTTTTTAATTTGAGAGATTTTATAAGAAAAGGAGCTTCTAATGATGATTTAAAAGAACTCTTTTTATCTTTAGTAAAAGAAAAACCAGAAAATGGTTTTATTGCAGAAGCAAGCCGTAAAAAAGGAAATGTTTCTGAAAGTATGAGTACAATTGGAGGGTAAAAAAGTGTAACTGTGTAATTGTTTAATTGTGATAGTACACACAACAATTACACAATTCAACATATAAACGATTACACGTTATAATCAATGATTTCAGTAAAAGAAGCAAAAAATATCATATTAAATTCAATCCAAGATTTTGGAGTTGAAGAAATTCCGTTTCTAAAATCTGTTGGTAGAATTTTAAAAGAAGAAATTAGGGCAGACAGAGATTTTCCACCATTTAATAGAGTTTCTATGGATGGAATTGCAATCAATTATTCGTGTTTTAAAAACGGACAAAGAGATTTTAAAGTAGAAGGAATTCAAGCTGCAGGAAGTCCACAAATAACGCTACAAAACAATGAGAATTGTATTGAAGTGATGACAGGAGCTGTTTTGCCTAAAAATGCAAATGCGGTTATTCGATATGAAGATGTAGTTATCGAAAATGGCATTGCTCAAATTTTAATTGATGAAATCAAAGACTTTCAAAACATTCATCAAAAAGGAAAAGACAGAGTAGAGGGCGATGTCTTAATTCATCAAAATTCAATGATTTCAGCAGCAGAAATTGGTGTTTTAGCAACTGTTGGTAAATCAACTGTAAAAGTGGCAAAACTGCCAAAAGTGATGATTGTTTCTACAGGTGATGAATTAGTTGGTGTTGATGAAATTCCGTTAGAACATCAAATAAGAAGAAGCAATGTGTTTACCTTAGTTTCTTTGTTAGAAAGATTACAAATCCCTTCAAAAACTGCGCATATTACAGATGATAAACCCATTTTAAAATCAAAAATAGAAAGTTATTTACAAGAATATGATGTGTTGCTTTTTAGTGGAGCAGTAAGTAAAGGTAAATTCGATTTTTTACCCGAAGTTTTAGACGAATTAGGAGTCGAAAAATTATTTCATAAAGTAACCCAAAGACCAGGAAAACCTTTTTTCTACGGAAAAACGAGCGATTGTAATATCTTCGGATTTCCTGGGAATCCGATTTCAACTTTTGTAAATTGTTTAGCATATTTTTATCCTTGGTATTACAAATCTGTAGGATTAGAAACCAAAGAAGAAACTGCCATTTTAAATGCAAATGTAACTTTTAAACCTAATTTAACTTACTTTTTACAAGTGCAATTAGATTATAAATTCGGACATTTAGTTGCAACTCCAATTAAAGGAAATGGTTCTGGAGATTTAGCAATTTTGGTAAATGCAGATGCTTTTATTCAGTTGCCAAATGATAGAATTGAGTTTAAAACAGGGGAGAATTACCCAATAATAAGATATAGATAATGAGCGATTTTAGTCATTTAAATTCAAAAGGAAATCCTAAAATGGTAAATGTTTCTGATAAGAAAATTACCAAAAGAACTGCCATTGCAAAAGCTACCATGTTTTTAGGAAAAGAAGTAATTGCTCATTTTACAAATGATGAGTTAATTACCAAAAAAGGACCTGTTTTTCAAACGGCAATTATTGCAGGAATTCAAGGTGTTAAAAAAACATCAGAATTAATACCTATGTGTCATCCGTTATTAATTAATGGAGTAGATGTTGATATTACTATTATCGACTCAGAAAATATTGAAGTTTTATGCAAAGTGACGATTACTGGTAAAACTGGCGTAGAAATGGAAGCGTTAACTGGTGCAAATGTTACTTGTTTAACCATTTATGATATGTGTAAAAGCATCAGTCAAAAAATGGTAATTAAAGAAGTAAAATTATTAGAAAAAACAGGAGGAAAATCTGATATTAAAAATGGCTAAAAAACACAGTAAACATACAAATTTAGAAAGAAGAGATAATGATAATTTTGCTCCTAATGAAATTGCAATTTTAGGGACAAATTGTGGTGTTATTTCTGATTTAGTTCATCAAGTTTCTCAAAAATTAGACAATTATAAATTGGCTTATTTTGATGCTTCACACGCAAAAGATGTAGAAGGGAATAAATTATCTGAATATGTTTTTCATCATCAAGGAAATTTACAAATTACAACTTCTAGAAACGTAAATAAATTTCAACAAAGATTAGATTTTGCGCAGTTTGATTATGTTTTTATCAACGGAAATCATTATCAAGGAGCAAAACAAATTTTAATTTTAGATGAAGCAAAAGAAGCTTCTGTGTTAAAAAGATTAGAGCAGTTAGATCGCATTCAGTTTGTAATAAAATTAAAATCAGAAACTAAATATTTTGATTTTTTAGAAGAAAAATATCCGCAGATAAAAAATATTACTTGTTATACAGTTGATTCCATTGATAAAATTGCAAATCACATTAACAATTTAATTCAAGAAAAAATAGCACCTGTAAAAGGGTTGGTTTTGACTGGCGGAAAAAGTACAAGAATGGGAACAGATAAAGCTGAACTCAATTATTTTGGAAAACCTCAAAAAGAATTTGCTAAAGATTTGTTAGAAAACAACAATTTAGAAACCTTTTATTCTGTTAGAGATTTCTCGACTGCGCTCGAAATGACAAATGAAAGTCAAATTGTCACCTTGAGCGCAGTCGAAAGGTCTAAGAATTCAAATGAAATTCCAGATAAATTCTTGAATCTTGGTCCTTTTGGTGGTATTTGTTCTGCGTTTCAAAAAGATCCAAATGCTGCTTGGTTTGTGTTGGCAACAGATGTTCCTTTTGTAAATGAAGAAGTAATTCAGTTAGTTTTAAAACGCAGAAATCCAACTAAAGTAGCAACAACCATTAAAGGGAAAAGTAAAGATTTTCCAGAACCATTAATTACGATTTACGAGCCAAAAGCATATCCAATTTTATTGCAATATTTAGCACAAGGTTATTCTTGTCCTAGAAAAATGTTAATCAATTCTGATGTAGAAATTGTAGAAATTGATGACGATTTTATTAGAAATATAAACACTCCAGAAGAGTTTAAAGCAGCTAAAGATGAGATTGCTAAATAATGGATAAAACGATTTACTCATAAATTTGATGCTAAAAAAAATGTTGGAGAATTTAACCAAAGCTATTTTATAGTTTGCAAAAAAGGATTGAATAGTTATAGAGCAACTAAAAACTAAAAACTAAAAACTAAAAGCAAAATACCCAGATTTACAAGTGTTGAGTTTGTCTGGAGGAATTTCTTATTAAAATGAGGCGAAGAAAAATCGGAATTGTTAAAATTGTTTCAGGAAAGAGAAGTTGGTATGAGAGAATATTAGCTTCAGTTTTTTATGCAGTTGGTTTTTATTTAATATTTCTATTCTATAAAAATGTAGAGTACACTTTTACCGAAGATTATTATATAAATAGCATTAGAATCCTGTCTTGTTTAATAGTTGTATTTACTTTCGGAATTAGATTTTCTTATACAGTTAACCATCATTTTGATTTTGATTTAAAAAGATATAGAAAATATTATTCAGTTGGCCCTTTTGGTGTTGGAGAATGGGAAAATTTAAAAGACTTAGATAGAGTTTCTACTTTTTTAAATAGCCAAGGTTATTGTGAGGTAAATATTTGGGATATAAAAAATAATAAGTACAGAATTGCTTTCTTTGATGAAATTAATGATGCTGTTGAGTATGGTAGAAATTTAGCCGAAAAGTTAGAAATTAAATTTTTAGAAAGAAATTAAAGAATGAAAAACCCTTTAGAATTTTATAAGCAACAAAAAGAAGAACTAGAACATGAAGCTTCTAAACTGAAAACAAAACTTATTAATTTAGGGGTTTTTAGATTTGCAGTTTTTTTAACTACTTGCTTTTTAATTTACCTCACTTTTGGCGCTTTTCCTGATGTTTTTATTATCGCTTTTTTAGGTTTTTCATTGTTTGCTTTTTTAGTTTTAAAATTCGTAAACCTTAAACGAGAAAAAGCAATTTTAGACACAAAAATTGAGATCAATAAAACCGAAATTAAGGTTTTAAATGGCGATTATTATCAGTTAGAAACTGGTAAAGAATTTATAAATCCAACGCATTTTTATAGTAATGATATTGATTTGTTTGGTAAAGGTTCATTTTTTCAATACACAAACAGAACTGCTACTTTTGATGGGAAATCTGCTTTAGCAAAACTGTTTACAAGCAATGATATAAATGATATTGTAGCCAAGCAAAATGCAATTAATGAGCTTTCTGATAAAGTAAAATGGAGACAACATTTTTCTGCTTTGGCAAGTTTGGTAAGTGTTAAAAATACTTCGAAATCGATTGTAGATTGGATGTCTAATTACAAAACAGTTTTTCCTAATTATTTAGCTAAAATACAAATTGGGTTTTCTGTGATTTCTCTGCTATTGATAGGTTTAATTTCTTTCGGATTTTTATCTTTTTCTTACTTAACTGCTTGGTTTTTTATCGGACTTTTTATTACAGGTAGGTTTCTTAAAAAAACGAATAATTTATATTCAGAAACAGATAATGCAAGAGAAACTTTTAAGCAATATCATCAATTATTAAATGAAATTGAGAACCAAAGTTTTACTGCTAAAAACTTAGTAAAGAAACAAGCCATCATTCAATCAGAAAACAAAAAAGCATCAACAATATTTAAAGAATTTTCTAAAATTTTAGATGCTTTTGATAATCGAAACAACATTGTAATTGCTGTTTTAGGAAACGGATTTTTTCTTTGGGATATTTTAAATGCTTGTAAAGTAGAAAAATGGATTTCGAAATACAAACACACTGTAGAAAATTGGTTTGAGGTTGTTGCTTATTTTGATGCTCAAAATTCGTTAGCAAACTTTAAATTTAATCATCCTAAATTTGTGTTTCCAGAAATTTCATCAGAAAAAACGATTGTAAATTCTACAAATTTAGGACATCCTTTGTTGGATGAAAATAAAAGAATTGATAACAATTTTTTAATTGATGATGAGCAGTTTTTTATTGTAACTGGTGCAAATATGGCTGGAAAAAGTACGTTTTTAAGAACGGTTTCTTTGTCTATTGTTATGGCAAATTGTGGCTTGCCAGTTTGTGCTGAACGTTTTAAATATCATCCTATAAAATTAATTACAAGTATGCGAACTTCTGATTCTTTAACAGATGATGAATCGTATTTTTATTCAGAATTAAAGCGCTTAAAGTTTATTGTTGATCAAATTAAAAAAGAGAAATATTTTATCATTTTAGACGAAATTTTAAAAGGAACCAATAGTAAAGACAAAGCAATTGGCTCTAAAAAGTTTGTTGAGAAATTGTCAAAATCGAAATCTACAGGAATTATAGCAACCCACGATGTTAGTTTGTGCGATTTAGAAAATGAGTTTACTGATATTAAAAACTACTATTTTGATGCAGAGATTATCAATAACGAATTGCATTTCGATTATACGTTAAAAAATGGTGTTTGTAAAAATATGAATGCTTCTTTTTTATTACAAAAAATGGAAATTGTTTAAATTTTTAGATAGAAGATATTAGATTAATACAATTTTCTCTGTTTCTTAGACCTCACAGGTTTTAAAAACCTGTGAGGTCTAGTTATTTTTCCACTCTAAACTTTCAATTAATTTCAAAACATCACTTTTTATATAAGCAACAGCAGGTAAAATAGAATCGTAGTTGGGTTTGGCATAAAAATAAAGAGAACCCTTTATAAAATTACTTGTACTGTCTGTAACGTGAAATTGTAGGTGAGAAGCTGCATTTCCAGTAATTTCGTATAAGCTACCAAACGTTCTTTTTTCTGGATTTATAAAATCTTTAGGGATAATTTGTTCTGCTTTTACAGCGTGTTTAAAAACAAGTTTTTCAGCTTCTGTAAGTAATTCTTTGAGGTTGTTATTAACTGGTCTGTAAGTAATATCTATGGATGCTTTTAAGTCTGGATATTTAATTTTTAACCAATTATTTTTGTCGTCTATTATTTTTGTGTTTTTTAAAACATTAAAAGTATAAGGTCTTTTTAGGTTTAATTTTTGATACGATTTCTCTGGATATTTTAAACTTAAATATGCTTTAGGTTTTGGTAAAACATTTTCTTTACAAGAAATAAAGAGAAAAGAGATGAGAGAAAAGAGAAAAGAGATTTTACGCATTTCTAGTTGCTTTAATTTGTTTAATACGTTTTTTATCTAGGGCTTCTATGGTAAACGTATAATTCTTGAAGTTTATTTTCTCTCCTTTTCTAGGGAATTTTCCAGATATTTCTAAAATAAAACCAGCTAAGGTTTCGCTTTCGCCTTTTTCTTCTTCAAAAATTTCTTCGTCTTCATCGTCTAAAACTCTACAAAAATCTTTAATTGTGGTTTTACCTTCAAAAATATAGTTGTTTTCATCAATCTTAGAATATTGTAAATCATCGTCATCAAACTCATCATTTATATCGCCTACAATCTCTTCAATTACATCTTCTAAGGTAACTAAACCACTTGTACCTCCATATTCATCAACCACAATTGCTAAATGATTTTTACGATCTCTAAAGTCGTCTAATAAATCGTCTAGTTTTTTGTTTTCTGGCACAAAAAAAGCTTCACGAACTAATTCTTGCCATTTAAAAGTTTTCTTGTTTAAGTGTGCTAATAAATCTTTTGCGTATAAAACACCAACTATATTATCGATATTATCTTTATAAACTGGGTTTCTAGAATAACCGTTTTCTAGAATTTTATTTAAGACAACTTCATAAGATTCCTCATCAGAAAGTGCAAAAATATCGATTCTAGGTTTCATAATTTGTACGGTTTCTGTATTCCCGAAATTTACGATTCCTTCTAAAATTTTTTGTTCGTCTTTTGTGGTGGCACCTTCAGAAGTTAATTCTAAAGCTTGCGATAAAGTTTCAACTGAAAAATTAGAGTTTTTATTACCGAGTTTTTTTTCTATGAATTTTGTTAAAGTAATTAAAGGCAAACTAAAAGGAGTTAAAATTACATTAATACCATTAATAAATTTTGCCATTAGTTTAGAAAATTTTAAAGCATTTCTAGAAGCATAAACTTTTGGTAAAACCTCACCAAACAAGAGAATTAAAAAAGTTACTAAAACAATTTCTATTAAAAAACGAACAGGAACTTCGAATAAAATTAGGTTTAATTGATAATCAAAATCAGCAAATAAAGTTTCTGCTAAAGAGGCAAATAAGAGTACAATTAAAATATTTATAAAATTGTTTGTAATTAAAATTGTTGCCAATAATTTTCTAGGTTTTTCTAATAAATCTACTATTAAGTTTTGTTCTTTACTTTCGTCAGAAAGTGCGTCTAAATCTGTTTGTGAAAGAGAGAAAAAAGCAACTTCTGTGCCTGAAATTAATGCAGAACTAATAAAAAGAAAAATTAATGCAAGAATATTTAGACCTACAATAAAATCTATAGAAGTAAATATTAAGAGTAATAAAGGTTCAGGATCTGGGTCCAAAATTTAAATATTTTGATTAATTAAAAAGGTAAATCGTCATTTTCTTCTGGTGCAACAGATTTTGGTTCTGGAGCAGAAGGTTGTTGGTTTTGCTGAGGATTATTAGCGTTAGCACTATTATTTTTGGTAGATAACATTGTCATTTCGTTTACTTGTACTTCAGTAGAATAGCGTTTTACACCATCTTGTTCCCACTGACGGTTTTTTAATTTACCCTCAACATAAACTTTATCGCCTTTACTCAAGTATTTTTCGCAAACTTTAGCCAAACCATTTCTAACCACAATATTATGCCAATCTGTATTGGTAATTTTTTCTCCAGTTTGTTTATTGGTATAACTTTCTGATGTAGCAATAGGAAAACGACCTACACAATTTTGATCATCAAAATAATGCATTTTTACTTCGTCGCCTAAATTACCAATTAAAATTACTTTGTTTATTGTACCTGCTGCCATAGCTTAATTTTAAAATATTTTAGATAGTTTATCAGGGTTTTGTTTACTGTTAAACACATCAATAATAATTACTTTATTAGTTTTTCTTTCGTAGATTATTTTATAACTCCATTTAGGAATAAATCGATACTTGTCATCATCTATAATTAGTTCTCTAGAAAAATCAAAACGTTCATCTTTTAAAGAATCTCCTAATTCTAGTAAAGAATCAAAAACGTGTTTTCGTTTTTTGGACTATCTTCATAAATTTAATCATAGATTTTTAGCTAAAGACCGCATAGATTTGGAAGACCAGAAAACTTTCATTACCTATTTAAAACATAATTTCTGACTTCTTCAGAAGTATATGTTTTTTCTCCAGCATCCATGCTTTCGCTAATTTTGTTTAAATGTGCTTTGTATTGTTTTTTGGTTAAACCTTTTCCATCAGCAGTATAAATAACAAATTCATTTAATGAACTTTTTTTAAGTTCATCAACTTTATTGAGCATCTTTTCATCTAGATTATTAATCCATTTAGTTAGCTCGTTTCTTTTTGCTTCTACATTCATGCCTAATATTTATGTAAATATACTAAAAACTCAAAAAATAAATCTTAAAATAAGTTAACATCGTTTACTTTTTAGGTTGATACTCTTTTAAAAAATTTGCGATTAAAACAGGAACAGGATATTTTTCTATATCAGACCAATTTATTTTTGCTTCGGATGAAGTAGCTGTTTCTACAATCCAGAATTGAGTGTGTAAATGTTGATGCGATAATTTATGAACAATCTCTTTTTTATTGAAAAGTGAAATGGTGGTTTCTTCAGGAAAAAGTGCTACAAATTCATCAGAAGAAATCAATTCATTTTTGTTGATGTTTTTATCGCTTTCAATTAATGGAAATTGATATAAACCCTGCCAAATTCCTTTACCTTTTCTTTCGGATAAAATCGTTTTATTGTCATTTGTTTTTATCACCAAATAATTAAAATATCGATTTTTAACTTTTACTTTTTTCTCTTTTACAGGTAATGTTTCAATCAAGTTTTTTTGAAAAGCAACACAACCATCAGCAAAAGGACAAAACATACACAAAGGTTTTTTAGGCTTACATTGTATGGCACCAAAATCCATAATTGCTTGATTAAATGTACCTGGTTGTGTTTCGTCTATTAAAGTTTGTGCTAGTTTTTTAAACTCTTTTATACCAACAGACGAATTTATAGGCGTGTCTATACCAAAATATCTAGATAAAACACGATACACATTACCATCTACAACAGCTGTATTTTCATCAAAACAAATAGAAGCAATAGCAGAAGCAGTATAATCTCCTATTCCTTTTAACTTTATAATTTCTTTATAAGTTGATGGAAATTCGCCATTAAAATCATTGGCAATTTGTTTTGCTGTAAAATGTAAATTTCTTGCTCTAGAGTAATATCCTAAACCTTGCCACATTTTTAAAACCGTACTTTCGTCTGCATTTGCAAGGTCGAAAACTGTTGGGAAAGTAGAGGTAAATTTTAAGTAATAAGACAAACCTTGGGCAACTCTTGTTTGTTGCAGCATAATTTCTGATAACCAAATATAATATGGATTTTTAGTTTTGCGCCAAGGCAATTCTCGGCTGTTTTGTAAGTACCAGTATATTAAAGTGTTAGAAAATATCATTTGTTAAAAATCAATTTGCAATATTACATTTTAAAATTCACATAATTTTAGGTGTTTAAATTTTTGGAATTGATTAATTATCATATATTTGCATCCGCATTTTTGAAAGTAAATTAATAAAAATATAATAAAAGTAGAGACATGACGAAAGCAGATATCGTATCAAAAATTTCAGATAAATCAGGAATAGAAAAGACAGATGTTTTAGCAACTGTTGAGGCATTTATGACTGAGGTTAAAGACGCTTTAGAAAACGGAGACAATGTATATTTAAGAGGTTTTGGTAGTTTTATTATTAAAACTAGAGCAGAAAAAACAGGTAGAAATATTTCTAAGAATACAACTATTAAGATTCCAGCTCACAATATTCCAGCTTTTAAACCAGCTAAAACTTTTACAGAAGGAGTAAAAAATAAAGTAGCTGTTAAATAACAAAATACTAATCTAAACCTTTATTAAAGGTTTAAAAAACATCAGAACATTATGCCAAGTGGTAAAAAAAGAAAGAGAGCAAAGATCTCTACGCACAAAAGAAAAAAAAGAGCTAGAGCAAATAGACACAAGAAAAAGTAAGCATATGCTTACTTTTTCGTTTATGGTTTAGCGAAAAAAAAATTAAAAGTTCATTGACATCGAGGTTACACAAACCTCAAATGGTATTACAAATACCTGACAATATTAATCCATCTGCACAATAATGTGCAGTGTTAAAACCAGTTCAGCATGAAAACAGAATTAATAATTCGTTCAAATTCATCTGATATTGATTTTGCCTTATTAAGAGATGGAAAACTTATTGAATTAAATAATGAAACAACTGATAACAAATTTTCTGTTGGCGATATTTTTTTGGCCAAAATAGGAAAAGTGTTAACAGGTTTAAATGCGTCGTTTGTAAATGTAGGCTATCCAAAAGATGGTTTTTTACATTATCATGATTTAGGTGCGCAAGTAAACTCATTAAACTCGTTCATTAAGAAAGTAAGCACAGGTAAGTATAAAGATTTCACTTTAAAAAACTTTCGAAAGGAAGAAGACATTAACAAAGACGGTAGTATTAAAGATGTACTAAAAACAGGGCAGAACCTTTTGGTACAAATAGTAAAAGAACCAATTTCAACAAAAGGACCTAGATTAAGTTCTGAGCTTTCTATAGCTGGTAGATTCTTAGTTTTAGTCCCTTTTTCTAATAGAGTTTCTGTATCTCAAAAAATAGCAGATCCTAAAGAAAAAGAACGTTTAAAAAGGTTGGCAAAAAGTATTAAACCTAAAGGTTTTGGAGTAATTTTAAGAACAGTAGCCGAAGGAAAAATGGTTGCAGAACTAGATAAAGACTTACAAAACTCTTTAGAGCGTTGGAAAACAATGTGTAAAAGAATACCTAACACAAACACACCAACAAAAATTTTAAGTGAGTTAAACAGAGCATCTTCTATTTTAAGAGATGTTATGAATGAAACCTTTACAAACATTGTAACAAATGATGAAACGTTGAAAGTAGAAATTAAGGAGTATTTACAAGAAATTTATCCTGAAAAGGAAAATATTGTAAAACTACATAGATCTACAACTCCTATTTTTGAAAAATACGGAATAGAAAGACAAATAAAAACATCGTTTGGAAAAACTGTTTCTATGAGTAAAGGTGCTTATTTAGTAATAGAGCACACAGAGGCTTTACACGTTATTGATGTTAATAGCGGAAACCGTTCTAACAAAGCTGGTTCTCAAGAAGATACTGCATTAGAAGTAAATTTAATTTCAGCCACAGAAATTGCACGTCAATTACAATTGCGTGATATGGGTGGTATTATAGTTATTGATTTTATTGATATGCATAAAGCTGAAAACAGAAATAAATTGTTTCAGCATTTAAAAGAGCAAATGGCTTTAGATAGAACAAAGCACAAAATTTTACCTCCAAGTAAATTTGGGTTAGTTCAAATTACAAGACAAAGGGTTAGGCCTGAGTTAAGTATAAAAACTACCGAAGACAATCCAAATGTAAATGGACAAGTAGAAGCTCCTATTGTTTTGTTAGACAAAATTGAAGCAGATTTAGAAAAACTGATTATTAAATTAGAAAATGATAAATCGAACAATAAAAAGATACAATTACACATTCATCCTTTTATTGCTGCTTATTTAACAAAAGGAGTAAATTCAATTCGTTTTAAATGGTATTTAAAACACAAAAAGTGGATTACAATTATACCTAGAGATGCTTACACATACTTATATTATAGATTTATAACTGTAAAAGAATAATCTATTTATAATAAGGCAATAATTTATTATCAAAAAACCCCGCAATTTTAATTGCGGGGTTTTTCTATTTTTAAAAAGCTTTATTAATCCCAAGGATCTTTATTAACTTCTAATTCTTTTTGGCTGGCAATTAATGGTTTTTTAGTTTGATCGGTTTCGCCAATTTTTAAACAAGCGTATAATAAGAAACAAATTTCTAAATCCTTTTTATCTAACAACGAGAGTTTTACAGCGTCTTTGAAGTTTTCGTTGGTAAAAGATTCATCGAATTCTGCAATTTTAATTTCGTTTTTATAAACAGATATTCTCTTTTTATAATGAATGTTAATTGCATAAGTAATTCCGTTTATATTAATAGAATAAATGGTTTTTCTATTGTTTTGAGAAATCAGTTCTATAATTGCTTCATTGTTATTCTTAATACTGAATACCATTTTCCACTTCCAAAATTGGAATTTCTTCGTAATCGTGTAAATCGATTTTTCATCTTTATCAAAGATTTCGCAACCGAATTTTCCAAAATCCATAAACCAACTAGAAGTATATAGAACTTCTTTAGAAGAAGACAGACTTAAAGTATTGTTATTCTGCTTTATTGTGTATAAATGTAGATTCATAGTAAACAATATTAGTGAACAAAAATAGAGTATCTAAGCTAAAAAAATATTGTTTATATCATTAAAATAGTGCCTTTATTTTTCTAAAAATGCAATTACTTTATCTGGGAAATCTGTAAAAGCGCCATCTACATCAGCATCAATTAAAAGTGTTTGCATCATTTCTTTAAACGATGAAAATTCTGCCAAATCATCTGCTCTAAAAGTATAAGGATGCACTTTTAAACCTAACTCATGAGCATCATCAACAAGTGTAGTAAACGTAAATTTATTACCTTCTTTTTTGTTTAAAATTTGTTTGTACCAAGGGCCAATTCCATCTGCATAAGTAGCAAAATGTGCTAATTGTTTGGTTTCTTCTTTAAACTCTATGAGCTGTACTAAAAACAATTCAGATTTTAATTCTCTACGAATTCGTTCTAATTCTTTAGCGTTAAAACATTGCAAAATACAAAGGTCTTTTTTTGATGTATAACCATAATCTGAAAGTATTTTTAAAACAATTTCAGTTAAATCTTTTCCTTCTTTTTGATGAAATTCAGGAGCTTTTATCTCTGGATAAATTCCGATATTTTTTCCTGTAGATCTATTTAAACCTTGTATTAATTCTATTTCTTCTTGTAAAGAATGTAGCTTAAAATTGCCCTGCCAAATAGGAAAACGATTGGGATACACTTGCTTACCAGTTTTAGGATTAAATCGTTCTGAAACTTGTAACGTTTTTAATTCGTCAAACGTAAAATCGATAACATAATAACGATGATCACTTCTTTTTCTATCTGTAAATTTTTTAGCAACGTCTGTTACATCATCCAAATAAATATCATGAATTACAATAGGTACATTGTCTTTGCTTAAAACCAAATCTTGCTCAATATAATCTACACCCATAGCATGTGCCATTGCTTTTGCTTGCAAAGTATGTTCTGGCAAATATCCAGAAGCTCCTCTATGTGCTATTACTATTTTTTTGCTCATTGGTTTTAATTTTTGATGTGTTTTTTTACATCCAAAGATAATTATTAATAAAAGTATTATTTTCTTCATTCTTTAAAAGTATAACTTTTGTAGTTTTGCAATATGAAGTTAGCGTTAAAAATAATGTTTATTGTCTTTTTACTTTGGATGGCAATAGGAATGTACTTGGTAAATACAGAGCACGAAAAAGCACAAGTAGTTATGGGACTAGGTGTTTTGTTTTTGTCTTTTTTATTTATGCCATTATTTATTTATTATAGATATAGAGATGGCAAATACAAAAAGTATATTTTAAATGATGAAAAATTGTTGAGTGCTTTTAAAAATAGAGATAAAAATTAATCTTTCTTTTTTAAAAAAGCATATACAGGAAAATGGTCTGAAAAACCGCCTTTATACCAAGGGCCAATGTAAGTTCTAAAAGGGCTGCCTTTGTATTTTCCTTTGTAAATTTTCATCCATTGTTTGTTAAAAACTTCTGCGTGTTTAAAGTAGTGTTTGTCTGTTGTTTTTTCTAAAAAGTTATTCGAAAATATAATCTGGTCAAATAAATTCCATTTTCCATTAAAGGTTAAAGATCCATTGCCTTTGGCCAATAAATTTTCCATAGGATTGTAAAAATCATCTTTTACCAAATATTCTTTTACGCTTTTACTTGTAGGATCATCGTTAAAATCGCCCATAACAATAATTTTAGGGCTCATTTCTTTACTTTTAATTTCTTCAATAATAGTTCTTGCTGTTTTAGCAGCAATAATTCTTTTGGGTTCGGTTTCTAGCACACCTTCTCTTCTAGAAGACCAATGATTTACCAAAATATGTACCAATTCTCCATGTAAATTTCCGCTAACTTTTAAAATATCTCTAGTGTAATCTCGATCTCCATCTTCATCTAATAAATACACAGGATAAATTTCGGAATCAATCAACTCGAAAGCAATTTTATTATAAAGTAATGCCACATCAATTCCGCGTTCGTCTGGCGAATTATGATGAACAAATCCATAATGATGTTTTTTTAAGCTAGAAGAATTTGCCAAATCAGAAACTACTTTTGCATTTTCTACTTCTACCAAACCTACAATTGCTGGCGGATATTTAGATTTGTTTAATCCTAATTGAGATATTACAGAACTCAGTTTTTTAATTTTAGCATTATAACGCTTGTATGTCCATTTCTTTTTTCCTTTTGGCGTAAAATCATCATCTGCAGTTTTAGGATTGTCTTTAGTATCAAACAAATTTTCTACGTTATAAAAGGCAATAGTAGAACTGTTTTTTTTCTGTTTAGAAAAAGAAAGAAATTGAAACATATTTTTTTACTTTTTCGTAAAAATAGCGAATTATTTAAGGGATTGATAACCTAAAACGTTTGTTTTATTAACTTTCAAATAACGCTGTATAGATTTTACAATTATAAATTTGTAGTGATTAGAATTTGAATAAAGCTAAAGAAAGAATGAACTGAATAAGTGCGAAATTTAAATTAGCTGTAAAATCCTCAAATTATTGAGGATTTTTTATTGGAATCAAAATAAAAAGCGCTTAAAATGAGTTTTATATAATTTTAACTTAAAAAACATGTTTAATTAACATTTAAAAATTTTTAGTTGTACAAAATCATTTTAAATTTGCAGCATCTAAATTAACTATAAAAGAAAAAAGTATAAGAGGAAAAGAAGTGTAAAAGATTTGAATTAATTAGTTAAAACCTCAATGTATTGGGGTTTTTTCTTTTTGTAGAAATTCCTAAATACTATTCAGAAATAATTGCTTTTCAAAAATCGAAAAACTTCAATAAAATCCAAGTTTTAACGAATATGTTTTTTAAGGTCTTAATATTAAATTAACGCTAAAATTTATGTTCTTTTTATAAGTTTTTGGCAATTACTTCAATTATTCTTGAGTTCTCTATTTTTCATTAGTAAAACAGTGGTATTTTAATAATTATTAACATTTTTTGTTAGTATATCTTTAATGTTAACGCTTGTAAAATTGCCTAAAAACTAACTAAAATTACACCTTTTTATAACCTTTATTTTCGCTTTTTAGAATAGGCTTGCTTTAGTTTTGTGGTGTAATTAATAACAATTAAAATTAAAACATTAAAAAAATGAAAAAGCTATCTATTGTATTATTATTCACATTTGCAACTGTATTTTCTACGTTTTCTAATAATGATGATAAAATTAAAGAAGAAGTAAATAGTAAACTAAGAAATAAAATTGAAAATTTATTAGGAGACTATCAAGAAGTATTAAATAAAAATGTAGAAAAAGCTTCGATTAAGTTTATTATTAATAGACAAGGAGAAATTATCGTTTTATCCGTAAATACGGATAAAGAGAATATTGCAAACTTTGTGAAAAGCAAATTAAACTATAAAGTTACTTCTATTAAAAACGTAAAATTTTTAAAAACATATACTTTACCTGTAAAGTTTGTAAAAGAATAAATATTTTATAAAATATTTGAATTTGAATTGGTTAATTAAAGCTTTTAGCTTAGCCTCAACAATTGTTGAGGCTTTTTTTGGTTTTAAAATTAAGAATAGTTTGTATTTTTGTATCATATGATAGACCAAAAAGAAGCCATTTCAGAAAAAGCTGTTTTAATAGGTGTAATTACCCAACAGCAAGATGAAGCCAAAGCTACAGAATATTTAGATGAGTTAGAGTTTTTAACTTCTACTGCAGGAGGAGTAGCTGTAAAACGCTTTGTGCAGAAAATGGAAAAACCGAATCCGAAAACTTTTTTAGGTGCAGGTAAATTAGAAGAGGTTAGAGATTATATTCATTCCTACAATATTGGTACTGCCATTTTTGATGATGAATTATCGCCAGCACAACTGCGTAATATAGAGAAAATTCTAGATTGCAAAATTTTAGATAGAACCAATTTAATCTTAGATATTTTTGCACAAAGAGCAC
This sequence comes from Polaribacter sp. M10, assembly GCF_054968445.1. Lineage (NCBI taxonomy): Bacteria > Pseudomonadati > Bacteroidota > Flavobacteriia > Flavobacteriales > Flavobacteriaceae > Polaribacter > Polaribacter sp. M10. The sequence continues at coordinate 459,763 of NZ_JBSSBG010000002.1, forward strand.
AAACTAGTTCTGCAAAAACCCAAGTAGAATTGGCGCAAAGCGAATATTTATTACCACGTTTAACAAGACTTTGGACACACCTTGACAAGCAAAAAGGGGGTATTGGAATGCGTGGACCTGGAGAAACAGAAATAGAAACAGATAGACGTATTATTCGCGATAAAATCGCGCTATTAAAAAAACGATTAAAAACCATTGATAAACAAATGGCGGTTCAACGTAAGAATCGTGGTAAAATGGTTCGTGTGGCTTTAGTTGGGTATACCAATGTAGGTAAATCTACCTTAATGAACGTAATTAGTAAAAGCGATGTTTTTGCAGAAAATAAACTGTTTGCAACCTTAGATACTACAGTTCGTAAAGTGGTTATTAAAAATATTCCGTTTTTAATGACAGATACTGTTGGGTTTATTAGAAAGCTGCCAACACAATTGGTAGAATCTTTTAAATCTACCTTAGATGAGGTTCGTGAAGCAGATTTGTTGTTACATGTGGTTGATATTTCTCACCCTAATTTTGAAGATCATATTGCATCTGTAAATACCATTTTAAGAGATATTAAAAGTGATGACAAACCTACTTTAATGGTTTTTAATAAGATTGATGCTTATGAACATGAAACAATAGATGCTGATGATCTAGAAACCGAAAAAGGAAAAGAACATTACACTTTAAAAGATTGGAAAAAAACTTGGATGAATAAAGATGAGGTTGAATCCATTTTTATTTCTGCTCTAAACAAAGAAAATTTAGAAGATTTTAAAGATAAAACTTATGAAGAAGTAAAGAAAATACACATTCAACGTTTTCCTTATAACGACTTTTTATATTATGAATATAAAGAGGAGGATGATAAGTAACAATTTATCCTGCAAGGTCTTTTTTTATGACCTTGTAGGTATTGGTATTCTATAATTTTTTTTAAAAGGCTTAATAAGAGAGTTAATCCTTTTCCCTTCCACAATAATACCCATTCTTTTAGCTCTATTTTCTTAAGATTTTCTGGTATAAGATTGTAAATCTGCAATATTATCGGATTCGCATATAAATTTCTAAATCTAGTAAGGTTTCAATAACAACTTCTTGAAAAACTAATCCGCTTACAGAACCATACTTGGTATACTATTTTGTTGGTTTATTTGAGGTATTTCATCTAAGGTTGTTTTTACGCTTAGTTAAAGATTTTACTTTATAATATGTTCTAAATATCAGATTTTAAGTTTAATGAAGTAGTAAAGGTTGAAAAAATACCTAATTGTAGGTATAAAAAAATGAGAAGTTGTTAAATAGTTTTACAAAACCTAATCAACAACACTTCATCTCATGAGTAAAATTATTAAAATTCTTTTCATATTTCTGGTTATAAATCAAGTTTCATTTTCTCAAAATAAATCAGAAAAATCACCAAAAAAGATCTCAGTATCAGAGGTCTTAAATAAATATTTTGATGCGATTGGCGGTCTAGAAAAAATTAAAAAAGTCAAATCTAGAGCTTTTTATCAATCTTCTTATTCAATAATTAAAACAAAAGAATTAGAAAATACAATTAAAGGTAAAACATTTTCTGTTATTGGTGAAAATCAAGAAATACTAACTATTGTAGCTAATGATAATAAAATAGCTTCTAAAGTATTTTTTGATGGTGAAAAAGGATATACAGATATACCAGGTGTTATTAAAACTGAATTTGACTCAAAAATGATTGAGTTTTATAAGAAAAGTATTTGTTTGTTTTCTCAAGAAACAAATCGTTCAAATTATTCCAATAAAGTTTTAGAACAAGAATTTAGTGGCAAAGAGTGTTATGTTTTAGAATTAAATTCACCTGCTTATGGTGGTTCAAGTTATAAATCTAAAGAATATTACAGCAAAGCAACAGGTTTGTTAATTGGTGCCTCTTTTGATAATAAACAGTCTAATAGTATTTCTTATTTTAAAGATTATACATTAATAGACGGAATTTTAACATCAACTCAGCAAGTATCTTATACAAAAACGCCATCTGTTGGTAGCACTATAACTTCTTCTGTTTATTTAGAAAAAGCATCATATAATGTAGATTTAAATAGATATTTAAATGGTTCAGATAATTTTTTAAAGCAAGAAATTGGATTTTATCCATCAGATAACAAACATAAAAATGCATTAAGAGATTTAAAACTTATTCACACAGACGGATCAATAAGTAACGACGTTAGTGCTGTTTCGAAACAGAGTATTGTACAAGCAGTAGATACTTTAGAAGATAATTTACGATCAAGAATTTACAAACAATTAAAGAAAGATAAAAAATCATCCTCTAGCGTCTCTGCAATTTCATCAACAATTAATCCAAAAAACCAAAGGTTTGATGTTAAAGAATTAGTAGAAAGTGGAGCTAACTCAGCATTAAAATACAGAAGAAGTTCTTTATATACATTAATGATAAATGATGAAAAGAGGGAAAGAAATTCTGTAATAAAAAATGCTTTTGGTAATTCTGAAATGTCAGAAAAATTTAATGATCATAATTTAGGACCTTATTTAATAGAAGGTACTGGAGGTGATAAAGATCAAACAGGTTTTATACAGAGCTACTTAGACGAAAAAAATGTTGCTAAAGAATTAGTTGCTAGATGGTTTAATAGAGATGAAAAAGGTAATTTTGACATGAAACTAATTGCAGAAAGAGGGCAATACAATGCATCTGATTTAAATTCAAGAATTGCTCAGAATTCTAAAAGAGGAGCAGCTTTATTAAAAGATGCAGGCGAAGAATTAATAAGAAATACTTTTGTGATTGTATATGATTTTAAATACACCAATAAAGAAGATCAGGCCAAAAAAAGGGGTGGTTTTTTAAAGTTAGTGTCTTCAGCAGCTTCTTTAGTCGGTGCAGATGATGTAGCTTTAATTACGGATGGTGTAAACTTAGCATCAGATGTTGTAGGTAAAGGATATTTTGTAAGAACAACAAGTTATCTATATAGGTTAGTTTGGGATGAAGAAACAGCAAATAAATTTTATACAGAATACTGGAGTTCGGCTGAAAACCCTGATCCTGAAAAAATAAAATCTTTTGAAAAAGCAAACTTTTTTAAGTTAAAATATGTAGGTAGTGAGGTTTCTAGAAGCAACTTACAGTCTACAGTTTTTACAACTAAATCAGATGATGATTTGATTGAAATTTCTACCACCAAAGGCTTTGATAAGAATATTGGTAAATTACAAAGAACCTATGAAGAATTTAGGGTTAAAACACCATTATATAAAGGAGACCCTATTAGTGCTAAAATTGGTTTAAAAGAAGGATTAGAAAATGGCGATAAATTTGAAGTATTAGAACAGATCATTAATGAAGAAGGGGTTACAAGTTATAAAAGAATAGGAAAAATAAAAGTTCAAAGAGGTAAAATTTGGGACAATACCTTCTTAGCAGAAGAAGCAAAAAACCATATAGAAAAGAATCCTAAAAAAGAAAAGACTAGTATACTCTCAAATTTATATGGTGTTGGAAAAAAAGGAAAAGAAAAAACAAAAAAAACAGATTTAGAATATACCGTTTTTAGCGGAAAAAAAGGAGTCTATGCTTCTGGAATGTTAATTAGACAAATAAATTAATTTAATATGAGAAATATAACAAAACTGATTTTATCTATAGTAATACTATTATGTAGTAATGGTTATTCGCAAAGCAAAAAGAAAATTGCAGAAGAAAAATTGAAAAAAGTATATGAGATTAAATGTGAAGGAGTAGGTACTGAAGGTATTTACTTGGTAAAGGTGTTTTCTTATTCTAAAGATAAGAATTTAGCAATTGAACAAGCAAAAAAAAATGCAATTAGAGGTGTAATTTTTAGAGGAATTCCCCCAGGAGAAAGAGGTTGTATAGCACAGCCTCCTTTGGTAAGAGACTCTAATTTAGAAGAACAAAGCAATGATTATTTTACATCATTTTTTTCTACAGGAGGTAAATATTCGAAATTTATAGATTTAACAACAGAAGGAGCTGTAAAAGCAGAAGATAGATTTGTATTAAGTGGTAAAGGGTTTGGTTTAAGAGGTAAAGTTTATAAAATAGGAGTTGTTGTTTCTGTAAATAAAAAGCTACTTAGAAAAGAACTACAAGATGCAGGAATTATTAAAAAATTATCATCTGGATTTTAAAAATGTATAACCTATGAAATCAACAATAACAATAGCCGCGATAATGGTTCTAATACTTACAGGATGTAAATCTGTAGATCCAAGTACCAACGTAATATCTTCTTATTATAGTTATGAAATAGAATGTGTCAGTAAAAATTTAGATGCCTCCTTATTAGTAAAAACATGGGGCTCTGGATATGATATAGAAAATGCAGTTTTAAATGCCAGAAGAAAAGTAATCGATGATATTATTTTTAAAGGAATAAGAAAAGGAAATTTAAATTGTAACCAAAACCCTTTAGTTTCTAACCCAAATATAAAAGAGAACTTTAAATCTTTTTTTGATGAGTTTTATTCAAAAAAAGGAAAGTTTGGTAAGTATGTATCTAAGCCAGATAATAGTTGGTATAGAAATCTTGAAAAAAATAAAGTAAAATTTAATATTAACAAGTCTTATGAATTAATTGTAACTATCGATTTGTTAGGATTAAAAGAATATTTATTACAAAACAAAATAATTTTATAAAAATGAAAAAAATTATATACGCAGTTTTTTTAATTGTTTTATGCAGTTATTCAAATTATGGACAGGCAAAAAAACCAACATTAATGGTTGTACCAAGCGATAATTGGTGTATAAAAAATGGTTTTGTTTTAGAGTTTGATAATCAAGGAACAAAAGAGGTAATACCAGATTATAAGTCAGCGTTTCAAAATAGTACAGAACTTTTAATGGTGGTTAGTAAAATAAATGGCTTAATGGCAGAAAGAGAGTTTCCTCTAAAGAATATTGAAACAGTATTAAAAAATATTAGCTCTACAAGTGCTATTGATGCCTTAAGGTCTTCAAAGTCTTCAGGAAGTGAACAGTCAGAAAGTGCTGTAGATCAAATCTTAAATCAGGCAAAAGCAGATATTATAATTCAACTTACTTGGTCATTTAATTCGGTTGGCCCAAAAAAGTCCTTAACGTTTAACTTACAAGGTTTAGACGCCTATTCTAATAAACAAATTGCTACTGCAGTTGGTACAGGTAAACCATCTTTTTCTACAGAAATTCCGGTTATGTTAGAAGAGGCAGTTTTATCATACATAGACCCTTTTACAAATAGTCTCCAAAATCATTTTGAAGATATGTTTACAAATGGTAGAGAAGTAAAAATTAGAATAAAAAAATGGGACGATTGGGATTCAGATTTAGAATCTTTATACGGTTCAGAAGAAGAGGAATTAGGTATTTTAATTGAAGATTGGTTTGCAGAGAATTCAGTTAACGGACGATTTTCGACTACTACTGCAACAGAAAATATTTTGGTTTTAGAACAAGTTAGAATTCCTTTGTATTATGAAAGAAATGGAAGGCAGAGAGCTATGGATACAAGAAGATTTACAAGTTTGTTAAGTAGATTTTTAAAGAAAGAATATAATATCGAAAATAAATTAACCACAAGAGGATTGGGAGAAGCAACCATTATTCTTGGAAGTAAATAAAAATATCATGAAACGAATAAGATTTAATATAATTTTTGCACTTGTTCTTACAACAATGGTGTCTTTTAGTCAAAAGGTAATAGATGATGTAAATTTAATAGCAATAGCCCCATATGTATCAACTCAAATAGAATATATGCCTACATCTGCTAGAGTTAATTTAGAAAATAAATTAGAAAAACTTATTACCTCTAGTGGTTTTTCAAGCTCAATTGGTAGTGATAGTAGGTTTATTTTAACACCAAATGTAACTGTGTTAAGTAAAAATATTGTTTCAGGAGCACCTCCTAAAGTTGCTCTTTTATTAGACGTAACTTTTTATGTTGGTGATGGGGTTTCTGGAGTTAAATACGGTAGTGCTTCTGTAGAGGTTAGAGGTGTTGGCTCTAATGAAACGAAAGCTTATAACTCTGCTATTAGAAGAATAGGTCATAATAACAAAGAACTTAAAAAGTTATTGGAATTATCTAAAAGTAAAATAGTAAATTATTTTAATTCTAACTGTAACAACATTCTTAAAGAAGCTGATAATTATGCCAGTTTAAATCAATTTGATGATGCATTAATTGTTTTAAATTCTATTCCTAAAGAAATAAGTAAGTGTTATGCATATGCATCTAATAAGCTAAAACCTATTTACAAAAGAAAAATAGATAGCGAGTGTAAAAATCTAATAACCAAAGCAGAGAATGCTTGGAATTATGGTTTAGATTATGAGGCAGCAAAAGAAGCTGGAGAATATTTAAGTGAAATTGACCCTGCATCTTCTTGTTATTCTGAAGCTAAGAAATTGTTTCAATTAATTAATAAATCTCTTGAAAAAGAAGCTGCTAAAAAATGGGAATTTGAGCTAAAAAAACAAGAGAACATTAATAACTACAACTTACGAGCTTTAGACATAATAGAAAAAATAAGCGTGGCAAAAGCTAAGTATCATAACTATAACATTAGAAGATGGTGGTAAAATAATGACATTTTTCGACACTTTCCCATCAAGTGTGTAAGTTAAAAATTACAGGATTAGACTTTTCATAGTTTAATTCTTTGGTCAGAATGCTTTAAACCCAGTTAAAATTTATAAAATTATATTTTTTATACTTTAAGTTTAACATATTATTGTACATCAAAATCAATAAAAAAAAGGAATGCCAACTGCATAAGTTAGCATTCCCATTTTTATTATTTATTTTAAAGAAAATTTTTAAAATCTACTTGTAATTAATGTTTAACTAAAAGTTTTTTAATGGCTATTTTGTTGCTTTGATTTAGCTTTAAAATATACATTCCAGAAGGTAATTTAGATACATTTAATTCTTTACTACGTGTTATATTTCTATTCATTAATAATCTTCCATTTACATCATACACAGATACTTTTAAAGTAGAATTATTATTGTTGAAATTAAATTTTAAAACATCGCTAGCGGGTATAGGTCCATAAGTTAAACCATCAATACAATTATTGCCACATTCTTCTAGAGAGAGTGATTTATTGTAAAGGGCAGCAATATCTGAGGCTGATAAAGCATAATTATAAATTCTAAAATCGTCTATTTTACCATTTAATAAAGGATCATTTGTAAATTGACTTTTACCAATATAATTAAACATTGGTTTAAAATCTATTGGTCTGGCCATTATGGCGCTAGATTCATCTGCAAGAACACCATTTACATATAAACGAGCTGTATCTGTACTTAAAGTTACAGCAACATGAGACCATGCACCTTCTGTTAGTTTTGCATCAGAATTTAAAGTTTCTAAGCCATTACCATTATTAATACCAAAACGTACTGTACCAGCACCAGAATAAGGAGAAATAAACATAAATTGATCTTGGCTATTTCCAAAGTCGAAAACACGTTGCCAAATATTTCCACCATTCCAATAAACCCAGGTTGCCACTGTAATTTGTTCTTGATTTGCAATATCTGGAGGTAATTGTAAGAAATTATCAACTCCATTTAATTCTAAGGCATCAGAACCCACTTCACCAGAACTATAAGAAATTGTTCCTGATCCTGCTGTATGGTTTAAGTTTGTTGTTTTATCTAAAAGATTTTGTTCAAACTCATAATGTGCAATAAGTGTATTAGCTCCTGTGGTAGTTGCAGAAACTTCGTTAGAATAGGCAGAGTAATTTAAAGAATTATCTACAGCTTTAATTTTATAAAAATACTCTCCATTAATTGTGGTTGTATTATCTATAAAAGAGGTTGTAGTAACGTTACGAGCAATCCCCCATAGAAACCCAAAAACTCCTCAGTACGTAGGCTAACGTAAAATTTGTAAATTACTGACTTAATATTCAGCTCTTTGTAAGACCGTTTTTCAAAGTGTTGCTGCTTAATGTAAGCACGAGCGCAATCCTGGTTAGAATGTTTGCCAACAGTACATTGGCGACCACACTTTGTGTGGATCCCGTTCAGAATAATCTCTTTGCCTAAAGCACATTCTCTTAGAGCTTTTTAAATTTAAATTTTATGGATGATAAAATCACATTAGATGTAATTAACAAAAATGCTGCTGGAATTGACATCGGTAGTCGAAGTCATTGGGTAGCCGTAGGACAGAAAGGTTCTCAAATTAAAGAATTTGGGGTCTACAATGAAAACCTTTATCAAT